>JAUIBX010000004.1 GCA_030427595.1 Bacteriovoracia bacterium | reverse complement strand
AAGAGCAGCAACAAAAGCTGGCAACAAGGGCTGGGATGCGGCCATGTCAGCAATAGAAATGTCTACCTTACTTGGCAGTATTGAATAAGTAGCGACTCGCTAAAATCGCGCAAGAGTGTCCAGCATTGTAATGCTGGACCTCATCTCTTACTGGAATACAGATAGTATTCTTACATAAATCATAGAGGTCTTGGTCCATACCATGACCCTCACTGCCAATAATAAATCCACTCTCTCTTTCAGGATTCCATTTTTCAAGTGAAAAAGATTCCTTTTCATTACCAGTGGCATAAATAGGGTAAGGGCAATCTTTGATAAATTGTTTGAGATTGGACACTTTTAAAACATTGAGGAAGACAATATTTCCCATTGAAACTCTAATGGCCCGCCTTACATAGGGACTCACCGTTTTCTCATCTATGACTAAAGTTTTAAAATTCAAACCACTTAAAGTCCTAACAATACTCCCGACATTTTCAGGACTAGTGACTCCATTAAGTATGACAAAGGGAGGTTTTAGTTCTGGCGAAAAATTAAGATTCTTATGAAATACACCAATAATTCCCTTGTGATATTTAACACCAGGGATATCTTTAAAATCGTTATCACTTAAGGTTTTTACATCAGGAAACTTTTTGGCGAAGTCACACTCCTCTAAAAGGCTTTCATTGATAAAAAGCTGGGCAGGTTTAAGTGAGGAGTATTCTATAAACTTTTTTACGACTTTATATGAGTCAACAAGTAAAAGATAAGGATTGTCTTTTAAAGATTTAATATCAAGCAAACTCATTTAAGAACTTTTTTTAAGTATTGACCAGTAAAGCTTTTCTTAACCTTGGAAATAGCTTCAGGCGTACCCTCTGCTACAATAGTTCCACCATTTATTCCGCCCTCAGGCCCAAGGTCAATAATATAGTCTGCGCTTTTTATGATATCTAAATTATGCTCAATAATGACTACGCTATGGCCTTGATCAACAAGATTATTGATCGCCTTAAGTAAAATTTTAATATCCTGGAAGTGAAGGCCTGTGGTGGGCTCATCGAGAATATATAATGTGCTACCCTTGGTTTTTTTAGCAAGCTCTCTGCTAAGCTTTAGACGTTGTGCTTCACCCCCGCTTAAAGTAGTAGCGGGCTGGCCAAGCTTCATGTACCCAAGACCAACAGATTTAAGCGTACTCAAGATTCTAAAAAGCTTAGGATGATTTCGGAAAAAATCGCAACCATCTTCAATCGTCATATCTAAAACATCTGCGATGTTCTTGCCCTTATAGAGAACACTTAGGGTCTCATTATTGTATCTCTTTCCTTTGCACTCAGAACAAGTGATATAAACATCCGGAAGGAAGTGCATTTCAATCTTCTTTACACCATTGCCTTCACAGTCCTCACACCGACCACCCTTTACGTTAAACGAAAATCTGCCTGGCTTATAACCTCTGATCTGTGATTCCGGAGTTCTTGAATAAATTTTACGAATATCATCAAAAAGTCCTGTATATGTCGCGGGGTTTGAATGTGGGGTTCTGCCAATAGGACTTTGATCAAGCTCTATAATTGATTTAATTTGCTGTAGACCCTTAATGGAATGATAGTTCTTCTTGTCATAAAGTCCTCCCATTGGAGTAAGGTAGTTCTTGCATGCAGGCACAAATATTTCGTGCAAAAGAGTGGATTTACCACTACCGCTAACACCAGTTATGCATACAAGACCATTTAGAGGAATATTAACATCAACCTTGTCGAGGTTATTCTGTTTAGCCCCTTTTAGACTTATAAAATCCTTCAATTCCCTTCTTTTTTTGGGGACCTCAATCTGTTCATTTCCAGTGAGGTATTTTGCCGTCAAAGAGTCTTTATTCTTGTAAAACTTTTTCTTATCTCCTACGTTGACGACTTCTCCACCGTGGCGGCCAGCCCCTGGACCTAAATCAATGAGGAAATCACTTTCTTCCATAGTTTCTTCGTCGTGTTCAACTACGAGTACGGTATTTCCAAGGTCTCTAAGGTGTTTGAGAGTTTTAATAAGTTTGGTGTTATCTCTCTGGTGTAAACCAATAGAAGGCTCGTCTAAGACATAGAGGACTCCTGAGAGTGCCGATCCTATTTGAGTAGCAAGTCTGATCCTCTGGCTTTCTCCACCACTAAGACTAGCAGCAGATCTATTGAGATTAAGATAACCAAGACCAACATCCACTAAAAATTTTAAGCGAGAACGAATTTCTTTTAGAAGCTTTTCTGAGATTACGGCTTTTTCTCCATCAAGGAAGTCGTCTTTAAAGAAATTATAGGCATCTTCAATACTCATGAAGCTTATTTCCATAATATTCCTATCAGCAATGAGTGTATGGAGCGCGGCCTGGTTGAGTCTCATTCCATTACATGAAAGACATTTTTGAACTTTCATATAGTTTTCAAGACTTTTTCTAACCTTTTCGGATCCTGTCTCATGAAACTTCTTGTCATACCAGTTCAAAATACCGGGGAAAGGCTTCTTAAATTCAAAGTTACTGTTTTCTGATTTAAAAGAATATGTATAAACCTTATCAGTTCCATGCCAAAGAGAGTCATGGACACTTTTCTTTAACTTCTTCAACGGGGTATAGGAATCATAACCTTCTGCCTTGAGAAAGCATTCAACCATCTTGTAGAGAAAGTTATTCTTTTTTGTCAGAGGCTCTATTGCCCCTTTAAGGACGCCAAGGCTCTCATCGAAGAGCATTGAGTCTTGTGAGAACTCCTTGCTCTCACCAAGGCCGTTGCATTTAGGACAAGCACCGATAGGACTATTAAAGGAAAAGAGCCTTGGCTCTAAATCTGGAAATGTTTCCCCAGTTTCTTCAGAAACAAGATTTTCGGAAAAACTAAGGTATTCATCATCATTAACTAAGACCAGAATGGCACCTTGTCCCAATTTGAGGGTGTGCTCAATACTATCTGAAAGCCTTTTTTCGACGCCTTCTTTTATTAGGATTCGGTCTATAACAATTTCAAAATCAACAGGCCCTTTCTTAGGAAAGTTATGGTCTTCATCAAGAGTTGAAATCTCTTCGTTATAATGAATTCTAGAGTAGCCCATTGCTAGAAATTTACTGATTTCTTTTTGGGCCATCTTTGCACTTGGTGTTTTAACGGGTGCCATTAATTGAACTTTGGTTCTCTCTGGAAGGGCAAGCAACTCTCGTGCAATTTGAGGCGGCGTGTATTTTTGTACGATTTCACCATTTGCAGGATCATGGAGGTCACCGACTCTTGCATAGAGGACTCGAAGATAATCATAGATTTCTGTAATTGTTCCTACAGTTGAACGGGGATTCCTGGTTGTTGATTTTTGATCAATGGCAATAGCGGGACTAAGTCCAGTAATAGACTCTACATCTGGTGGTTGGTACTGACCTAAGAACTGGCGTGCATAACTTGAAAGTGACTCGATATATCTTCTTTGTCCTTCAACATAGATTGTATCAAAAGCCAAAGATGACTTACCAGAGCCACTGGGTCCCGTTATTACGGTGAGACTATTTTTGGGGATAGTAACGCTTACATCTTTTAAGTTATGTACACGCGACTTGGTAACCTTTATCTCATTTATTGTCATGGTCCAAAACCTTAAGGGCTTCTTTTAGTGCATATAGGCATCCACTGGCATCGGCTTTATTTTTACCATAGATAGAGAAAGCGGTCCCGTGATCCACGCTTAGTCTAAGAAATGGTAGGCCTAGACTAATATTTAAACCAAAAAGTCCATTATCGCTTTTAAAACGCACAAGCCCTTGGTCGTGATAGGTGTAAACTTGAAGGGTTTTACTGGGTGAAGTGTCTTCAAAATGAAGGGTGTCACCAGGAAGGGGGCCGAGGAAGTTTATATTAGGGAAATCAGCTTTTAGCAAAGATATGGCCTTAGTAATCTCCTCGTCTTCCCTTCCAAGAATACCCCCCTCCCCTGCATGAGGATTAATACCTGCAAAAATGATTTTTTCGGGCTTCTTGAAAAATCGACTAAGCCCGTCGACAACAACTTTTAACTTCAACTTAATAAACTCGTGACTCAATTCTTTTGATACAGCGCTGAGAGGAATATGGTCTGTTAAAAGTAGACTTAGGTCTCTGGGGCCTTTAAAAAGCATTGCCACATGTGAGTTTTTAAAGAGGGTTCTAAAAAACTCTGTATACCCTGCTAGGCTTCTATTTTTTATAATAAGCTGGTCTTTAGAGGTGGGTAGGGTAAGTAAGCACTCGCCTTCACCAATCTTTTTTAAGGCTTCATTTAAAACAACCGTTGACTGAGGTAAGGCTTCGTTCTTACAAAAGCAACTCTTTATTTCTTTGTTACATAAAATAAACTTTGAGTCATAAATCTTAAAAGGCAGTTTTAAGTTATTAAGATTTTCCTCTAATGTCTCAGGTATACAATAGAGAATAATATGGTTGAGATTCTTTTGTGATAAAAGAACTGTAGATTTGAGAAAAACCTCTAATCCGATTCCTTTTTCATGGCCTTGAACGACGTGAATCATTTATCAATAAAGTATTTAATGTAGTGCTTATCAGCTTCTGATTTAAACCAAGATGTTGCGATGGTTTCCATTGAACTTTGAAAAAGCTGTGCTCTGATCTGATTCTTCTTAACAAGGAAGTCTTCAGACTCGACCAAGTCCTTGCTCTTAATAAAGAACACATGATATTGACCGCCGATAAGAATAGGATTAGAAAACTTACCTTCGGGTGTATCTTTTAGCACTTTCTTAAGGTCACTAGTAAGTCCATCTTCTCTGATTTCCCCAATCACATTAGTGCTAACGTTGCTAAACTCGTCAGGGAGAATGCCTGTTTGCTGAAAGCTCGTCAGAACACTTTTGAACTGTCTAAGCATACCCTTCTTAAAATCGCCTCTGTCTAAAGAGAAGTCTACCAATTCATATTTAAAGCTAAGTCTACGATTGCTTGAGTACTTTTGATAATAAGCGTTTTTAACATCTTGTTCTGTTATGGAAATCAAAGGTTGAATAATTCTTGAAAGGAAGAGGTTGTATTCAATGGAGGTTCGAATGAGCTCAAAGTATTCATCGAACGAGAAGTTATTGGACTTTAGGAAATTGAGAAGGGCTGCACGGTTAAGCCCGAGTCTATCTTCCGTCGCCTTTACTTGAGCTTCCACTTGTTCATCAGTAATAACGTAACCCATTTCAGTGAGCTTATCGCGGAGAAGGAACTCATTGATTTTTATATCGACAAGGTTTTTCTTCGTGTAAGTCTTCTTGCCGTAGATTTGTGGAGAGATGTTCCTTCGCGCCTCAAGGTTTTCTCCCATCCTATTAATTTGAGATAAGAGAATAGGCTGTGAGTTAACTACAGCAACAATTTTATCGAGTAACTTTGCGTTACCTTCAAAAGATATAAGAGCAATAAAAAGAAGGATTAGTAGCTTATTCATTAAAAAACCCACAACTTAGTGTGGGTCTTACATTAAACATTTTTTTGCATTGGGACAAGTAACGTAGGGCTATTTAAGAGGGTCCCGTTTGAGGAATTTCTCTTCAACTTTAATGTTGGCACCCTTTTGCAAGCCGTCAAAATACTTCTCTAGAATTTCATCACGCTTCTTGTCGTAAACAATTTTCTTGTAAAGCGCCGTATTGATTGAACTAAAGTCCTTCTTAGCTAGTAGTTTTACAACATGGTAGCCAAACTGAGTTCTGACAGGAGAAGTAATATACCCGTCAGGTTTACCATTGATTGCCTTGAAATACTCAGGTGCCATTCTTACTGCTGGTTGAAAGCCCATATCTCCACCATTTGCCGCAGTACTACTTTGACTATAGCGGTTAGCTAACTCTGCAAACTTGTCTGGATTTTGCTTAAGGGTCATATAGACTTCCATCGCTTTTTTCTGGGCCGCAAGAGCTTCATTTTTTTCAGGCTTTGCTCTTACTCTAAAGAGAATGTGCGCTGTACGGTACTCAGGCTTTGAAGCGTAGTACTTTTTAATGTCTTCATCAGTTACAACAATTTTTTTAAGTTGGGGTTCAAGGTCTTTTGAGATTTGAGCGTGATAAAGAACATCTTCCATTTTTTCTTTAACGACAGGATCATTTTGAAGGTTTTTATTTTTCGCTCTTTGAATACCAAGGACACGATTGATGATGTCGTTTAAAACTTTCTTCTTAGTAACGACTTTGTCTGATACGAAGAGCATATTTTGATAGAACTTCTTATCAAGTTCTGATTTTTTAATCTTTGCGCCGTTAACGGTAGCTACAGTGGGATCTTGTTGGGCCTGAATGGAAAAAGTAAGTAGAAAACTTAGTAAGGTTATAGCAACTCTTTTGCTCATATTTTCATTCCCTGAAATCTATTTTTTATCATTATATCAAAAAAATATATTATTAACGTAAAAACGCTAACATGGAACAATTTGCTCCGCAATTTTCTGACAAAATTCGAGAAATGAGTCCTGATTTAGTTCCTTTTTGCTCTTGTAGAGGACCTTATAATCCGGACTAAAATGGTAGAGATTTGGTTGGGAAAGGAATGTCTGAGCGACATTTCCAGCGAGTTCTTGGCTTTTATCAAGAACACTTTTATCAAACTGAATACTGATGCTCTGATTATTAAGTTGTAGTGACTTTATTCCACAATGCTTGAGATAAATTCTGGCTTTGAGAAGCACAGCTAAATTTTTAATTTCTAGAGGTATGGGACCATAGATATCATTGAGCTCATCAAGCATTTCTTCAAGTTGATCCTGTGTTTGAGTATTAGAGAGCCTCTTGTATTGGCGCAGTCTTTCCCCAGAGTCCTCGATGTAGTTATTAGGTATATAACTTGGAAAGGGGCTGGTTATTTCAATATTCTTGGTAAAGCTTTGCTTCTCCCCTTTAAGTTCTCGGATGGCATCTTGTAAAAGTTCCATATAAAGTTCAAGGCCAATCGCCTCAATGTGGCCTGACTGATTAGCTCCTAAAATGTCTCCCGCTCCGCGAATCTCTAAGTCGCATGAAGCAATATTAAAGCCTGAGCCCATTTCAGCATAAGTTTGCAAGGCCTTAAGTCTTTTTTCTGCAACATTTGTAAGGTTACGGTCATTGGGAATGACAAAGTAAGCATATGCTTTCTTGTCCGACCGACCAATTCGACCACGTAACTGGTGGAGTTGGGAGAGCCCGTAAGTGTCGGCGCGATCAATAATCATTGTGTTCGCATTTGGAATATCGATACCAGATTCAATAATCGTCGTAGCGATGAGGATTTGATACTTACCTTCATAAAAACCCTGCATTCTTTTTTCGAGTTCTTTTTCTGGTAGCTGACCATGGCCAATGACAATATTGGCTTCTGGAACAAGTTCGCGAATTTTTCCAGAGTATTCTTCAATATCGTGAACCTTATTATGAACAATAAAGACTTGTCCTCCCCTTTTAAGTTCCTTTCTTATCGCTGTTTGAAGGGTGAGTGCATCCTCTTTGATTATATAGGTCTTTATAGACTGTCTCTTGGGAGGAGGAGTTTTAATAAGCGAAAGGTCTCTTAAGCCCAGAAAGCTAAGTTGAAGGGTTCGTGGAATAGGTGTTGCCGTAAGGGTTAGAAAATCTACGTTAGCCTTTAACCGTTTTAGCTTCTCTTTATGATTAACACCAAAGCGCTGCTCTTCATCAACGATGACAAGCCCAAGGTCAGAAAACTTAACTTTATCAGAGAGAAGTTTGTGTGTACCAATGACAATATCAATTTTTCCATCATTTAGTCTCTCAATGATTTCTTTAGTTTCCTTCGGTGACTTAAATCTACTTAGGTAGTCGAGCTCAACAGGAAAGTTTTTAAGTCTTTTCTTAAAAGAGCTATAATGTTGGAGGGCCAATATCGTTGTTGGAACAAGCACTGCAACTTGTTTGTTGTCCATGACTGCCTTGAAAGCAGCTCTAATTGCCACCTCCGTTTTACCGAAACCAACATCCCCGCACACAAGGTGATCCATTGGTCTATTTTTTTGCATGTCATTCAAAACATTTTCAATAGCGTGTGACTGGTCAGGAGTTTCTTGAAACTCAAAAGAAAGTTCAAACTCCCTAAAGTAATGATCAGGCTCTGAAAAAGAGAAAGCCTGAGAGGACTCCCTTTCTGCTTGAAGCTTGAGAAGGTCAAAAGCAAGTTTCTTTATGGATTGGCTTGCTCTCTTTTTCAGAGTCGCAAATTTACTACTTCGTAAGCTATCGATTGATATTGAAGCAGTACTGTTGGCATGCTTCTGAATAAGGTTCATCTTGTAGACAGGTACATAGACTTTATCATTACCGGTATATTCAATAACGAGAAAGTCTGCCTTATCTTCTGAAAGGTCTAATGACTGTAGCCCTAGGTATTTACCAACACCGTGTTCATTGTGAATAACATAGTCACCTACTGCCAATGTAGCTATTTGCTCAGCAAAGAGGTCAAGGTCCTTTTGGCTAGCTTCTTTTACTTTTTTTCTTTTGTTAGAAAATAGGTCGCCCTCAGTTAAAAAAAGAGTCTTTTCATTTTCATAATAAAACCCTCGTTGAAGAGGAAAGCGAGAGTAATCTATTCTTTCTTTTTGCTCTCTACTAAATTCATAAATCTCTAAGAGGTGATTGAACTCATTTTTACTAGCTTCATTAGAATGAAAGAAAACGATAGTTCCGGAATGTTTAAAATGACTTTTTAAAGTTGTAAAAACACTTCTGAGAAACTCTGCCTTTTCTTGACTTTTAAAATGAGGAAAATCGAAGAACTGGCTAAAGCTTTGAGTCTTTATATGAATGCTCTCATGATCTTTATCGATATCAACGGCTATTTCTAGCTCATTGACATGAGTGACATTGTGATCATTTAACTTTTCAAATAAGTCCTCGTAATAAAGGTTTTCAGGAGAAGGGAGAATGATATCGGAGTTGGCGTCTTTATCAACAGTCTGAAATTCTTCTTGAAGATCAAACCACTCCCCTTCCCAAATCTCTCTAACCTTGAAGCTATCGAAGAGATGAATGTTAAGCTCAGTTCCATCAAGGTAATCTAAAAGCGAATTATTTTCTTCGGTAAAAAGTGGAATATAGCTGGCATAACTTTCAAAAAGAAAACCATCACTTAACTTATTAAATATAGATTTTCTCTTTTCATATTTATCTTTGTGAGAGACGGGAGGCATTGGAATGGCCCCACGTAAATTGGTCGAAAATTCAGCTGAGCAAAAAAAGCGGGGTGTTAGTCCTAGGTGAATGTCATTAACGGGACAATCCCTCTTTGTTTTAAGAGTTTCCTTATCAATAAGAAAAATCTCTTCGATCATGTCGTCAAAGTAATGAAGCCTCACGGGTTCCCCATCAGATGGGTAAATATCGAAAATCTCACCTTTGTGGCTAAAGGTTCCCGGCTCTTCAACGGTTATAGAGTTTTGATAGCCAATCTTTGTAAGATTGGCCTTGAGTTGGTCAGGGGAAACAATGTCGGAAACTTCTAGGTTTAAGCTATTTTCTTCTAGTAAATTTTTGGGAGGTTGTTTGAGATGGAGGGCTTCAATCGTGGTAAATACCATGATTGGTTTTTTCTGACGCTCCTTTTCAATTTTATTGAGGCAATAGAATCTTTCAAAGAGCGGCCTTTCTGATGCAACGTATCCACCATAGGGACTGTGGTCTAGCCCTGGAAATAGAAGAACCTCCTGATCTTCAAAATTGTCTCGCGCCACATCAAAAGCACTTTCGCAGCTCTCAGTATCAGGAAAAATGAATACACTTGCTCTTTTTGAGTCTGATACAAGTTCCTTATTAAAGGATAGAAGCATCAAAAACTTTGTTGCATCAAGTCCAACGAGGCGCGCAGACTTTTGCGAGTTTTTTTCGCTTTCAACAATTCTATCTTTTACAGTTTTTAAATGCGTCACAATAAATTTCCACTAATAGACAGCAGCTTGCTAATGTCTCTATCACTAGACTAAGTCGAGCAAAAAAGCCATTTCAAAATGTTTCCAATATGTTAAAGTTCATGTAGTTTTTCTGCACCTTAACATATCGGAGTTACAGCTCATGACGGCCTATACCTTAGACGTATACATGCCTGTTATCATTCTTATGTCGCTAGCCGTAGGATTGGTTCTGGTATCCGTTTTCTTTGCGCAAATCCTTAGACCTTTCAAGCCAAGTTCTCTCAAAGAACAAGCTTATGAATGTGGTGAAGATCCAGTTGGTACGGCTTGGTCAAATTTCAATGTACGCTTTTATGTTGTATCTCTCATCTTCATCGTTTTTGACGTTGAGGGTGCATTGATGTTTCCTGTTGCGGCCATCTTTAGAAAGTTTGTAGCGATCGGCGAAGGTGCAGTCCTAGTCGGTTCACTTCTCGTTTTTATTTCTGTTCTTGTTTTTGGAATTATCTATTGCTGGAGTAAGGGTGACCTTGATTGGGTACGCTCTTTCCAGTTATCGGATGAGCAAGTTAATCAATTAAAAGGTATTGAGGAGAAGGCATGAGTCCCTCGTTAAATGAATATCTAAACCAATTTGAAGGTCATCAAAAAGTCATTGCAACTGTGACTGAAGTATTGGGCTTTGATGCTACTGGATTAATGACCTTTATTGTCTTCTTTACTGGAGCTTTTGTCGTCGTCAATGTCATGGCCCTTGTTGGTGGTCTTGGTACTTATGCCGAAAGAAAAATCTCTGCAGATATCCAGCTACGACAAGGTCCAAACCGGGTAGGTCCTTATGGCCTTCTTCAGTTCCTAGCTGATGGCGTGAAAATGATTATGAAAGAGGATATATTTCCTGCTCAGGCAGACAAAACCCTCTTTAATTTAGCGCCCCTTCTCGCACTTATTGGTGTATTCGCAACCCTGGCCGTTGTGCCCTTTTCTTCTGGTTTAACTCTTGCAAATCTCAATGTCGGTGTTTTCTATCTCATCGGTGTTTCCTCCCTTGTTGGCGTCGCTGTTTTTCTCGGTGGATATTCAGCAAACTCAAAGTGGTCAATGCTTGGGGGAATGAGAGGGGCATCTCAAATTATTAGTTATGAAGTTCCAGTTACGATCTCCATTCTCACCATCGTTCTCATTTCTGGTGGAATGAGTTTTGGCTCTTTCGTTGGTGGCCAGGGTGGTTTTCCTCACGAATGGTACATCTTTCACAATCCCTTCACCTTTATAGGTTTCTTTGTTTTCTTTGTGGGCATGCTTGCTGAGACAAATAGAGCTCCATTTGACCTACCGGAGGCTGAATCAGAACTTGTTTCTGGCTATCATACTGAATATACGGGCATGAGATTTGGTCTATTTGCCCTTGCAGAATATATTGAGGTTTTTGTTCTGTGTGGTGTTGCTGCAGCAGCTTTTCTTGGTGGCTACAGAGTGCCTTTTAATCTTGGTGATGGAGTTGTCTTTGTTGAGAAGCTAGGACTTCCACCAATCATTGGAAAAAATATTGGCCAGGTTCTTCAGCTTGGAGCCTTCCTAACAAAAACACTCTTCCTTTATTACGTTGTTATTTGGGTTCGTTGGACATTTCCAAGAATTAGAGTTGATCAGGTTATGACAATTTGTTGGAAATACCTTACTCCACTCGCCCTATTTAATTTGGTTGGTGTAACAATTTGGGTTTTTGCCTTTGATGGTCATTCAATTTGGGATGTTCTTGGGCATATGCTTTCAAGTGGTTCTGGTGGCGGACACCACTAAGAGCGGAGATAATTATGTTTGAAAATACCTTATTTTTCCTTTCGGCTACCCTTACCATTGTTGGAGCAGCGGGCGTTGTTTTTTCTAAAAACCTCATGCATGCCTGTGTCCTTCTTCTTGGAAGTCTTTTTGGTATAGCTGGTCTCTATGCGACCATTGGAGCAGACTTCTTAGCCGCTTCACAGCTCGTCATTTATGCGGGTGGCGTTGTAATCCTCATGCTCTTCGCAGTTATGTTAACAGGTGGTAGTGCTGACAGCTCTAATAAGTTTGGTATCGAGAAAATCCCAGGAATGGGGAGTACAAAAACTTATGTCATCGCAGGCTTCAGTGTATTGGTAATTTCATTCACAATTCTCAAGTTGATGGCGAACTTTATGAAGTCTTATAAAGCAGGTGAACTACCAGCTTTTTCTTCCACTGTAGAAGAAATTGGTACCTTGCTTGTTACTGACCACGTACTTGCTTTTGAAATTTCATCAATTTTACTACTCGGTGCACTCGTTGGGGCTGCCGTCATTGCAAGGCCAAGAAAAGGTTAAGGATACTTATGATTAGTTTATCTTCTTATCTCTTTATTTCTTTTACGCTCTTTATAGCTGGCATCGCAGTTATGATTGCTCGTAAGAACATCATTGCCATGATGCTCGGAATTGAACTTATCCTTAATAGCGCCGCTCTAAATTTTGCTGCCTACTCTCGCTTTGTTAACAACAATCTCGAGGGTCATTTAATGAGCTTATTTATTATTGTGATCGCTGCGGCAGAGGCGGCTGTCGGTTTAGCAATTGTTATTAGATTTTTTCAAATTAAAGAAACTATTCATATTGATGACGCTGCTCAACTACAGAGTTAGGAAGAGTTAGAGGTTAGGAAATAAGTATGGAATATACGATCAGTACCATCGCCCCCATTGTTCTTTTGCCGTTTTTCGCATTCGTTATTAATGCGTTTATTGTAAAGCGCTTCACTTCACTGGCAGTTTTTATAAGTTGTGCTTCAATAATTGGCTCTTTCTTTTATGCAGCACGAGTCTTTTTTGACTTTTTGAATGTATTTTCAGCTGATTATTACATCCACAAGACATTTACGTGGTTTGATCTCTCTTACGGCTCATTCCCATTCAAGTTAGATATGGGGATTTATATCGACAATATGACTGCAACCATGCTCTTCATGGTTACAGGTGTAGCGTCACTTATTCATATTTTCTCAACTTATTACATGCATGATGACAAGAGATACGGAAGGTTTTTCGTTTACTTATCTCTTTTTACAAGCGCCATGTTGGCCCTTGTTCTTTCTGAAAACCTCATTTCAGTATTCATTTTTTGGGAGCTTATGGGCTTTTGTTCTTACTCCCTTATTGGCTTTTACTACGAAAAAGAAGGTGCAGGAAATGCATCTATTAAAGCTTTCATGACCACAAGAGTGGGGGATGTCTTCTTTCTTCTCGGTATTCTTGCCATTTGGTCAGTAGTTGGAAGCGTTTCATTTGTTGATATTTATCAGGCCATCGGAATGGGTAAGTTCAATGGCCTTTACGCATTAGGTATCCCTCTAGCAACTTTTGCAGGCTTTAGTATCTTTATGGGTACTATTGGAAAGTCAGCTCAATTTCCTCTACAGGTTTGGCTACCGGATGCGATGTGGGGTCCAACCCCGTGTTCAGCTCTCATTCACGCGGCTACAATGGTTGCTGCGGGGGTATATTTAAGTCTTCGTTGCTACCCCCTAATGGAAGCTGGGCACCTTACAATGTTCATTGCTTACATTGGTGGTATCACAGCTTTTGGTGCAGCGACTATTGCCTTGGTACAAACAGATATTAAAGCGGTGCTTGCCTACTCCACTATTTCACAGCTTGGCTATATGGTTTTAGGTGTAGGGGTTGGTTCTTACAACGCTGCTTTCATGCACTTAATTACACACGCTGTTTTTAAAGCATGTCTCTTCTTATCCGCAGGATCTGTGATCCACTCTCTTCATGATCATCATACCCATGCCCATGTTCAAGAAATGCCAAGAATGGGTGGCCTGAGAACCAAAATGCCATACACTTTCTTGGCCATGCTTCTCTGTACTTTTGCAATTGCAGGGATTCCATTCTTCAGTGGTTTTGTTTCAAAGGACCGTATTTTAGGTGATGCTCTTCTTATGGCCTTAGATAACAAAGCCTATTGGGGCCCAGCTGTTCTTGGTTTTGGTGGCGCACTTCTTACAGCGTTCTACATGTTTAGAATGATGTTCTTAACTTTCTTTGGAGAGCCAAGAGATAAAGAACTTTATGATCATACTAAGAAAGAGGGATTAAGCTGGAATAGAAACGTCCCACTTCTTATTTTGTCTGTTTTCACTCTAGGTGTGTTCTTTTCTGGATCTTTAACTGGCCAAGGATTTATCAAAGTATCTAGTGAGAAGTACGAGTGGTTTAAAACCTTAATCGTAAACCCTACAAAAACGGACTTCTCTGGTAGACAGGCACAACCTCTTTCTTTTACAGCGAACCCAAGCGGTGAAACATTCAGTAAATCAAAGTATGATAGTACTTATGGCTTGAGTGAGGAAAAAGCTCACCATATCCACCATGTTCATCATATCGGTGCTTTGGTTTCGATCATTATCGCCTTTAGTGGGGTCTTTATTTCTGCCATGATGTATTTTTGGCGTTCATGGAACCCTGGCTTTTGGGTTTCTTTATTTTCTCGCTGGTATAGAGCTCTTCAAAATAAGTACTACTTTGATGATTTCTATATCAAAGGTTTAATTCAAAAAGGACTACTACCTCTCAACCGCCTACTCGCCTTTATTGATATGGGTCTCTACGATCGCTACGCGATTGATGGCTGGGAGAAGGTAAATCGTGCACTTTTCACAATTTCAAAATGGTTCGACAATATCATCGTTGATACTGTTGCTGTTGATGGTACAGGTGCAAGTGTTCGCTTTTTCAATGTGATTTTAAGAACTATCCAGTCAGGCAAGATTCAGTTTTATTTCATTATGATTATCTTGGTTTTAACTGGTTACATTTGGACTTTAAAAATTTAAATAAAGTGTTGTTTATAGCAGAGAAAGGAGAAATTCCGTGCAGGCATCATCAAACCTTCTAAATTGGATCCTATGGACACCTTTTATCGGTGTAATAGGGGTTTTACTTCTACCTAAGTCAAAAGAGAACGCTATTAGATGGTGGTCACTGATCAACACAGCAGTCACTTTTGCTCTTACATTGGTGCTCTACTCAAAGTTTGATACCACTGTGCCAGGTATGCAAACAGCATTTAATGTAAAGATGCCTTGGATTAGCAGCTTTAATATCTTCTATAGTCTTGGAGTAGATGGCATTTCTCTTCCAATGATTATCCTGACAGGTCTTTTATTCTTTCTTTGTATCCTTTCCTCCTGGACGGTTAATAAGCAAGTTAAAGGCTATTTTGCTCTTTTCTTATTTCTGCAGTCGACAGTCTTTGGGGTCTTTCTAGCAATGGATTTTTTCCTCTTCTACGTCTACTGGGAAGTTATGCTCATTCCAATGTTCTTCCTGATTGGTATTTGGGGTGGTGAAAATAGAGAGTACGCTGCCGTTAAGTTCTTTCTCTACACTTTCTTTGGTTCAATCTTGATGCTTGTAGGTATGGTTGCTCTTTACTACGCCTCTGGTAAGGGGGTTGATAGCTTCAATATCCTCGCGTTACAGGGTGGTAAGTTCTCTAGTCTTAACCTTGAGCTTTTTGGAACTTCAGTAAGCTTTGCTAAGCTTTTCTTTATTTTCTTATTTATTGGCTTTGCCATTAAGGTACCAGTCTTCCCATTCCATACATGGCTACCTCATGCTCACGTTCAGGCACCAACTGCAGTTTCTGTAATCCTTGCTGGTGTTCTTTTGAAGATGGGGACTTACGGCTTTTTAAGAATTGCTTACCCGATTTTTCCTGCAGCATCAGTTCACTTTGCTGATGCTATTGCTTGGTTGGGCCTTGTAAATGTCATTTATGGTGCCTTCTGTGCAATGGCCCAAACTGACGTGAAAAAGCTTGTAGCTTACTCTTCTGTTTCTCACATGGGCTTTGTAATGCTTGGACTTGCAGCTATGACAGTGACAGGTATGAATGGGGCTGTACTTCAAATGTTCAACCACGGAACCTCAACTGCGATGATGTTCCTTCTTATCGGTATTCTTTACGAGCGCTCACACCACAGATGGATCGTTAGACCAGATGGTTCCAAAGGTTTTGGCGGTCTCTATACCCAACTACCAAGGTTTTCTATCGTATTTATCATTGCGATGTTTGCTTCAATGGGTCTCCCAGGCCTATCCGGCTTTATCTCTGAAGCACTAATCTTCCTTGGTATTTATGAGAAATATACAACGATTACTGTGCTGGCCCTTATTGGTCTTCTTCTTGGTGCAGCCTACCTACTTTGGATGTTCAAAAGAATGTTCTTTGGCGACGTCATTGAAGAATGTAAGAGCTACACAGATATGAATGCTCGCGAAATCGCTTACATGGTTCCTCTTTGTGTTGCCGTTATTGTTTTTGGAATTTATCCGGCACCAGTTCTCAATGTGATGAGAGCTTCTGTAGGGAAACTTGTAAGTATGCTTGCAACTTACTAATTGAGGTAAAAAATGGGCCAAAATTATTTAGCCAGTTTAAGTCATTACGTACCAGAGCTCCTCGCTTGTTTAACTATGTTTGGATTGATCCTCATCGAGGCAACCTACAAGGAGGAAGAGAAAGGAAGAGGATTTTTCTTTCTTTCAGCTTATCTAGGTCTTGGCTCTGTAATGACCTTCTCATTTTTCTCTTTAAGTAAACCAGCAGTGACAATTTTTACGAATAGTCTCGTAATTGATCCCTTTTCATCTATTATGAAAGTGATCATGGTTTTAGGGACACTTCTCGCTGTTTATATCACAAGTCAAAGCAAGGATATTGAGGGCAACCTAAAGCCTGAGTTCGTTATTATGGCTACAGGTGTTCTTGTCGGAGGAATGCTTCTTTCTTCTGCCAATAACATGCTGGTACTTTTTATCGGCATTGAAACACTTTCAATACTTTCTTATGTATTGGCGAGCTTAAGAAAGGGTGACGATAGAAGTTCAGAGGCTGGTCTTAAATACTCTTTATATGGCGGAATTAGTTCTGGAATCATGCTCTTTGGAATGAGTCATATATTTGGAGTGCTTGGAACTATAAACTTTACAGAAATGGCAGCGGCCCTCAAGGGTGTGGAGACGGCACAATTGGCGATCCTGATGCCATCATTTCTTCTGTTTTTAGTCGGTCTTGGTTATAAAATCGCTTGTGTACCTTTTCACATGTGGGCACCAGATGTTTACGAGGGTTCCCCACTACCAGTAACTGCTTTTTTTAGTATCGTACCTAAAGTAGCGGGTCTTGCAGCTTTAATAAGAATCTCACACAACTTTTTTGCAGTAGAGGGTGCACTTAATATTGGCTGGGTCGGTGTTCTTTCAATCATCGGCGCACTCACAATGACTGTCGGAAACGTAAGTGCCATAGGCCAGAGATCTGTTAAAAGAATGCTCGCCTACTCTTCAATTTCACATGCAGGAATGATGCTCATGGGGGTTTTAGTAATCTCTGAATTGGGCACAAGAAGTGTAATCTTCTACTCTCTCACTTACCTATTCATGACTATGGCAGCCTTTATGGTGGTGTCATTTGTTAATGATAAGTATGGTAATGACCATTTTGAAAGATTTAATGGACTCATCTTTCGCTACCCTCTAATGTCAATAGCGTTAGCAGTTGTCATGTTCAGTCTTGCTGGGATTCCACCGTTTAGTGGTTTTGTTGCTAAGTTTCATATTTTTACGGCTCTTCTTACAAAGAAGTATTACGTTCTTGCAATTATTGCAGGCTTAAACTCAGTGGTTGCTCTTTACTACTACTTGAAGATCGTTCGCCTCATGGTCCTCAAAGACGCCGAGAGCAAAGATACAATTGGTGGATTCAATATCCTGAATCAGAGTGTCGTGGTTGCCTTAACTGTTCCTGTAGTCCTTCTTGGAGTATTCTGGGAAAAACTGCTTCTCATGGCAGATGGCGCTAAAATTTTTATTCAATAACTGATGTCAATAGCTACGATTATAAGTGGGGCCACTTTAGTTTTACTAACAGTGGCCCTTCTCATTTTTTCCAAGAAGCCAAATTTCCCTGTAATTTACTCGCAGGTCCTAGTTAAGGGACCGGGTCCAGTGATTGTCTTGTTACCAGTCATTGCATGGGCGATTTATATAAAGTTTTTCAACATAAATTATTCTTTTCTAGCAGAAAGTCCTAAAATAGTTCTAGGCGTAATAATAGCAACAGTTCTTTCACTATTTGCTATTGGAAAAACATAGGCGGTGTTTTTTGATTTTTTTAGTGGAATCACTAAGGACAGTGCATTTCCTTTTAATGTTATTTTTCTTTTTATCCTTCTCCTTGTGGATAAGGGAAGAGTTCATAACTATTTTCAATAGGAAAAAGATAGCAAATTTTTCAATTTTAAAGGTCTTATTAATTAGGGCCGTAAGTGAAAACAATGGGCTATTTATAGAATCAAGCTCAAATAAACTAAAAAGCCTCTTCCTTTATGGATTAACTTTATTAGCAGGAGTTTTCCCCCTCTTCTTTTTACAAATGTCAGATCGGGTGGATTTCTTTGGAGTGGAGTCTTTTTTAGGCTTAATATCTAACGAAAACTCTTGGATTTATTTCTTTAGTATTTTAATAGGCGGAGAAAGTCTCAGAACTCTGTATGAAAAAAATTATAAAACTTCGTTTTTAAAAATATTATTACTTTTTCTTCTGCTGTTAACCTTTTTAACAAGTATTCCGACCTTTTCTATAGAGCAAATGGTCCAGTATCAAAAAAGCTTCAATGAGTTTGGACTAAGAAATTATTTCTTACTGAAAAACCCATTAGGGTTTATTTTAATGGTATTAATATTTATATCTGAAATTAATAATCCCAAAAGCCCTTTTACTTTAATTAACCATATTTTTTTGAATACTTATGTTTTGCTTTTCATTTATGGCTTTCTTGGAGGATACGGCCTACCCTCTTTTTTAGAAAAACAAAACATAACTCCAGGCATAGAAACAATTTTATTGCAGAATATAAGCCTTATGGCGAAGTACGTTTTTTGTATAATCATAATTTGGGTATTTAAGTACAGTTCAATCAAGGTAGAAAAGGGTCTCAAGCTTAATGATTAAACTATACTTATGGCCCACATTGGTTTTTTTAATCGGTGTTTACACACTAGTTGCGGGTAAGAAAAACCCTCTGCAGTCTCTTCACCTTTCCCTTTTGTCACTCTCTCTCATTATTGCCATTGAAAAAGGTATTATCTTTTCTCTGTTGTTCTTTGCCCTTTTCATACCTCTCATCTTTTTTAGTCATAAGCACTTTGAAAAAGTGAAAAGGCCAAGACATTCAACTGTAAAAGAAAAATCTTCTGTTTATATTGGTCTATTGCCAGGGTTTGGACTTTATTTTTTGTTTCGTAAAGACCTAGAAAGCGCAATGAAATCTATATCAATTAGTAGTGAAATTTTAAGAAGCACAGAAGTTGCAGTCATTATTATTTTATTCATCTTCTTTAGTTTGAGCATGAGGAGAATAAAACAATGATGGGAATTGTGCTCGCTTTTATATCCATGTCACTATTTTTAAATATGATCTTAAGCAAAGAGGTAGGAGAAATAGTCTATAGTGCCACGGGATTCTTGATTTTTATAACCAGCTTTCTCTTTCTTTTTTTACCTGGGTCTGAGGTTGGTAAAATTTATCCTCTACTTATATGTATAGTCTTAACGAAATCGGCATTTTTAATGTTGAAGAAAAAAAGCAAGGGGAGCAATTAGCGTGTATTATTTGTTTTTGATCCACCTTGCCCTAATGCTCTTGGTTATATTAAGTCTTTTTGAAAAGAAGCCATTAGGTTTAAACTTCTTAAATATTTATCAATTACTTCTTCTCGTTATCGTCACAGCATTTTCCCGGTTTGATTTATTAGAGTTTGATGGTTTGACATCGGTTTATTTAATTGGGGCATTAATAGCACCAATGTTAAGTAAAACCTTAAAAAATGAGGATGACTTTTATCTCTACTTGTCCCTATCTTATATCTTTACATTGAAAGTTTTTGAAGCCTCGTTGTTTGCTAGCTTTTTTAGCCTATCATTTTTTCTTTTCTTAACAGCTGTAAAAAGGAAAAGCTTGCTCAATTGTATATCTAGCTTTTCGATAATCCTATACTCTATATTTTTTAATGTGGGGGTGTCTGGACAAGACGAAAGTCTTCTCACGATTGGTTTGATCGGAGTTGCAATGGGCATCTTTTTTTACAATCTGTTTTATAAAAAATATCGCTTTATGAATATACTCATCCTTTCTATGGGAACATTTCTTCTTAATGATACGACACCCCTGTTGAGCAATAGCTTGATGATCTTAGCCTTTTTATCTTTGGTTCTATTTAGGATGGAAAAAGAAGATGAGGTTGCAGCACTTGTCTCCTCTCTATGTTTGGCGTTGTTTTTTAAACCCGAGCCAGTAATTTATTTAACGACATTTTTAACCATAGCACTTTCAAGTGAAATGCTAAAAACGATTTATCGAGATTTACTAAAGATAAACTTTAAAAAAGGTTCATTGGAAGTAGACTATGCTGTATTGAGTTTTATTTTTTTCGGAATACTCTTAGTTTCGGGCCTTTCTTTTACACCCTTTTCTTTCTTCTTCGAAACAAAGTCAGAAGGTAATGCTTGGTTTTTTCTATCCCTCTATCTATTGTGGATTATTCGATTAATAATTTCGCAGGATAGAGGCCAAGAAGATGAGCCAAGGGTAAAGCTGGCAAACTATATAATGTTTAGCCTTTTGGCAGTGGTTTCATTGAGTGGATTAGTAACAGTAAAATCTTTTTTCTGGGTTGGTGCTTTTCCCATCACTTGTTTATTGCTGGCTGTAGCGAATAAAAAATATCCTGGTTTTTTTAAAACAGTACAGACTTTAGAGTTTCGTTTGCAATGTCACTTGGTCAATAATGCAAACGAAAAAAGAATAAGTAGAAAGACTGAGAAGAAACCTAAAGCCCATTTAATAAAGGCATCTATTTTGCCTGAGGCTAACTTATCTTTCCCAGTAACAGTAGGTTTTGTTTTTTTTATTTGGTTTATTGTAGCAATAGGAATGTTTAAAAAGTGATAAGCATCGGCCTAATTCCTCTTTTACTTTATAAGACAGACTTCTTTTTGAAGTCCAGGCAGAGTTGGATTCCTATCTCCTTATCGCTTGCTGCAACCTTATATTTCTTTTTATTAAAAGATCCTTACCTTACTTTGCCAATCGATGATCCAGCGAATATTACAGTACTAGGTACGCTTGGTCTTGTTCTGGTGAACCTTTTGAAGGATAAAGTGAGTAAGCTAGTCTCTCTATTTCCTCTTATTCTATATTCATTAACTTTGAGTATTTATAGTTATAACTTTATTGATATTTATCAGGCTGTGTTTGTCTTCTGGTTAATAAAGTTATTCGAGGGATTGCAAAAAACGCGAGGCTATATTTTATCATACTCAATGATTCCCATTCTTTTTTTAATGTTTAGGATGTTGGACTTATATGGAGTTAATCTGACAAAGGTAAGTGGCACATCTGGTTTGTTTTCAACAAACTTACTTTTAGTCGATGTAGCCATAGTTCTATTAATTTTGACATCTATAGTCTTAGTGAGCATTACAGCTCATTACTTAAAGCGTATTGAAGGCCAAGACAATATCGAAGACCAGTGGAATCTCATCGTATGGTTAGGGCTTATCGCTATCCTCAAAAGCGAACATCAGGGACTAGCGACAACCTTTGAAATGACAATGATCATTCTTGCATTATATTCCGCGTTTAAACTGTTTTTCGGTAAGGCAAGCTTTTGGGCATGTGCTTTTCCGCTAATTTTTATAAACAATAGTTTTTACCCTCTATTTGTTCTTTTAAATATTTTACTGATTGGAAAGGGCAGTCCTGACTTTTTTAAATCTCTTATTCAATTAATAAAGAGGGAATATGTCTCTTTGGTCGTAATTTTAGCCGTGGTTCCGACAATGATGACTAATACTTTTTCCATGAATGAAAAGCTGGGAGTATCGCTAATACTCCTGATGTCTTTGATTAGCTTTTTAAAGAATATGTCATTGGAGTCTAGATGCTGAGTATTTTTGGTGCTACATCTATTTTAGGGTTTTTATTGTCAATGACGACCTTTAGAATAGAAAGGTATGCAAAATATTTAAGCTTCATCACTTTCTTATGGATTAGTTTAGAAGTTCTCGCGCAAAGATTTTTAGGGGTGTCTGTTTTTAAGTTAAATATGCATGGAAGCATTGGTACTTTCTTTGTCTTTGAATCATTTCTATTTTGGCTAGCGATTGAAAGAACTAAAACAGGCGCCTCGATTATTCCATATTATGTAAAGCCTTTACTTAATATTTTAATCTTTTACTTATCCCTAAATTTCTTGACGATTGAGAATAGCATTCTTTTAATTTCATTCGGAATTCTCTATCAAACAATCTTAAGAGCCGATGCTAAGCACTGGACTTATTTATTCAAAAACTTATTGGTTTGTATAACAATTATTATATTTCTCGTACTTGCTTATCATATTGAGGGTAAGGAACTTACTCTTCCGCTTGTTATTTTTCTATATTGGTTTACCTCTGACCTACTTCCTTTAGGCCTTGAGGAGTCTAACGAAGATACAATTATTCAACCTGTGGCCAACCGCCTGGTTCTTCTAGCTGTTCTGAGATCAAAGACAATTATTAATCTGCCACTATCAACTATATTTACTGCCATTACGATAATTGGATTCTTGGGCGCGTTGAGCATATTTTTGAGTAGAAGTAAGAACTCTATTTGGAAAAACTATAGAAGATCTCTAGAAGTTACTTTGATTTTATTGTTCTTTTCCCAGCATAATAAATTAAGTGAAGAGTTCACGACTGCTTTGATAGGGTTTAGCTTATATACTTTTCTCCCCTATGTTTCATTTATAAAGAGTAAGTCCTATTTTTCTAGGTTCCTGCTTTCTTTAGGGGCTCTTTTACTTTCAGGAGCTATTTTTGGAAGCTTATACAAAGTTCTTAGTGAAGGTCTTGTTTATTCTAAACTTGAGGGCATCGGTCCTCTTTATTTCTACCTTCTAGTACCATTTTCTATAATTAATCTGACTTATTGGCTTAAAGTCTTTAAGTTTAAAGAAAACGAAAGCAAAATTGACCACTTAAGCTATTTTTCCCTAGCATCCGCTATAATAATGAGTGTTATTATCAGCTTCTAAAGAATGGTCAAAAAGTATCGAGTTAAACTTTCCAATGGACGAATCGTGGGCCCTTTTCTACTGGCTCAGGTTGGGGAGCTATATCAAAAAGGTCACATTCAAGGTGAAGAAAAAGCACAAGTTTTTCCAACGGGTGACTGGAAGAGCATAGGAAAGTTTGTAGAAATAACAAAATATATTGAAGGCTTAGCTTCTGGTCAGGACATAGAGCCAGAAAATCAGTCCGCAGATTCAACAATCGCAAGAATTTCTCTAGTCAAAAAAAGTGAAAACGCAAGAAAGCAAAAGAAGGAAAGGGAGAAGGAAGAGAAATTAAAGAAAATATCTGAATTGAGTGAAGTAGCAAAAGAGGATGAGCACAAAGAATTTAAATTTACGAGAGAAGAGCCTAGTCAACTTGTTGATTATGAGGAGCTTGAAAAAAAGTACGGATCAAAAGAAGAAGATCCAGAATCAGAGGCGCTAGAGGAGGACGGCCCAGAGGATTCTATTGAAAAGACCGTTGTCATAAAGCGGCCAAGCTCTGATTCAATCGATAAAACACAAGTTAATCCTGAAGCTCTTAAGTGGTTAAAAGAACAAGAAGAAAAAAAGAAGCAGGAAGAGCTTAGAAAAAAGCAAGAAGAACAGTTAAAGGAAGAGGCAAAGGAAGAAGAGGAGTCTGTCGACTTTGACGAGTCCACTCAATTTATAGATGGGAGTGCTCTTGTTACTCTAAAAAGAGAGGCCAGGGCTCTTGAAAGAAGAATCGAAGAGGAAAAAAGACAAAAGGAAAAAGAAGAGAAGGCTGAAGAAGAGATTGAAGGTGAGGTAGAGGAAGAAAAACCAAAGAAAAAAGGAATGTCTCCGATTGTGGCGATAGCTTTCTTGGCGATTGTTTGGTTTGTACTTGATGAGGAGCCTAAGGATAAAGAGTTTGAGCCCAAGTATCTTAAAATCACAGCTCCGATAACTTATGAAGTAGAGGATCCAAATAAGGCACAGGAATCTTTTAGCAAAGGTTTAGAGTCCTATAGACGTGGCACCTATCTAAGTAAGGTTCAAGCAAGTGCCTTTTTTAAAGAGTCAATAGAGTACAAATTTAAGTCAAATCCTGCTCTAGGTTTTCTCATCTTAACCTACGGGGAACTCTTCAATAATGTTTCAAATAAGAGTAAAGGCTCATCAATAATTTTTAATCTCATTAAAATTACTCGCTCAAAAGTTCTCAAAGATGTGAATATTGCGATTGGAACGGTACTCTTTTATCGAAATAATGGCAAACTAAATAGTGCGATAAATCTTATCGAAAACTACTTAAGAGTTGGAAAACCAAATCTAAAACTACTTTCCTTATATTTGGACCTTGCCATTGACGTAGGTGATTTAATTCAAGCCAGAAAAATTTTGACTAAGATTGAAAAATTCCCAAATCTTCCACTTGAAGCTTATTTAGCAATTAGCCGATTTCATACGCTGGACGAGAGGTATGACCTTGGAAAGAAGACAATAGAAGATGGTCTTTTAAAGTTTCCTTCTTCTGTGGCACTTTTGCTTAGGTACACCGATTATCTTTTAAGAAGCCAGGACTTTAGAAAGTTTGCCTCCGTTTTAAAACAAGTTGAAAAGCTCAATTATGAAGGGGCACCAAGCTATTACGCAAATTACTTAGAGAACATCGGTATCTTGGCCGCCTATAATAAGGATGTAAAAAAATCTGCATTTCTCTTCAGGCTTGCTTTGAAAATTAATGATACAAATCGTTTACGCTCTAAGCTTGCTAGCCTTGAGGTTGGCGGAGGTCAGGTTGCAGAGAAGATTATTCTTGAATCTAAGGCCCTTGACCTGATTCGTCGCTCAAAGAAGTTAGCAAAGGAAAGAGAATGGGAGCAAGCTTTTAGAGTTGCCATTGAAGCAACTGATTTAGACATAAGCTTTATTCCAGCAGACCTTCACCTGGCTGATTTACAGATTAGAAGAGGTTTCTATGAATCTGCAATTGATACTTTGACCTTTCTTAGAAAAGAATTTCCCCGTAACCCTGAGGTCAGCTTTATGCTTGTACGGGCTCTTTATGAGGCGAACAAAATTGATGAAGCCCAACTTGAGGTCGGAACCATCTCAAACTCTAAATTAAGGCAACATCACCTCTATGAATCAGTAGTAGGTCATTACTATGCTAGAGCTAAGCGCTACCCTCTTGCCATTAAATTCCTTACTCAATCAGTAGCGAGAAATCCTTTGAGAGACGAAGATTATTTTCTCATGGCCCAAATATTTTCTAAAAGTCGCCAGTATAAGGAAAGTAAAGCGAAGTTGTCTGAGGCCATTACTTTAGATCCTTTAAATGTTGAATATAAATCTTTATACGGGGAAATTTTATTTGATTTAGAGGGAGCGGAGACGGCCATTGGCTATTTACAAAATGAACTTAACAAAGATCACCGAGATCATCCTCGCCTAATGGGCGATATCGCCACCTACTACTATAGAAATGGCCAATATGCTCAATTCAAAGAAATAAAAGAAAAGGTAGAGAAACTCAATAGTGAAGATCCGGCTTTTTATAAATTCTTAATTAAAGCTGCAAGAATCGAAGAAAACCAAGAATCGATTATAAAAAATGCTGTCTCATTACTTGAAATTAATCCTGGAGATGTGGAGACAAGAATGCTCTTGGGAAAAACCTACGCTGAAGTTGGTAAATATCAGCAGGCCCTCGCAGTATTAGATGGGGTTACTAAAAGGTTAAGTACTTACCCTGGTGTGTATTACCTCATTGCAAAAGTCCATCTTAAAACTAAAAGCTACAAAGATGCCCTTAAGGCAGCTGAAAAAGAAAAAGAAAATAATCCAAAAATCTATCAAGGCTATTACATCCTTGGTGAAACCCAGCGAATTATTGGCCAATACAACGATGCCTCTAAAAATTTAGAGCAAGCGATTTCTATAGATCCTAGGAATGTGGAGTCTCTTATGAGTCTTGGCTGGATTAAACTCAGTCAAAGGAACTATGAGATTGCACGGGAGTTGTATTTGAGAGCGAAGAAACAGGAACCCTCAAACCCTGAAATAAGAAAACAGCTTGGTTTTATCTATCAAGGTGTGGGTCAGAGTGGTCTTGCGATCGAAGAGTTTAGAACATATCTTAAACTCTATCCTAACGCGCCGGACCGTAAGCAGGTTGAGAACCAAATTAGGGCGTTATCTCGGTAAAAATAGCCTTTGTATTGTCAATTTAGAGGCTTGCGATTATATTTACAAATCTCGCGGAGGATTGGCTGAGTGGTCGAAAGCGGTGGTTTTGAAAACCATTGACCTTAACGGGTCCGCAGGTTCGAATCCTGTGTCCTCCGCCATTTAGGAGATGTGGCCGAGTGGTCGAAGGCAGCACCTTGCTAAGGTGTCGTACGGTCTGACCGTACCGAGAGTTCGAATCTCTCCATCTCCGCCACTTTTTTACCCTACTTTGCATATAGGCATAAAACCCTTGATAAATGTGCTTAATGTGGGTAAAACGCATAAACTTCCGCACCCTTAGCTCAGCTGGATAGAGCATCTGACTACGGATCAGAAGGTCGGGCGTTCGAATCGCTCAGGGTGCGCCATTTCTCCTCCCCCCATTTTCACTAGTATAAATATCTCTTTGAGCTAAGCAGCCCGAAGGGCGTTCGGATCGCTCGGGGCCGCCCAGGCAGGGTGCGCCATTTCTTTCCTCTTTCATTCATCTTCTCCGTTGGGACTGCGACTCTAGCTCCTTCACGTACCGGGTGTACGCTCAGTCGCCGTCGCTAGCCCCGCCTTGAATCTAAATAAAATAGAAAAGAAATGGTTTTACCTCGTACTAGTTTGTTCAAGCTTTTGAAGCGATTTTTTTCATTTATCTTCTTCGTTGGGTTGGCTCGAACAGTTGCTGGTTTGATGTATAATTATTCTTATGAAGTTATTGATTAACAGATTAAAGCTTAAGCAAGAAATAGACCGTACCGAAGTCTTACACTGGGGTATATTCTTTTTCTTGGTTTTGGGCTTTTTCTATGAAGCAGCTAGAGAGTCCACCTGGCTTTCCTTAATTGGAGCGCTTTTTGTCTCTTCAGGGTACTTCTATTTATTATTCAGACTTTTGAAGAGGCTCTACTATTCCTTTTGGACCTTTGTTGGAATTCTTGCCCTTTTTTTAGTCCTTAAAATATTCGGGCAGCCCTTCTTCTCAATGAGCTTTGTTGCCTACCTTACCTCTTTAGTATTACTTGGAATTTTATCCTACTCACTATGGAGCCCTATTTTTTATCCAATAGTAAGTTGGTGGGAGTATGACTTTCGCTACCGTGATGATTTAAAAATCAAAGTGGAGTTTGAGGATGAAAAGTCAGATGGTCGCTTGACCGACTTGAGGCGCCAGGCTGGCTGTGTTGCCTCCTTTAAAGATTTTAAGCTTGGTGAAGTTCTAACGATTGAGCCCTTTGATGAGCTCAAGGCCATGCGCTTTAAGGTAGAAATTATGTCCAAGAGGAAATATAGCGTCGGCCGACCTTTTAATTATGGTGTTCGCTTTCTTTTAGAAAAAGACGGTGATACTTCTCTATTTCATAACTTCGTAAAGTTTTGGAAGAATGAACGTAAACTTAAGCTCAAGAAAAAATTCAAAAATGAAGCCTCTTAATATGCGTGATCTTGAGTGGGCCATGGGTGAAGCACTCATGGAAGCGGAAGAAGCAGGTAAGAGAGATGAGGTACCAATCGGTGCTTGTCTTGTGGACTCTCAGGGAAAAATAATTTCAAAGGCCGGGAATAATAAAGAGCAAACAAAAAACCCAACAGGTCATGCAGAAATAGCGGTTATCTCTCAAGCCTGCGAGACTATCGGGGATTGGCGCTTAACAGATTATACTGTGGTAGTAACCCTAGAGCCCTGCTTGATGTGCATGGGCGCTCTTTGGCAGGCTCGAATAGGTCGATTGGTTTTTGGCGCTTACGACCCCAAGGGAGGCGCCCTCTCCTTATCTTATGATGTTCATCAAGATAAGAGACTTAACCACAGCTTTCCTGTTGTGGGTGGTGTGCGTCATTATGAGTGTTCTCGGCTTTTGAGTCAGTTTTTCAAGCAAAAACGCTCTCAGTATAAGTATAAACATCCAGAATATTAGACACCTAAAGCACCCTGTGTTAAAAATTCCGCTCAAATTTCCATTTGCGGAGGATTGTTTCGTGAGCGGCAAAAGGGTCCAGTGGACCGTTTTGAAGCGACTCGACCTTGATGCCGATGTTACGGAGTAACATTCGAGCATCAATGAAACATTTTACGCAAACCTCTTTGCGGAGGATTGGCCGAGTGTCTCGTGAGCGGCAAAAGCAGCCAGTGGCTGGTTTTGATGCGATTCGACCTTGATGCAGGTGTCACCACAGTGACAACCAAGCATCAATGAAAGATACTTTGTTGGTCTAAAGCAAACCTCTTTGCGGAGGATTGGCCGAGTGGTCTAAGGCGCACGCTTGGAAAGCGTGTAAGGGGCAACCCTTCGAGAGTTCGAATCTCTTGTCCTCCGCCATTTTTCTCAATTTAGATACTTCCAAGTTCTATGATACGCCTTCTCTGACGTTTGGCTATGCTTGCTGAAAGCTCTCGCTTTCAGTGTCCTCCGTCATTTTCTATTTATAGCTCTATTTGTGTTTGCGATCAGCCGCGCTTCGCTAGCTGCTCTCTTGTCACATACATCTCTGCACCAAAGCTTGCCACCGGCAACCTTTAGCGCAGGATGTCCGCCATTTTTCTCAATTTAGATACTTCCAAGTTCTGCGATACGCCTGCTATGACCTTACCCGGACGGCCCTTAATCATTGACAGTGGCGGCGGCTTTCCCCTATATTTGGCTCCGGTAGTCAGACCCCAGCAACTGTTTTCTGGGTGAACTCCGCCAGGTCCGGAAGGAAGCAACGGTAGCCAAAGAGGCAGTGTGTTGAAGGTCTGGCTGCCACCCCAAAGTCTTTGCCAACCCCTCCTATTCATCGGTAGTATAACTCCTTTAAGCTCTTCACTTTATTAGGAAAGGTGGTGGATAACGTGACGTATCAAGTGTTGTCACGAAAATGGCGGCCGCAGAGGTTCCAAGACGTTGTAGGTCAGGAACACGTTACCCGCTCATTTCAAAATGCCATTATTAAAAATAAGCTCGGCCACGCCTATGTTCTGACTGGAACAAGGGGTATTGGTAAAACTTCTGTGGCTCGAATTTTTGCAAAAAGCTTGAGGTGCCTTAATCGCCTAGAGGACGCAAACCCTTGTGGTGAGTGCCAAGGGTGTAAAGAGTTTGATTCTGGAAGCTCGATGAACGTGTTGGAGATAGATGGTGCATCCAACAACAGTGTTGATGATATTCGAGACCTCGTTAATAACGTTCAGACTCTGCCGACTTTTGGAAGCCATAAGGTTTACATAATTGACGAAGTTCACATGCTTTCGACAAGTGCATTTAACGCCCTTTTGAAAACTCTAGAGGAACCGCCGTCACATACTGTTTTTCTTCTTGCTACAACAGAGCCTCACAAATTACTTGATACTGTTTTATCTCGTTGTATTCGTTTTGATTTTAGAAATGCCTCAGTAGAGTCACTCGTAGGTCATATAAAGAATGTTGCCAATAAAGAAAATATCACCTTTGAAAATGATAAGTTAATTGAAGTCTTAGCAACCCAAGGAAATGGCTCTTTTAGCGATACCCTCTCTCTTATGGATCAGGTTCTAAGCTTTTCTGAAGACAATAAAGTTACGGAAGATACCCTTTCTATTGCTTTGGGTTTAGCACGTGTTTCATCTATAAGAAACCTTGTTGAAGGCCTAATTCTTGGTGATTCTCAGAAATGCTCTAGTAGCTATTTAGAAATGCTTCAAGAGAATGTAAGTGTAAAAAATATCACAAATAATATTTTAGATTCACTCTATGAGCTGATTAGTAAGATTGATCAACTCAATGACCTTTCATTTTCTCAAGAAGTTCTTAGCTATATTGAGAAGTCTACGATTGATGAATTCTTTTGGATTTTTGAGTCCATGGCACGAGACTTTTCTTGGGCCTTAGAGTCTCAAATGCCAGAGAAAACCATTAATATTATTATCCAGAAACATGCAAAAAGATCACAAATTCTTCAAGGCGCTGGTTTAAGTGTTTCTGAAGTAGACCCTAAAAAAAAAGTAAAGAATGAAGATCCTGCTCCTGAGCCTGAATCAAATTGGGTTCAAGAGATGCAGGAAGAAGAGAAAAGCGACACCGTTGAAGAACAACCAGATTTTCAACCTCCCTATAATTCTGAGGAAATTAAACCCGAAGACCATAAGCCATTACCAACAGAAGCATCAGAAATGGGTAGTTCTGAGATAACACCAGAGACCGAACCTAATGGCGATAATTGGCCTTCTTTTGAGTCCTTTATCAAAAAGGAAATACCTGCAATTTATGCTGAACTAGAACAGGGTAATATAATTGATAACCTCATTAAAAGTGATGATCGAGTCGTTATAAAGTACGGGTTTTCAGAAGCATCAAAACTTTTTTATGAGCACCTTATTTCAGGTGAGGGTAAGGAAAAAATTGAGTCTCTAATGAAGGATTTCTTTAGAGTCTCTGTGGCGGAATTACAGCTTGTCTTTTTAGACAGTAAAGAAGCTCAAGAACAAAGCTTCCTATCTAAATCTGAGATAAGAGAACAGGAAAGGGTTCAAGCGATTCAGGAAAAAGAAGAGGGGCTGCGAACTCACCCTATTATTCAGGAAGCAGAAAAGTTATTTGGAAAAAAAATAGATAAAGTAAAAGTAAATGAGGAGTAAGAAATGGCTAAAAATATGAATGCCTTAATGAAACAAGCACAGCAAATGCAGCAAAAAATGGCGACTCTACAAAAAGAACTCGAAAGCAGAGAGCTCGAGACATCTAGCGGGGGTGGCATGATCAAAATAAAAATTAATGGTAAGCAGGAAATTTTATCAATCTCTATAAACCCAGAGTGTGTAGATCCTAGTGATGTTGAGACACTAGAAGAGCTGGTTCTTACAAGTGTTAACCAGGCAGTGAAAGAATCTCAAGATATGGTAAACAAGGCCATGTCTAAGGTGACTGGTGGCTTAAGCATTCCAGGACTTTTTTAAGAGATGGAGTTACCTGAGTCTTTAAAATTTGCTGTTACACAAATGACGAAAATTCCAGGTGTTGGAGAGAAGACTGCTCTTAGGCAGGTTCTTACAATTTGTCGTTGGGATAGAGAGCAGCTTGCAGCTCTTGGGCGTAGCCTTACAGCGCTGGGGGACTTAAAATCATGTGGCGATTGTGGCTTTTATACTGATGAAACTTTGTGTCAGGTCTGTGCTGAAGAAAAAAGACGCAATGAGAGTTCTATTTGCGTAGTAGAAAGCATTTCTGACTTTATTGCGATAGAAAATAGTAATACTCATAAAGGCACCTATCATATTTTAGGTGGAGTCCTTAATCCCCTTCTTGGTGTTGGTCCTGATGAGCTGAGAATTCCAGAATTAATCACAAGAATAAAAGAACAGCAAAAGTCTGAGGTCATTCTCGCAGTTAATCCTTCAGTTGAGGGAGACGCAACTTGTAGTTATATTAAGCAGGAACTACCTGAAGATATAAGAGTGGAACGAATTGGTTTTGGAATACCCATGGGGGGAAGTTTAGAGTATCTGGACGCTCTCACTATTACCAAGGCCCTCGAAAATAGAAAAAGGCTGGACTGATATATGACAATCGAAGCAAGACTTGAGGAGCACTTTGAAAAGTTTTCGGGAAGAAATATTCTAGCAAAAGCAACTATTCTGGCGCTTTCTCATGATGGTCGAGTTTATGGCCAGCTAGGTATTAAGAAGTCTGCAACAGATATACAGTCTTTGGGGGCTCTCTTGGTTGGAATGTGGCAAGCATCAGAAGCCGTTAAAGGCTTCATGGATACGAGCCAAACAGATGATCTCAATATGTCCTTTCAAAGTAGTCATAGTGGCTTTTTCATATTGAGACCAGGTGAAAGAAACCCAAATGTATTTTGGGGCTTACTGTTTGAAAATGAAACGAATCCAGGAAAGATTAAACTCTATTTTAAAAAGTTAAGAGATCACTTTGAAGGGGTGGAAATTCTGCCAGCTAAAAATAAAGATGATGAAGGTGACGGGAGTTACCTTTTTAAGGATATTACAGAGGATGAAGTTGATAAGCTTTTTTCCTTTGCGGGGTTATAGCGATGTCATTTGTTAATCACAATAAGAAAGAAGTGAATTGTAAGTTGGTTTATTACGGCCCTGGTCTAGGTGGAAAAACCACAAATATTCAGCACGTTTATAAAAAAACCTCGGGTGAAAACCGTGGCAATATGATTAAGCTTAATACGGAAAATGAAAGAACACTCTTCTTTGACTTTCTCCCATTAGAGCTTGGTGAAATTAGGGGTTATAAGACACGTTTTCACCTTTACACTGTTCCAGGACAGGTTTTTTATGAGGCAAGTAGAAAATTAATTCTTAGAGCAGTCGATGGATTAATCTTTGTCGCAGACTCTCAGCTTGAAAAGATGGATGCCAATCTTGAGTCTCTGGAGGGTTTAGAAAAGAACCTTAAGGAGCAAGGTTATGATATTGAAAAAATTCCACTAGTATTCCAGTGGAATAAGCGGGATCTACCGAATGTTGCCTCGGTAGAGGATTTGGAGACACGTCTAAACCGTTGGGGCGCTCCTTCGTTTGAAGCAGCCGCCGTAAATGGAGAGGGAGTTTTTGAAACTTTGAAAGAGGTTTCAAAGCTAGTCCTCATGAACCTAAAGGGTGGGCTGTCTTAGTTTAGAAGCCTTAGGTAATTGAGGAAAACAATGTGGGCCTCAATCAGAGCTTCTTGGATGTAATCAGAGCTTCTTGTCCCAATTAGGTGGTGCCCTTTTAGAATCCCCAAATTAATACCTTGAAAGTAATCTGGATAAAGGGCCCTCTCGGCATCAACAATTCCGTCATTGATGGATTGCGACTGAAAAAAGAGTTTTGTTAGAATCATCCAAATGTGGCTGTCATACCAGTGTGATTCTAATGCTAGGGCCGTATAGAACATATTTCTAGGAAGATATGAGTAGTTTTCCTGAAACCAAGACTCTTGAAAGTCACTGCTTAAACTTTTCTGGAAATCCTTGAATAAGACATCAAATTTATTATCTAATTTTTTGTAAATAAGGTTATCTTCCAAACGGTGGATACGATTGATGAGTTGAAGGACTCTGTGGTTTACTCGTTCGCTACCAAGAATGGGGCTTGCTACAGTAGATAATCCAGCCACCTTCTCACCTAGCTCTTGTCCATGTTCTTTCAAGAAATGAAGAGTATCAATCCCTCCCTTTGAAAAAGCGAAAAACCATACTTTATCTGTTTTGCTAAGAAGGTCCTCAATATGCTCTTTAATCATTTGAGAGTTTTCTTTGGTATCTTTAATTCCAGAGGTGGGACAATAATCAAATTGGATATTGTAGTTATCCCTAATATATTGGGCTCCCCTTTCAAAGGCTGGAGTCGTAAAAATTTCATTCAAAACCCCCGAAACCAGAAGGACGGAACTATTGATACTCGGAACCTGTGAAACTCTCTTATAGCTTGAGTCAAGATGACTTACTTCAAAGTCGTAAAAGATAGTTTTAAAAATTTCATTATAAGTAGCTCTTTGGTAACTAATGCTATTACCCTCTCGAACTCTTTTAAGGATATATTGAGCTTGTTCTGTTCTTAAAAACTTTACCTTTTCAGAAAAGGTTGGCTCAAATGGACGTAGTAACCGAATAGTAGATTTTGTGATCCAAGTTGAACTATTAAAAATAGTCTTTGAAAGTTTGAGATATTCTTTGGGACCAGGAGATTTCGCAAAACGATAGAGCTGATCTCTGACATCTCTCAGGGAGGTAGACGTTGCATTTTCAAGGACATTAAGTCTCTTTTTTTTGCGTGTAACAAAGTTCTTAAAGTCGCTTTTTTTAATCAAATTATATTGGCCGTATGCTATACTCATTTTCGCTCTGAATTAAACGTAATTATAAAAGGTAGAGTCTGTTATGCAAAAAGGAAAAATCGGAATAATTGGTGGTAGTGGTGTCTATAATATCGATGGTATTGAGCTCTTAAACGAGCATGAAATTTCAACACCTTTTGGTGATCCAAGTTCTAAAGTCATCGAAGCTAAACTCGCCGATACTGAATTTTTCTTTATTCCCCGCCATGGAAAAGGCCATGTCCTACTGCCAAACGAGGTTAATTATAGAGCTAATATTTTCGCCTTAAAATCACTTGGCGTTGATTACATAATAAGCGTGTCCGCAGTGGGAAGTTTGAAAGAAGAGTTGCCACCAAATACTTTTGTTTTGGTAGATCAGTTTATTGATTGGACTAAGGGTAAAAGGGAGAGAACTTTCTATAGCTCAGGTGTAATTGGTCATGTGAGCTGTGCCGATCCAATTGAAAAGAAGCTACAATCTTTATTGGTTGAATCGTGTAAGGCAACAGAAATTAAACATTCAGAAGGCGGAACTTATATATGTATAGAAGGGCCACAGTTTTCTACAAGAGCTGAGTCTCATCTTTATAAATCTTTTGGAGCTTCTGTTATTGGTATGACAAACGTACCAGAATCTTTCCTCGCAAAAGAGGCTGGAATAGCTTACGCAACAGTGGCAATGGTTACCGACTTTGATGCATGGAAAGATGGGCATTGTACGGTTGATGAAATTATGGCCGTTATGGAAACGAATAATAAAAATGTGCAAAAGATCCTCTTAGATGCGCTTCCTCGTTTGCGAGATAATAAATTCGATTTTGATAAACAAAATCAAATAGGTGTCATGACACCTAAGGAAAATTGGCCGGAGAGCTACCATAAGATTCTTGAGGTTTTACTTCGATAAAAATGGATTATGGAAAACACTATAGTGTAATGAAGTCCGATGTTATCCAGCTTTTGCGGGATAACTTTCCTATTGATGGCAATTTTAATTTTTCAGATTTAACCTTTGGGGCCGGTGGCCATACCTGTGAAATTGCTCATCTCTATAATAACGCCCATGTCTACTCGTTTGATCAAGACCCAGAGGCAATTGAAAATGGTAAAAGTCGTTTAGTTAAGGAAGGACTTGAGAAAAGAGTTCATCTCATTCACTCTAACTTTACTTTCTTTGAGGAAAGCCTCCCCAGTGGATTACTTCTTGACGCCGTCTTATTGGATGCAGGGGTAAGCTCTCATCAATTTGATAAAGCCGAGCGAGGGTTTTCATTTCGTTTTGATGCACCATTGGATATGAGGATGAATCCAAGTGTTGGTGCTTCAGCGGCCGATCTTTTAAATGGAATGACTGCTTCAGAGCTTGAAGGGATCTTTAGAGAGTATGGTGAGGAGAAGTTCTCAAAGCAAATTAGTCAGGCAATTGTGGATTTTCGAAAGACTAAAAGGATAGAAACAACAAAGGAACTAGAAAATATTTGTTTTCATGCCTATCCTAAAAAGCTACGACATGGAAAAATTCATCCAGCCACAAAGACTTTTCAGGCACTTAGAATTAAAGTTAATGATGAAATTAAAGTATTAGAAGATGTTATTGGTCAGGTAATACCACGCTTGGCCCTTAACGGAATTTTTATGGTTATTTCTTTTCATTCCCTAGAGGACAGGGTTTTTAAAAGAGGTTTTAAAGATTGGAAAGAAGAAGCTTACCCAATAGAGATTCTTACCAAGAAGCCCCTATTGCCCACCGAAAAGGAAATTTTTGAAAACTCTCGCTCAAGAAGTGCTAAACTAAGAGTAATAAGACGAGTTAAGGATTGGCCGTCCAAAAACAAGTATCCAAGAAAGGAGTAAGGCTTGGCGACATCGGTAAGAAGAAAGAAATCAATTAGTCCTCTTCAGACCTTAAAACATTTTATCTTTTCTAATCAGGTATTTCCCTTTGTATTAACGTTCTTTGTTTTGGGTCTTCTCTTTGTACTCTTTCGTATGAAAGGTGTGGAATTAGACTACAAAATCACAAGTGTTAATAAGGACATTGAAAAGGTTGTACTTGATAATAAAGAGCTTAAAGCAAAGAAAGCACGTCTTTTGAGTGTGAAACGCCTTAGAAAGTTAGCATCTAAGTATGACTTAGAACAACCTAAGCAAAAGCAGATAATAGTTCTTCCGGATTAGATGGAAAAAAGTATTAAAAACAAAATTATATTCCTCTTTGGCATATTTCTTTTTGCCTTTGTTCTAATTTTAGGAAAAGCACTAAAGGTGCAGCTCTTTGATAGGGCTGAACTTATTGAACGATCAAAAAGCCAGGTGTTCAGGGAAATAACAGTATATCCTAAGAGAGGAAATATTTATGATCGAGACGGAAACCCGCTCGCAATAAATATTCAAACCTATTCTATTTTTACGATTCCAAAAAATCTAAAGAATCTAAAAAGTTCCCTTAAGAAACTTGCTCGGGCCGTTCCGTCGATAACTTATAGGGAACTCCTTAAAAAAACGAAGGGCCGAGATCGCTACACTTGGCTTGCAAGAAAAGTTCAACTTACGAGAGAACAAGTAAAGCAGGTCAAGGAAATTAAGGGCATATACATAGATTCAGTACCTAAGAGGTTGTACCCCAATCATGAAGTCGCTTCCCAAGTTCTCGGTTTTGTTGGGATTGATAATGTTGGCCTCGCCGGGATGGAGTATCTTTTTGATAAAGAGTTAAGGGGGAAGCCTAAAGTCGTTAAGTATGTAAAAGACGCCAAGGGAAGACCTATAAAGTTTGAATCCCAAGACCTTGGCCCAAGTGCAAAAGATATTCACCTTTCAATTGATAAAGAGTTACAGGCCGCTGCAGAGAAGTTTCTTAAAGAAGCAATTGAGGAGCATGATGCAGATGGTGGCGGCTTTGGTGTGATGGATAGTATGACCGGAGAGATTTTGGCAGTAGGAAACTACCCCACTTTTGATCCTAATATTTGGAGAAATGCATCAGGAAAAGCGCGCAAGCTTTCTTTTGCCACAGACCCCTTTGAGCCAGGGTCAACCTTTAAAACATTTACTGTTGTTTCTGCATTTGAAAATAAGATAGCAACTGCAGACACAAGCTTTTATTGTGAAAGAGGCCGATTAAAAGTTGATGGGCATATTATATCTGAGGCCGAGTCAAAGAAAGACTATGAGTGGCTTACTGTCGAAGAAATCTTAAAGTACAGCTCAAATATTGGAACTACGAAACTGGCTTTTGATCTTACCTTTCCTAAGCTAAAGAAAACGATCCATAAGTTTGGCTTCGGAGAAAAAACGGGTGTAGAGGTACCAGGAGAGTCCCGGGGTATTTTAACAGACAAAGAAAATGTTCCTCCTTTAAGTTTATCTAATATTAGCTTTGGTCAAGGTGTTGCAACGACTGGCGTCCAGATGCTGGCTGCATACTCTGTTATTGCGAATAAGGGTCTTTATATAAAGCCGACACTTATAAAAGATGGAAATGCTGGTATTAAACCTCGCCCCTTAATTACAAAAGAGCTTGCTCAGGAAGCGGAAAGAATTCTTATCGAAGCGGTAGAAAACGGTACAGGGAGCAGAGCTAAGGTTCCTATGTTTACTATTGCGGGTAAGACAAGTACGGCTCAACGTGTGGCACCTGAGGGCGGATACCGAGGCTATGTTTCTGGTTTCATAGGTTTTCCGGCAAACGTGAAGAGGCCTTTCGTTGTCTATGCTTATGTGGATAATCCCAAAGGTCGTTATTATTATGGAAATCTTGTAGCGGGACCAGTTTTTAGAAAGATAACGGAATATCTTCTTTTTAAGAATAAGGACTTTAGTAATCTTGCTCTAGAGGACGACCATAATATCAATAAAATGGATACGGTAAAGGTTAAGCACTCTTCCACTAGAGTTGTTTCCAGAGACCACGTTCCAAATTTTATTGGTCTTGATAAACGCTCAAGCATGAACCTGGCTCAAAAGATGAAACTCAAAGTAATTCATAAAGGTATTGGCGTTGTTTCTAAACAATTTCCTTCAGAGGGAAGTGAATATGAAGAAGGGCAACCAATTACTCTGCATTACAATCCACCATCACTATGATTGAGAATCTACTTAAAAAAGCTAGCTTGATTAAAACTCCCTCTCTTAAGGGGGTTTCTAATATCGTGCAGTCTTGTGGAGTGGATGATATTTTATTGTTGCCAGTAAATTCTTTGGAGCAGCAAAGTGATTTGCTTTCAAAGAACCTTGTGCCCAACTTCAATGGTCTCTTGGTTTCTCCCTTTTCTCCGAAGCAAGACCTAAATCACTTAAAATTACCTAAAGAGGAGGTTCTCGCATTAGAAGAACCTTTGATCGAATTCTTTTATCCTTTATCCAAAAGACTTCCTAAAATAATAGGAGTAACGGGAACAAATGGTAAAACCAGTGTTTGTTGGTTAGTTACGGAGCTAGCAAACCTCTGCGGTAAGAATTCTCTCTATGCTGGTACTCCGGGGGTTTACTACAATAGGCACTTAGGGCCGGAAAAAGTTCTAACCACTACACCATCATACCTATCGTTTAGGAGACTTCTTCATACTTATCCAGATACAGAAGTTGTTGCACTCGAAATTAGTTCTCATGCTCTTGAGCAAGGACGAAGTAAAAAAATAGAATTAGATTTAGGAGCGTGGACAAACTTTACTCAAGACCACCTTGATTATCACGGTACGATGGAAAACTACTTCAACGCGAAGTTAAAGATCTTTGACCTCGTTAAAGACGGAAGTGTTATTGTTCACTCAAGTGAAAAAGATCTTCTTAAAAGTCTTAGAGAAAGAGAGGTTATCCAAGCACGGCCTCTTCCTAAGAATGATTTAACAGGCCCTTTCGTCACGGGCTTTCCAAGAGTTAACCTTGAGCTAGCCTATTCTGTTGTTGAAAGGATGGGCTTGGTGTTAACTAAAGATTTATTAGATAGAGTAACCTTGCCTCCTGGGCGTTTTCAAGTCATCCACAAAAGTGGAAAAGACTTTATTGTCGACTATGCCCATACTCCAGATGCACTCGAAAGTGTCTTAAAGCAAATCAAACAAACATACCCCGACAAAAAAGTATGTACCGTTTTTGGTTGTGGAGGAGATAGAGACAAGAAGAAGCGTCCTATAATGGCTAAGGCCGCAGAGACTAGCAGTGATATAGTTATTGTCACTTCAGACAACCCCAGGTCTGAAAAGCCTGAAGAAATCATAGATGACACTGTAAAGGGACTCTCTGGAAATAGTTACTTCAGAGAGGTTGATAGAGAAAAGGCGATAGAGTTGGCCAATAAGAAAACAGATGATTCGTGGGTGATTCTGATCGCTGGAAAGGGACATGAAAATTATCAAGAAATTAATGGAGTACGCCATTCATTTGATGATGCTCAAGTAGTAAGGGAGCTAAAATGATAAAGGGAGCTGATCTCTTAGGGTGCCGTGACCTCAAAACGAGACCAATTGTGCCTGAGCATCAGTATCGAATAGCTACTGATTCAAGAAAGATAAACGGACAAAATCTTTTTATATCTCTTTATGGACCAAACTTTGATTCTATAAACTTCATTCCAGATGTCTTTTCCAAAGGTATTGAAAAAGTCATCTTAGAATCTAGGGATGTGAATAAGGATAAGATTAATGACCTCAAATCTAAATTTGGCCCTGAAAATATTTTTGAAGTAAGTAATGTTTTTCAGTTATTGTTAGAGCTTGGAAACATTCGTTCAAAGCGTTTTCAAAATGAAAGAGGTATTCTGATTGGTCTTACGGGCTCCAATGGTAAGACAACAAATAAGGAAATGCTCAACCACCTATTAAGTGTTTTTGGAGAAGAAGAAATATGGTCTACGCAGGGAAACCTCAATAATCAAATAGGAGTTCCCCTTACTCTCTTTGAGCTTGAAGATAGGCATAAGGTGGCAGTTGTTGAAATGGGCACAAGCTTTCCTGGGGAGATTGAGGTCCTTGCAAAATGCGCATGCCCTAAGTTTGGTTTTATCACTAATATTGGTCACGCTCACATTGAGTTCTTAAAAAGTCTTGATGGGGTATTTGAAGAAAAGAGTGCACTCTACCAAGAAATTGCTAAAAGAGAGGATGGGCTCTTTTTGGTAAACGGCTTTGATGAATTTCTTATGCGCCATAAAGGAAAGCCCAATACTCAAACTTTGGATGCGAGTACTTTTTCTTTCACTAATGATGGTTTTCAAGTGACCTTAAATGGAAAAACCTTTTCTCTTCAAAACGATACTCTTCTAGGTGATCACCAGAAGTTAAATATGGGGATGTGCCTAACTCTCTTGAGTATTATTTTTCCGGACCACGTGGATGAATTTGTGGAAAAGTCCAAAAGTTATAGACCACCAGGCATGAACCGAGGAGAAGTCGTTACTCTCGGAGACTCAACTTTTTACATGGACGCCTATAACGCAAACCCTAACTCTATGGAAGCAAGTTTGAGAAGCTACGCGGCTTACTTGGATAATAAGAATAAATCTCCCGAGCTTGCGACTTTTATTCTAGGGGATATGAATGAGCTTGGTGAAAAATCTGCGGAACTTCACAAAGAGGTTGGCAAAACACTGTCGGAGCTTGGTGCAAAGACGGCCATCTTTGTTGGACGCTTTGCAAAAGATTATGCAAAAGGCTTCTCTGGAGATAGTAAAAGTTTCACGAATGTTGCAGAGCTTAAAAGTTATCTTGTGAAGCTTCAGACCTTACCAAAAGAGGCTTTCGTAAAAGGAAGTCGTTCTTTACAACTAGAGTCAATATTAGATATAACTGTCCGATAAACCTTGTTATTGGGCCACTATGCTCTATCATATACTCTATCCATTGAGTCAGAGTTTCTCAGCATTTAATCTTTTCCGATACATTACATTTAGAAGTGTTATCGCATTTCTTATTGCGGCTTTCGTTTCAATCGTATGGGGTAAGAAGTTTATCGATTTCATGAAGAGAAAGCAGTTTGGCCAAGTTGTTCGTGATGATGGTCCCCAGTCTCACCTGAAAAAGGCAGGGACGCCCACCATGGGTGGTGTCGTCATTCTCGGAAGTATTGCTTTAACAATGGCGCTCTGTGGAAACTTTACTTCAGCCCCTCTTCTTATCACTCTCTTTGTGATGCTCAGCTACTTCATTTTGGGCTTCCTAGACGATTACTTTAAGGTTCTCAAAAAGAACAGTGATGGGATATCTGCTAAAGGAAAACTGTTGTGGCAGTTTGGCACAGCGGGACTTGCTACCTATGCTATGCTCCACTTTGACGTAATCGACACTAAGCTTTATCTGCCCTTTTTGAAGGAACCACTTTTTGATGCGGGTTGGATTTATGCGGTCTTTGGTGCCTTTGTTATTGTTGGCTCAAGTAATGCCGTAAACCTAACTGATGGTTTAGACGGCCTAGCAATTGGCCCTATCATGACGAGTGCAGCGAGCTTGGCTATTTTGACTTACGTGAGTGGCCACACTGAAATGGCGAGTTACCTCTTTATTCCTTATATAGAAGGGAGTGGTGAATTAGCCGTTTTAACATTGGCCATTATTGGAGCTGGCGTTGGTTTCCTTTGGTACAACTCCTACCCAGCCCAAATTTTTATGGGAGATGTAGGTTCATTGTCCTTGGGAGGAGTACTTGGAACGATAGCCGTTCTTAGTAAGAATGAGTTTTTATTTGTCATTATTGGAGGCATTTTCGTTATAGAAGCCGTATCAGTGATCCTTCAAGTTGGCAGTTATAAACTTAGGCAAAAGAGAGTTTTTAAAATGGCACCAATACACCATCACTTCGAGTTGAAGGGGTGGCCGGAGCCAAAGGTAATAGTAAGGTTTTGGATTATTAGTATTTTCTTGGCGCTTGTTTCTGTAGCGACCTTGAAGATGAGGTAGAAATGGATAGGTTAAGAAATAAAAAAGTTCTTATTGTTGGTATTGGAAAAACGGGTTTTACTCTTATCAATTTCTTTAATCAGCTTGAATGTGAAATTAGAGTTACTGATATAAAGCCAATTTTCGATCTTAATAAAGCGGTTAAGAAGCTCAAGAAGATAGAGCCTGCAGTTCATATGACTTTTGGCGAGCATAGAGAGGAAGACTTCCTTGATGCGGATGTCGTGGTTTACTCATCAGCAGTAAACCCAGAGCTACCTCAGCTTGAGCTTGCTCGTCAGAACGGTAAAGAGGTCTATTCAGAGTTTGGTCTCGCCAATAAGCTATGTAGAAAACCCATTATCGCCGTTTGTGGTTCTTACGGAAGAACGACAGTTGCACATATGATTGGATTTACTCTAAGACTTGAGGGCAAGAATGTTTTCGTTGGTGGCACTAGTGAAACACCTTTCATTGAATTTGCGATGATGCCTAACCATGATGAAATCGACTACGTGATTGTCGAGGTGTCTGCCGTTCAGCAAAGAAGACTTGAGAACTTTCACCCCAAGCTTGTCGTTTTCACAAATATTTCAGAAAAATACCCTGAAACACATTTCAACTCAGTTGGTGAATATATTGAAACGAAGCTTTCAATTATTAAGTCACTCTCACCGGATGATACTCTGGTTGTGAACTTTGATAAGCTTGCCAGTAATACCTTTTTTAGGAATGCAAACTGCCAGACCTATTGGTATTCGCGTAAGTCTTTCGTAAAAATGGGTGTAATGAATGAAATTCAAGGTACTCACTTTCATGAAAGAAGAATTCACTCAAATATAAATTATCACTCCGAGTTTAAAGTTAAGGAGATGAGAATTATTGGCCAGAATAATCGTGAAAACCTATTGGCTGCGATTACAGCATGTAAGGCCCTAGATGTTTCTGATAAATCTATCCAGAAGTGTGTTGAGAAATTTCCAGGCATTCCTCACCGTCTCGAATTTTTGATGGAAAAGAATGGAGTGTGTTTTTATAACGACTCTAAAGCGACCGACATGGGCGAGATGGTTAAGAGCCTCAAGTCTTTTAAGAAACCAGTTATTCTCATTGCTGGTGGTAAAGATATTGAAGAGCTAGAATACGAGCCTTTTGCTCAGGAAACCATTGATAACTCTCGCGTTCTTGTTTTGGTGGGTGAAAGTAAAGAAAGAATGAATCGTGCCCTTCAGGAGCATCCTCAAACATACATTGTGGGCTCTTTTGAGGAATCAATTCTCTTTGCCTATCAAAAATCGAGAACTGGAGATGTTATTTTGCTTAGTCCCGGCGCTCCGGCAACAGACTTCTTCCGTGATTACGAAGAAAGAGGCAACTACTACAAGAAGCTCGTTTACCAGCTTTAATTTCGTATTATTGTAGAACCTTTTTGCTCACTTTGTTAAAATAGTTTCATGGAAGAAACTCTTGAATCAATCGATAGAAGCCAGAAATACTTTTTAGGTATTGTCAGCGCTCTCTTGGTGCTTGGCGTCGTAATGGTTTTTTCTTCGAGTTATATCTACGCAAGAGATCTTTATGGCGATAGTGCTCACTACTTTTACCGCCAGCTTATTTTTATCGGTCTTGGAATACCCTTATGTTGGATTATTTCAAAAACTAAAACATCGTTTTGGCTAAAATACAGCTGGTTCTTTCATTTAGGAGCGACCCTCCTTCTTATTGGCACCTTTATTCCTGGGCTAGGAAACGAAGTCAAAGGAGCTAACCGCTGGCTTTACTTGGGAAGTTTTGGTCTACAGCCAAGTGAGTTTGTGAAGATAACCTCTTTGCTAGTGGCCATTCCTTTCTTTGAAGGGTTTTTCACAGTTTCTGTTAAGGAAAGAGTGGCTAGGAGTGTTTTTATTCTCTTTCCCCTCTTCCTCCTCCTTATTCAACCGGACTTTGGTTCTTTTTCAATTTGTCTTGGACTTGTGGCCGTTGTTTGTTTTTTGAGCTCCTTTCCGCGAAAGTATTTTTATTCTGCATTTGTTCTGGGAGTCCTTGGTTTAATTCCCATTCTCTTGGCCCAACCCTATAGAGTGAGAAGACTTTTTGCCTTTCTTGACCCTTGGAAAAACCCACAGACTTCTGGCTTTCAAATTATCCAGTCTTATTTGGCCTTCGCTAATGGCTCTATATTTGGAACAGGCTTAGGAAATAGTAATGAGAAGCTCTTTTATCTGCCTGAAGCTCACAATGACTTTATTTTCTCGGTTATCGGTGAAGAACTTGGCTTTATAGGGGTTTTGTCAGTTGTTTTACTTTTTTTGAGCTTTGTCTTTTTTGGATTTCGCTTAGTCACTAAGCTTGAAAAACGTTCATCAGTAATTTTAGCGACAGTAATTATCTTCTCTATTGGCTTTCAGGCCTCGCTTAATATGGGAGTTGTTCTTGGACTACTACCTACGAAAGGGTTAAACCTACCCTTTATAAGTGCTGGGGGCTCCTCCTTGATCGCAAATATGTTTGCGATCGGGTTATTTCTAAGTACTTTAACGGAAAGAAAAAAACTTCTGGGGCAACAGGTGAATCAAAACTCTTTTGAGCAGTTCTCCAGACCAAGTAGCTCCTTTGAAAGAAGGGATAGCCATCTCTCTGGATCTGATCAAGGCCAAGGTGAGCTCTTTTAAATTACGAGGTTAAAATTGAGGCAGGAAAAATCGGACGTTGTTGTTCATATTATCGGTATTGGGGGCATTGGGATGTCCGCTATTGCGGAAGTCCTTGTTCGTCTGGGGTTCAAGGTTCAGGGCTCTGATCAAAGTCAATCTGCGAATACTGAGAAACTTGAAGGAATGGGGGCTAAAGTCTTCATTGGTCACCATGAGGATAATATTAAGGGTGCAACAGTTGTGACTCACTCTAGTGCGGTCAAAGAAGGTAACCCTGAATATGATAAGGCCCTCAAAGAAGGAATACCTCTATTGAGAAGAGCTCAAATGCTTGCAGATATTATGAAGCTTAAAAAAGGTATTGCTGTAGCGGGGACACATGGAAAAACAACCACTACCAGCCTGGTTTCTACACTGTTAAAAGAAGCAGGTGCTGATCCCACTTATATTATTGGCGGAATCGTCCACAACCTTGGCGGCCATGCTCACGTTGGGAAAGGTGAATATATTGTCGCGGAAGCCGATGAGTCTGATGGTAGCTTTCTCATGCTTAATCCAATCGCTTCAGTGATAACTAATATTGATAATGACCATTTAGATCACTATGGAAGTGAAGAAGGGTTAGAAATAGCTTTTCATCGCTTTGCTAATCAAATTCCATTTTTTGGTATTTGTTCTTTAAACTTAGAAGACGAAAAGTTGCGTAAAATTAAAGAACAGATGGAAAAGCCAAATATAACTTTCGCAGCTACTGCTGGATACGAAGAGGCAGATTACTTTGCAAAAAACATCAAACAGTCCTCTCTAGGAGTGACATTTGACCTAGTCGTTCGAGGACAATCTAAGGGAGAGTTTAAGCTCGCGGTTCCAGGTCAACACAATGTTCTTAATGCCCTCGGGGCAATCTCTACTTGTATGGAACTTGGCTTCTCCGCAGATGACTTAAAAAAAGGTTTAGAACAGTACAGTGGAGTCGGTCGAAGATTTCAAAAGGTATTCGAAGAAAATAACTTTGAAGTCATAGATGATTATGGCCATCACCCAACTGAGATATTTGAAACTATCAAAACAGCGAAGAGCTCTCGGGCGGATAAGGAAATCGTCGTCGTTTTTGAGCCCCACCGCTTTACGAGAACGAAGGCCTGCTGGGCCCAGTTCCTCCATTGCTTTAATAATGCCGACAAGGTCTATATAGCACCGATCTATCCTGCTAATGAAGAACCGATAGATGGTATTAACTCAAATAGTTTGAGCAATGATATCAATCAGCTACACCCCAATCTTACAGAAAGCTTTGAGAGTTGGGATGTCGTTAAAAATTACGTTAAGAAGGCCAAAAAAGAGAATGTTCTCCTGCTTGCACTGGGAGCAGGGTCTGTCGGCCGAAGGGTAAAAGATATTGTCTCTTCTCTCTAAAGATACTTCTAAAAAACTTCATGGCATAGATGGTGTAGAGTTTCTTGAGGATACTGACTTAACAAAGTTTTCAACCATGAAGCTTTATTCTAAGGGAAGTCTCTTAAAAGTTTCTACAGTTGAAGCCCTGAAAAAGGTTGTTGAAACCCTTAAAGCAAATAGCGTGAGTTATAAGCTTATTGGTTGGGGTGCGAATCTCGTTTTACCCAAGAATCCTGATTTTATTTTTATTAAGCTAGACTTTCCTTTTGATAAGTCGATGGTCGATCCTACAAAGTCAGAATTCTCTTTACCAGCGACAGCACCTCTCAATGTTTTGACATCTATTGCGACTAAGAATGGTTTTAAGGGCTGGGAGGTTTTCACTGGAGTTCCTGCTAGTTTGGGAGGAGCCGTATTCATGAATGCGGGAACCAATCTCGGTGAGATTGGGGAGCTTGTAAAAGATGTAACTCTTTTAAGAAACGGTGGAAGTGTAGATAAGGTAGAGGTTACAGAAGATTCATTTAGCTACCGTAAGAATCATTTTGTAAATGAGGGCGATATTATTATCGAAGTGACCCTCATACACAAAGGTATAGATGAGGGTATTGGGGCTCTAATTAAAGATTACTTAAAAAAGCGGACAGATTCTCAGCCTTTAAGAGAAAAGACATGTGGTTGTATGTTTAAAAACCAATCTATATCGGTCTCTGGCCATGACCTTACTTGCAGGGCTGGTCTATATTTAGATATAATAGGACTGAAAGGTTTAAGCCAAGGTCACATGAGAGTTAGCCCTAGACATGCTAACTTCATGGAAAATCGAGGAAGTTGTTCTAGTGAAGAGGTCAAAGCGCTTGTTGAAATGGCCCTTGAAGAGCTTGAGTTTCATTATGGAGTAAAGTTTGAGACAGAAGTCGACCTTCCTTGATTTATCTAAATTCTCTCGAGTTCTCTTCTTTGGAGGACTCGCATTAGCTTTTTTCTTTATTAATAATAAAGACTCCTTATCTTCGTTAGGTCCTTCTAAAAAAGAAAAGATTAAATATAGGACAAACTTTGGTACCTGCCCTTCCCGCTCAGCAGGGCAAATGACCTTAAAAATGATCAGAATATTCGAGGAAACGGGAAGCCTTAGAAAGGTAAAAGAAAAGATTATTCAAAACTCCTTGGCTAATCGCCACTTTGTAAGTGACTACAAAGTATCTTTAGATCCGCTAAAGAAGATGCTTCATTTTGAACTTGATTGTCCTCGCCCACTCATGAAGGTTCAAATTTATAAGGAAAATGGAATTGATTCTTATGAGGCCATTTTGGTTGATAGTGGTGAACTTTTTGATCCAACCTATGAAGTTCTTTTGCGCACAGAGAAAAAACTTAAAGATCCACTACCCTACCTTGCTATTCCTGTAGGTGAGCTTGAGGACAACCTGCAGATGCAGATAACGCGCGTCGTAGATAGTCTGGGAGAGAACTTCCGTAAAAAAATTTCAGAGGTTATTCTTAATGATAAAGGGGACTTAACTGTTATCCTGAGCCTGCGTGGCAATCCAAGCAGTGTTTTTTTAGGGCAAGAAGAGTGGGATATCAAAGCTGAAAAACTCAAAAGAATTGTTAAGTATATGGAATCCAACAAGAAGATCCCCGCAATTATAAACCTTACAAACTCCAAGAAAGTGGTTGTCAAGTTTAACAGCAATCTTTAGAATTTTTATGCATGCTGCGTAAACGCAGTTTTTGCCGACGTGTTAGAATGAATCTAACAATCTTTAGTGAGGAAGGAATCTCATGGAAAGAAATATCATCGTAGGACTCGATGTCGGTACCACCAAAGTATGTACGATTGTCGGCGTACAACAATCCTCATCCAAGTCTGAATCGGAATTAGAAATTATTGGGATTGGCACCCATCCTTCTCACGGCCTTAAGAAAGGCTCAGTCGTTAATATTGATAAAACAGTAAAGTCCATTCAAAACTCAGTAGAGGAAGCTAAGCTTATGGCCGGGGTAAATATCTCTTCGGCAACGATAGGTGTAGCTGGCTCACATATCTATAGCTTTAATAGCTCTGGCGTTGTTGCCATTAAGAATGGCGAGATAACTCAACAAGATGTTGATAGAGTCCTTGAAGCCGCAAAGGCCGTAGTTATCCCATCAGATCGAGAGATTCTCCACGTTATTCCACAAGAATTTAAGGTCGATAATACTGGCGGTATTAAAAACCCGATTGGAATGTGTGGAGTAAGATTAGAAGTTCATGTCCATGTCGTTACGGGCTCAATCAGCTTGATTCAAAATCTCGTCAAGTGTGTAGAGCAGACGGGCATCATGGCCGAGAATATAACTTTACAACCGATTGCCTCCTCTCGCTCTGTACTTTCAAGTGAAGAAAAGGATATGGGGGTTATCCTCGTTGATATTGGTGGAGGTACTACCGACCTTGCTATCTGGAAAGAAGGTAGCTTAATTCACTCTCAAATTATTCCAGTCGGTGGAAACCACTTTACGAATGATCTAGCGGTAGCTTTAAAGGTTCCTCATGCTGAAGCAGAAAGAATTAAAATAAATCATGGCTCAGTCTTGGCAGAGTCTTTGAATCAAAATAGTCATATTACAGTTCAGGGGATTTCTGGAACAAAAGCCAGAGAGGTTCAGCTAAGTTATATCGCCAATGTCCTCGGTGCCAGAGCAGAAGAACTCTTCACTCTTATAAAAGAAACCATCAATGAAAAAGATCTTGGTAATGAAATCACTGGCGGGATTGTTTTAACTGGAGGCGGTGCACTTATAAAAGGACTGCCTGAATTAGGTGAATACATTATTGAAAAACCAACTAAGATTGGCTATCCAGCACCATTTGGTGGAATGACCAATATTATGCAAAATCCGAAGTATTCAACTGTCTTGGGACTGCTGTTAGAAAGTGGAAACGGAAAGAAGGTTGAAGTTCATAATAATAACAAAAATAGTGAAGCAGATATTATGGGTCGCTTAGGTGATTCCCTAAGATCTGTCTTCAAAGAAATTTTTTAATAATTCAAGGGGGAATTATGTTTGAAATTTCAAATGACGAAAACAGCACTTTTGACCAAGGTGCAAAAATTAAAGTTATTGGTGTTGGCGGTGGTGGATGTAATGCCGTAAACACAATGATTAAATCTGGTCTATCAGGTGTTGAGTACATTGTTGCCAACACAGACTCTCAAGCTCTTCAGGCTAACCTTGCACCGACAAAAGTTCAGCTTGGA
>JAUIBX010000163.1 GCA_030427595.1 Bacteriovoracia bacterium | reverse complement strand
TAACGAAAAGGACGATCGTATTCAAAGAATAGCTTCTCATCATTTTCGAGAGTCACACGATTAAAATTTGTACCTGCGATTTTTTTACTCTTTACCAAGATAGATTTAGGTTCTTCATAAAAAGTCTCATATTTGGCCGAATCACCAAAGACCAGCTTCTCATAATGGCAAGCCAATTCAACCTCTCCCCTAACTGAGTAACCCTTTTGAACTTCCATCTCTAATTTAAAAGGAGGAACGGTAATTGAAGCACCTAATGCCTCGAGAGAAATAAAAAGAAATAAAGGAAGAAAGAATAGCTTCACAGGAGTCTCCTAAATGGGGTCAACTCTTTATAACGTCATTTTTCACATTTGAAAACAAAACAAACGCAGTGCCCACATGGTATTAGGGGGTCTTCATCCATTGGATACATTTCTCAAGAGAATCCCGCATTTCACTTGCAGATGCTTTGTAGGGATGACCATGGCCAGGAAGCACATACTCAAAGTCAAAATCTAACAGACGTTCCATGGACTCAATTTGTTTTTTGAAATCGTACCAACAGGCCGTTTTAAAAGCGTAGAGGTGACCGAGTTTTCTTGAGTAGGCCAAGTGATCACCTGTGAAGAGGTACTTATTTTTATAGAGGTAACAGACACTCCCCTTTGTGTGCCCGGGAACTGGGATGACCGTAAGATCCTCATCAATACTAACAATGTCTTCCCCCTTAAAGAGGTTTTCAAAGTGGGAGGTTTTAGCTGAAACATCATCTTTATGGAGGTAGCGCTCCCCTTGGAAGCGTTGCCAGTACTTATCCGTATCAGCGATATCATCTCGATGGGACAGGAGCTGAAGAGAGATGCCGCCAAGCTCCACGAACTTATTTTCTAGTTGTTTCACATAGCGAGGGGAGTCCAGCAAGATATTGCCTTTTTCTCTTTTGATAAAAAAGCTTGCGGCGCCGTAAGAACTCTCTGCATGAAAGCCACAATGATAAACCCCCTCTTCAAGTTCGTAAGGAAGGGCCCTGGTAGCCTGTGCGAATTTTGAGTTTTCTGTAACGCCAATAGAACTCACAGGACAAGACAAGAGGGCGCGATAAGCATCTTCTTCTTCTTGATCACCACTAGGCTGATGGGTCACGGCTGACATACCTGAAACATCTTCAAAGGTCTTTGGGGCAATCCAATAGCAAGCACCGCAGTTGATGCAGTCCGAGTCGACGTAAAAGTTACCTTCAATATTTTCTGTACGCTTCTTCTTTAGCTGTGCCATGCCTTTATCCTAAATGAAAGAAAGACTAACATAGGATTCATGAACATTAGAAACTACCATTTTCACCTCTATTATCCTCTTGCAGAACGTGAGCAAGCAGCCGTTATCCTCAATCAATTGGCTAAAGAGAAGCCAGGCACCCAAATTGGCACAATTTGGGATAAACCCGTTGGTCCCCATCCTATCGGTTCATGTCAGGTTACTGTCGAGCGCAAAGACTTCTCAGAAATGGTGGAGTGGTTTCTTGCTAACCGCAAAGATTACAGTGTCTTTATTCACCCTGATACAGGACATGACCTTGAGGATCATACTCAACATGTTATGTGGATGGGAAAAGAGCATCCTTTAAAAACAGAGATCTTTAAGAAATCCTAATCTTCGGTTCCCTCAACAATTTGTAGAACAAGTTCTTCATACTGCTTATCAACAAAGATTTCGATGAGGCGTGCACTGCCCTGAAAATCCGTGCTGGCCAGACCTGTTACGGTATGAGGAATTTTTTCTTGATCTAAGATCGAGACGATAAAGTTTGCCTGAAGCACGTCTGTGGTTTCAAAAACTTTTTTCATTGAAGACTTCCCTATTGAGGATTGACGAGAAAAACAGGCTCTTTATCAGCTGGCATCTCTAAAAGCTCACTCTCCGTTAAGCGCGCATAAATTTCTATGGGTGTTCCATCAGGATCTTCAAGCCACAATTCATGAAGAGGTGTTCCCCGCCAAGTCGTGCGGGGTGGCTTCACAACCTTAAAACCATTTTCAACAGCGGAATGGTAAAACTCCACAACTTTGTCTTTAGCCTCGACTCCCATACCAAGGTGGTAAAGAGTATCGTGATGAAGTTCCTTACCATCGGCCACCAGAAGGACAAAGTTAAACTTGGTGTCGGGCCTAAGAAAGGTCACATAGCGATGGGTCCATTCCTTGGGCTCAACTCCAAAGAGCCACGTATAAAAGCGGCTCGACTGGGCAAGGTCATTTACACGAATACTGCAGTGAAGTTCCGTTCCCACAGGTCTGGACTTCAAGCTTTTTACACCTTTAAGTATATCGATCCTTTCTTGTAATTTATTTTCAATTGCGCCAGCACTATCGTTGGGTCCTAAGACAGAAAAGAGAAGGTCCCAGTTATAAAAAGATAAGCCACTTTTATGTAGGGCCTTTGAGCTCTCCTTATCAAAGGAGATCACCTTTTCATTTGATAAATCTTCAAGCTTACTAAATTCGAGGTTTAAGTTATTGCGAGAAAAGACCTGATAAACGAGGTCTTTATGTTCATCACTGATATTTCCAAGGGCCTTCATAGGATCACTCCGATCGTTTATTTTTTTTCGGCCTTATTCATGGCCTCAATGGTTTTGTTTCTCTCTTCCTTTCTTTCACTATAGCGATTGACAAGAAATTTAGCATGATCCCTTGTCAAGTAAGTGAAGCGCATCAACTCCTCCATCACATCTACTACTCTATCCCTAAAAGCGGACTCCTTCATATGACCGTCGTCATGGAACTCCTGATAGGCCTTAGCGACAGAAGATTGGTTAGGAATAGTGATCATGCGCATCCAGCGCCCTAAAATCCGCATATTATTAACAGCATTGAAGCTCTGAGAGCCGCCGCTCACCTGTAAGAGGGCCAAAGTACGACCTTGGGTGGGTCTAACCGCCCCTATAGAAAGCGGAATCCAGTCAATTTGGGTTTTCATAAGCCCTGACATATTTCCATGGAGCTCGGGACTTGACCAAACCTGGCCCTCTGACCACAGACTTAGTTCCCTCAATTCTTGTACTTTTGGATGCTCCAAAGATCGATCATAATCAAAAGTTGGTAGGCCATCAGGGTCGTAGAACTTAACTTCCGCTCCCATGTGCTCCAAGATTCTTCCGGCCTCTTCGGCAAGAAGTTTAGAATAGGAGCGTTTTCTTAAAGAACCATAGAGAATAAGAATGCGAGGCTTGTGCTCCGATTTATTGAGTCCCTCAGGAATCAAATCAAATTTTTCGTCTTTTAAAAAGCTCACACATACCTCCACTTATTAGAGAGCTTAACAAGGCTTAACATCACAGGCACCTCAATGAGGACACCGACAACAGTGGCCAAGGCCGCCCCCGAGTTTAAACCAAAGAGAGCAATGGCCACAGCAACAGCTAGCTCAAAGAAGTTGCTAGCGCCAATCATGGAGCCTGGGCTTAAAATACAATGAGGGAGATCCAACTTTCTTCCCACTCCCCAAGCGACGAAGAAAATAAAGTAGGTCTGTATCGTAAGTGGGATGGCAATTAAAACGATATGAAGAGGATTTGCCAAAATTTTCTCCCCTTGAAAAGCGAAAAGAAGAATTAAAGTCGTGAGTAAAGCGATGATGGAAACGGGTTTAAGGCGAGCCATAAAGACTTCTTTAAACCACTTTTCTCCTTTGGAACTTATTAGGAGGCGGTTGGCCCCATAACCTGCGACAAGAGGAATCACCACAAAGATGACAACCGAGGAGATCAAGGTATCAAAGGGGATGGAAACATTGGTCACTCCCAAGAGAAATTTAACGATGGGGATAAAGGCGACGAGTAAGACCAAGTCATTAATGGCCACCTGAACTAAGGTGTATTCAGGGTCTCCCTTTGTAAGGTAGGACCAAACAAAGACCATGGCGGTACAAGGAGCAGCTCCTAGGAGAATGGCGCCAGCAATATACTCATCAGCAAGCTCAGGGGTGAGGTAGGCACTATAGAGCTTATCAAAGAAAACCCAGGCAAAGAAGGCCATGGAAAAGGGCTTAATCAGCCAATTAATAATTAAGGTAAGGGCCAGGCCTTTAGGGTTTTTACCGACATCTTTGATGGATGAAAAATCGATCTGAACCATCATAGGAAAGATCATCAGCCATACAAGGACGGCGACGGGGATATTAACTGTCGCGAGATTCATGTCACTAAGAATGCTGATTGAACTGCCAGCGACCTTACCTAAGAGGATGCCGCCACCAATACATAGGGCAACCCAGAGACTTAGGTAGCGTTCAAAAAATCCCATCTTCTCTGCTTCGTTACTCATAACTCTCTTCCATATATTTTGTGATATTTGTTAAGGCCTCTTTGATTTCATCGCGTACACGCCGGTAAAGCGCGAGAACTTCCTCTTCATTATCCATATCCTTGGTGAGACGAGGAGGATCATCAAAACCGATATGAATAACTTTTCCTCCGGGAAAGACTGGACAGGTCTCATGAGCATCAGAGCAAACTGTAAAAACGATATCCACTTGGGCGTCGATTTCATCTACTGTATTTGACTCGTGAGCACTTATATCGATTCCCACCTCTTTCATCACCTGAACGGCGCGAGGATTAAGGCCATGCTTCTTGGTTCCTGCAGAGAAAAAGTTATAGCTTTCTCCATGAAGGTCTCTTGCCCAACCTTCCGCCATCTGAGAGCGACAAGAATTACCGGTGCATAAGAAGAGGATATTCTTCTTCATTTTTCTTTTCCCTTTACCATGAAACATTCCAAAACAGGACACTCACTCAGGGGAAGGCTTCTGTCTTCACAACAATTGGCCAACCTCTCAAGAGACTTCTTCATTTCTTTAAGGTCCTTTATTTTCTTTTCAATTTCATGAATTTTTTCTTCTGTTTTTTCTAGCACATCACCGCACTTAGACTGACTTTTTACACTCAGACTTAAAAGCTCGCCGGCCTCTTTCAAAGTAAAGCCCAACTCCTGAGAGCGTTTAATGAACTTGATGCGGGCAATATAATGGTGAGGGTAATGACGAAAGGCCCCTACTTTCTTAGGTTGTTTGAGAATGCCTTTTCTTTCATAGAAGCGGATGGTTTCAACATTAACATGAGAAGCCGTGGCCAATTTTCCAATGGTGAGAGACTCTTTCATAGAGTCATACTAAACCCCGTATCATGGTACGGAGTCAAGAAATACCTCGAGTTCGATGGGATCTTAACCTAAACCTGAAGAGTGTAACGCGTTCCTCTCTTTTCACCGCGCTTAAGAAGATAGCCCTTTTTTACCAGATCATCTAAATCTCGATAGGCCGTCATACGTGTTGTTTGAAAGTGCTTGGTGACTTGCCCAGCAGAAAAAGGTCCTTCAAATATCCCCTCGATAATCTGTAATTGACGAAAGTTTAAATCATGAGGAACTTCAAAAGCCTCCTCTATTTTCTTTTCGACCTTCTTTTTCTCTTCGGACTTTCGCAGTATAAGGGCCACCTCTGGTTCAATTTGATAAGAATCTTCTCCTGCGGAGTTTATCCAGGCACTCTTGTCCCCTAAAACCTTCCTCAACCTTTTAACCATGGTGTAGACAAGATGATCGTGGCGAAAGGGGTCGTATTCATTATAACCCCAAATCGCCTTTACAAGTTCAGCTTTACTTTTACCGTGACCTGCCATCTCCCCAAGAAAGTGGATTTGATTTTTTGAAAGTTTATGGGAATTGTAGGAGACCTCATCTTCATCAAGAATAAACAGACCAAGGTTTTGAGGATGAACAATGATTGCCTTCTTTTTGGGAAGCGGTCCAAAGAGTTTAGGAATTAAATGCAAGAGTTGATGCTTTATTATCAGATCAATTGCATTCTTATCCCCACGATGAACTCTATCAAAGAGGACTCCTAATTGATCTTCCTCATGAGTTTCTAGTGGCAAACCAAGTTCTCTTTTTTGAACCTGATGCAAAATCGCTTTATCAGTTTCCTCTAGGAGAGAATTGAGCTCTTGATCAATGACAGATGTTTCTTGCTCAAGAATACCAAGAATTTTTCTCTCAACTCCCAGGATCGGTGCGAGAAGATTAATATCGATTTGGTTATTGAGATTTCCCTTGGCAACCTTCAAAAGACTTAAGGCCTCCATATACTGCTGCTTTGGGATCAGTAGTTGAGCAAGAAGGGTATTAAGAATAGCGACCTTTCTTTTATTATCGTTCTTATAAATGACATTAAAGTTTTGAAGGAGGAACTCATTGGCTTTACGGTACTGTCCTCTTAAAAAGAAAAGTTTTGAAATTTGTAAGACGAGTTCTGAAAAAGTGTAATCATTAGACTCAGAGGTCTGATTGAGTAGCTTTTTAAGTTTTGAAATATTCTTGCTGACATCAAGCTCATACTGACTTTGATAAATAAGAAGACTGGCCTTCAGTTCCTGAGTGAGCTGAGTGAAGTGATTCTTTTCAGAGACTTCTAATGCTTTTTTAAAAAAGACCTCGCCTTTTGCAGCTCTTCCTAATTGATAATAGTTGTGACCAATGAGCTCCCAAACCAATGCCTGGTATAAGGACATGGGCCTTTCTTTACTTGTTAAAAATTGCTCGTCAGCTTTCTTGGCAAAGGCAAGGCTTGATTCATGCTTAGAAAAGAAATAACGAAAAAAGCTTAGGCCTTGATAAATAAGAAAGCGCTCAATGGCGCCAAACTCTTTGAAATGGCGCTTTTTCCAATTCTCTAGAAAGAACTCCCTTGCCTTGGGATAGTCGGAAGTTCTGGTGTAGCTGATACCGAGGTGAAAACGGCAAAACACTTTTTGGGGCTCACTAAAGGAACTCTTAAATTGTCTAAAGAGTGTTCTGGCCTTGTCATGCTCCCCTAAAAAGCAGTAGGACCCAAGAATGTAGGAGGCGCTCATTTCGTCGAGGACCTCTTGCGAGGCCCTTTCATAATCATCTAAGTAGTAGAAATCCCGTGCTCTATTGGCCATTTCCCCAGATCCCATTAAGTAACATTATGTAACATAATTAACAGAGTGTGTCCGTGGAGACAATGGCCTTGAAAATTTAAATTGGTTTCAAGCAATAAAGCTTTTCACACTAAAAACATTTGGAGAAATCATGAAAAAGTTAATCATCGCTGTTGCACTACTCACTATCGGTCTTTCTGCTCAAGCTAGAGGTGGAAACAACGACCTTACACTTAAGAACTCAATGGCCGGTTTTACTTCTGAATCAGTTGAAGAGTCTGTAAGACTCCTTTACCGCACCAATCCTGCCATTAAAGATCAGATCACAGGGGCCCAGGTAGATATCCTTAGCGAGCAAGACTCAACTGTCGTAATCGGCCTCAATGATGGCTCAGAGCTTACTTTAAGCTGCCTACGCTTTGATGACTGGTCACGCGGTGGAACAGTACTCAAGAAAGAAGTTGTTTGTAGACAGTAAAAAATACGGGGGCTTAGGCCCCTCTATTTACATCACAAGAATACTCTGGGTATCGTGCGCTTATGACAAAAATCATCATTATCTCAATGACCATCATTTTTAGTAATTTAGCTCAGGCCCGCAGGGGACAACCTGAAACACAGGCCGATTATATCGTTCCCACCCCACCTCAGTATGTCGCCTTTTCTCGCTTTAAAGTTGAAATTGTCGATCGCTTTTCGGGTCCTGAAACCCAGAAGATCTCCTATATTTTTCCAGAATTTCTTGTAGGAGAGGCCAATCTAGTGATTAGCTTTTCCAGAATCCCAGGAACTGAAAACTCTTGGACTTCTCCGGAGCTTGATGCCCAATGTGCAGTGGTAGATGATGAATTTACCTGCAATATATACGGTAGCAACACATTACAAGGCAATAAGAACGCTAATGGTTGCAACACCAGCCTTTTAAAAAATGCCAATCCCGATGAGTTTTCAAGAGAAAGGTCACTCAACCACCTTCCCGACATGAACCTAACTAATGAGCAACGCGCTGGTTTCGCTGGTGTGATTAATTCATTCTTTTGTCAGGAGCCGAGAGGTTTTCTTACCTACGATATTGAATAGACTACCGAAGTTTTTACTTTTATTTTAAAGCCTCTCTTCTGAGAGGCTTTTTTTGTTTGGATGGCCCTTAAGGGCCTTATCTGCGCCATTCTTTTGAGAATTCCATTAAGTAACATTTATGCCATAAGCGACTCGTAGTGATAACTGCTCCTCCCCTCTAAATTAACTAAAGAGAAGGAATAAAAGGAGTGCCCATACGGCTACGGTGAATCAGTTGATGATTCCACTCCAGTAGAGCTGCAAATGAATAGAGATGGCAAAGAGGAGAGCGAGACTCCTAATGCTGATGAACTTTTA
>JAUIBX010000162.1 GCA_030427595.1 Bacteriovoracia bacterium | reverse complement strand
CAGCATTACGCCGACAATGAATTCCCTGATCGTTCGACCCCGGGAAATACGAGCGATGAACATACCAACGAAAGGAGACCAGGAAATCCACCAGGCCCAGTAGAACAGTGTCCAGTCTCCCATCCAGTCATTGGGCTCATAGGCATAGAGATTAAAAGTCTTACGAGTGAAATCGAAGAGGTAATTACCAAGGTTTTGCACATAAGACTGCATCAGCTGGCCAGTATTCCCGAGAAAGAGAATGCCGACGAGAAGTAAGGCCGCAAAAATCATATTGAGGTTACTGAGCTTCTTAATGCCACCATCTAGACCTAAGACCACACTAATGGTGGCAAAGGAGGTGATAATGGCAATGAGAATCACTTGGACGGTAACTGATTGGGGCATTTCAAAGATATAGCTAAGACCGGCGTTGACTTGAGTAACCCCAAAGCCAAGAGAAGTCGCCACACCAAACATAGTGCCAATAATCGAAAAGATATCGATCATATTGCCTAGAGGGCCATAAATCTTATCTCCTACAAATGGATACAGTAGTGTGCGTGGTAATAAAGGTAGGTCTTTTCGATAGCAAAAGTAGGCGAGCATGACGGCCAATAAAGAGTAGATCGCCCAAGCGTGCAGACCCCAGTGAAAGAAAGTAATTTTCATGGCCTCTTTGGCGGCGGCGATACTTTGTGGTTCTCCAACTGGTGGAGCGGAAAAGTGCATAATTGGTTCGGCCACACCAAAGAAGAGCAGACCGATTCCCATTCCAGCAGAAAAGAGCATGGCAAACCAAGAGAGGTTTGAATATTGAGGGATGGAATGATCGGGTCCGAGTTTAATATCACCAAGGCGACTGAACATTAAAAAGGCGATGATAAGGGTGAAGATGGCAACGGACAGAACGTAGACCCAGCTCGCAGAGGAGGTCAGCCAACCTTGAATGGATTCAAAGAAGACTTTGAAAGATTCGGGAGCGAGTGATGCGCCGGCAGTAATAATAAGGATAAAGATGAAACTGGAAAAGAAGACGGGTTTATTGATGTTTTGTTCCTGGATAGGAGACTCCTTATTCATGCGTTTATATGGCGTAAGAACTCCTAGTCATAGGGGGCTCTCCGATGGTCTTTCATAATTTCTAGTGTGACATCTTATCGGAAGTCACAAACTTATATTGAGCAAGCTTGAGAGGACAATTGTAAGCACTTTCAAGGGAAATAGGGCCTAAGTCTATGATTTTTCAAAATTTCTTAAAGCAAATCTGATATTCAAAGTCCAGTACTCGTGGTAAAAATTTCAGTCTAAACTAATAGTGATTATTAGTTACCCCTTGCGCTTGATAGGCTGCCAGGGACGTTAAATGAGGCTCTATGAAAAACATCAATATGAAACTAAGAACTCTTATGACAACTTTTACCCTAATTCTCATGGGGGTAGTGGTCACTGTCCACGCTGGGGTTGATTGCCGTGCTCGTGCCCATCAAGGTGAAGTGCGTGAGCGTCTCGGCGCCCGTTGTGATCATGAAAAAGATCGCTTTAATTGCATTGATGTCATTGAGGTTACTGACGGTGATACTTTAAAAGTTAATATTCAAGGAATTCACCCCTACTTTGCAGAGGATACAGCTGTTCGTTTATATGGTCTTGATACACCAGAGTCTCGTCCAGCGACTGTGAAGTGTCTTGAGTTGCCAGAAAATCCTACAGTGAAAGATCGCGAAGAGTATAAGGTCTGTTTGGAGGCCTTACGCTTGCGTGAATGTGAAGTTAAGGCGAGTAAAGAAGCCACAGAGATTTTAGCGAACTCTATTTGCCGTGAGGGAGATCGCATTGATGTTCTTCTCGCAAAAGATGAGCGTGGTCAGCTTATTCGTGAAAAGTATGGCCGAATTCTCGGTGATATTTCTATTGTTGAGTATAAAGGTAATAAGGCTTCTCGAGTTAATGCCGGCGACCTTCTTCTCGATCGCCGTTTGGCCTTTCAATATAATGGTGGCACTAAGCTAAAGCGTGATTGGTGTAACAAAACCGTTGTCAGGGATGCCAAACTTCAAGACGGCTATATTCGCGCTAACTTCTGCTCAAGTCGTAAGTGTACAGAGAAGACTTACCAAGAGCGTTGTTACCGCCGTCGTGGCTACAACTCAAAAGTTGGCTGCTACACAGACAGAATAGACCGCAATATCGGTCGTTGGTTTGCTTCTTGTTCAGATAAGAAAGGAAAAGAGCGTAGAGATTGCTACCAAGAAAAGTCAGATGATTACCTAGCTTATTGTCGCCTCTTTGATGACGCCGATGAAGTGAAGCGTTGTCGTCGTGACCTCAGTTCTACTATTGAAAACTACTGTACTGACCAAAAGGGAAGTGCCGAGGCCGACTGCCTTTCCGTTTTATAATTTCAAAGACTTAAGCCTTCTTTAGGCCATTCGTCTTATGACCTCATGGTCCTTTTGAGACGTATGTCCGATGAAGAAATTCCTTTACTAGGCGATGATAACAGCATCACTCAGGAGGAAGTTCTTCATGAAGTTTACATTTCTTTTTCTTTTAATCGTTTGCTCACAAACTTTGTGGTCTCAATCCCTTTCCGAATATGTGGATAAGGCCGTAAGCAATACGGATATCTTGACCCAAAATGAAAATCATTTAAAAGAGCTTGCCTACCAAAAAGATGCAGCAGGACTTCTCGAAAATCCGTCTATTGGTCTTGAATATGGCCGCGTTAAAAATACAGGTATTAGTGGCAGTTTGGTCGGTGCAACAGTCGAGCAGGGTATTCCTCTCAATGGAAGGCTGGGGTTAAGCGAAGAGAAAATTAGCGAAGAAATGCATAAACAAAAAATTATTGGCAACTGGCAAGTAGATAAACTGAAAGCCGAAGTCCTCGAGAATTTTTTAGTTTTGTGGCTTGAAAGAGAAAAGATTTCTCATGCTCAACATCGTATCAAAGACTTAAAAGTCTTACGTCAGTATTTAAGTAATCGAAAGTTTACCTCTCCCCAGCAAAAGTCTGATGCCTACTTGATAAAGAAAAAAGTTGAGGAGATCGAGTTCCAATTGCATCAAAATACCTACAGAGAAAAAGAGGTCAAGAGAGTTTTAGAGGGACTTACTCAAGAGAAGATAGGCCACTATGAAATAACTCTTAGATCTGAAAATACTTTAAGAAAACTTTTTGAAGAAATTATAAAGGGAAGTGAGGTCATTCAGGAGTATCGTAAAGCGGTTCAAAAGCAATCAGACCTATCTCTTAAACAAGAGGAGAGAAGGTGGATTCCCGACATGACTCTTGGTTATTCCTATCAAAAGGAAAATGTTCCAGGAGGGAATCTAAGTCATGCTGTTGGCATAAACTTTTCCATTCCTATTTTTAATAGTGGTAATGTTCAGGCTAATCAGGTGAGAGCGAATATGCGTGTTAATAAGGCACGCTGGAAAAGAGAAGATCTAAGAAGGCAGGCGCAGGCGAGGGCTTTAAGGGAGAGGTTTGAATACTTTTTGAAACTAGGAGGAGGGAGTCTTCATGCAAAAGAGGTCTCACATCAAAAAGAACTTAAAAGAATAAAAGATTACTTTCTAAAGGGGCTCATTAATGCTCAAACCTATCTCGATGCCGAAGAAATAAGCCATGATCTTCATTATCGTCAGGTGAATGCAAAGAAAGAAGTTGTTCAAGTCTTACTCGATACTTCTTTAACATACGGTAAAGAAATAAGAATCTCAGAGGTGCTCAAATGAAAAGTTTTTTTGAAGTCGTTTTAAAACAGAGAGTTTGGGTCCTTGCCGTTTTATCACTCTTTATTGCTTATTTTTTAATAACTCTCAAAGATATAAAACTGGCCGCCTTTCCTGACATTACTAACGTTCAAGTAGTTGTTAATACCAAGACGGGGGCCTTTTCTACAGAGCAGATTGAAAAAATTGTGACCTACCCCATTGAGATGGAGGTCAGTGGTTTACCGGGGGTAGATGAAGTCCGTTCATTATCAAAGTATGGGCTTTCTCAGGTGTCGATCATATTCGAAGAGGGCACTGACCCGTATTTTGCAAGGCAAGTTGTTAATGAAAAGCTCCAAGGTGTTGCAGGGGATTTACCTGAAGGAATAAACCCAGAGCTTTCTCCTATGACTACTGGTCTTGGTGAGGTCTTTATGTATGTCCTTTCTTATGAAGGGAATCGTAAGTTTGAGACAGAAGTAGAAAAGCTTCAATATCTCAAGATCATCCAAGAATACAATGTCAGGCCGATTCTTAAAAAAGTTAAAGGGGTGGCCGAAGTAGATACGAATGGAGGTTTTAACTCAGAAATCCACATCAATTATAGGCCAGAGAGCTTAAACCGCTATGGGGTTTCAGTAAGGGATCTTATGGAGACGGTAGAGAAGACCGGAGTCTTTCATGGGGGGGGGTATATTCAAAAGGGCGAAAATCAAGTTACAGTTCGCTCTTACACGCCCTTAAAGTCTCCATCGGATCTTAAAGATTACCTTATTAAAATTTTACCCGGCGGTCGTCATGTAAGAGTAAAGGACGTGGCAGATGTAAGGGTAGATCATGCTCTTAGAGTAGGGAGTGCTACTTTCGAGGGAAATGAAACGGTTTTAGGAACTGTACTTATGAGAGTAGGGGAAAACTCTCGTGAAGTGGCAGATAATAGTCTTAAGGCCCTTGAAAAAATAAATCTTCCTAAGGGAGTCTCCGCGAAACCGGTCTATAATCGTCGCTACCTTGTTGATCAAACTGTAAAAACAATCCGTAACAACCTTTTTGAGGGGGCTATCTTAGTCATAGTCGTTCTTTTTTTGGTTTTAGGTCATATCAAGTCAGCCTTTCTGGTTTCATTAGCGATTCCTATTTCTATGGTATTTGCTCTCCTTGGCATGAATATAAATGATATTCCAGTCAACTTAATGAGTCTTGGGGCAATCGACTTTGGTCTATTGGTAGATGGCTCTGTCGTCTTAGTAGAGAACTACCTAAGACGAGTCTCCTTAGAAAATGAGAGTGAATGTCCACTTGATGGTAAAAGACGACTAGACCTAATCATTGATTCTTGTGCTGAAGTTGCCCCACCTGTCATTTACGGTCTCTTAATCATAATGATGGTTTATATTCCCATCCTTGCCCTGAGCGGAGTTGAAGGCAAAATGTTTGAGCCTATGGCGCTAACAGTATTGATGGCACTAGGAGCAAGTTTAGCTGTTGCTCTATTTATTGTCCCCGTTCTCATTTATTTCTTTATTTTTCCTAAAGTCGGTCATCATGAGGAACCACTATTTTTTAGAGGGCTTCATAAACTTTATGTAAAATTACTCCCTTTCGCACTGAAGAAACGCGGCTTTGTAATTTCTATTGCTGTAATTTTATCAGGGGTAGGACTATTTCTTTTTCAACAATTGGGCTCAGATTTTGCTCCTCAGCTTGATGAAAGAGACCTCGTGATAGGACTTGTTCGAGACTCTCGTCAAAGCATTGAGGTGTCAACTCAGAGACAAAAAGAGGCAGAAAAAATTATTTCTGAAACCCCAGAAGTAACTCATGTTTTTTCACGCTTAGGAACGCCTGAGAGTGCTACTGATCCAATGGGACCAAACTTCGCTGATACTTTTGTTATTCTGGAAAAAGATCAATCAAAGTGGAGAAGTAGAAATGGTTCTCGTCTAGCAAAAGCAGATATCTTTGATGAAATTAAGAAGAAACTAGAGGAACGATTACCTGAGCAAGATATTAGTGCGACACAACCCATTGAAATGCGCTTTAATGAAATTCTAGAAGGTTCTCGCGCCGATGTGACCTTTCGTGTTTTAGGACCAGATCTTGAAAAGCTTGTTGAATATGCTCAAAAGGCCCACGAGGTATTAAAGACAATTGATGGGGTTGAATCTGTGGAATTTGATGCCCTAACAGGGCTTACCAAAAGTGAAGTTTTGGATATTCAGGTCGATCAATTAAGGGCGAGCGAAAATGGTATACCTGTCCATCAAGTTGATGAACAACTGGAAACGGCTCTAGCAGGAAAAGAGCTTGGCTACCTTCTTAAAGGAGACCAAAAGATTCCTGTGATTCTTCACCTAGATGAATCTTTGAGAAACAGTCTAGAGCAAATGAAGAGGATTCCTCTATCTCATCCGCTAGGGGGGAGTTTGCCAGCTTCTGATGTTGTTGACTTTAAAATGACTGACAAAGTTACAACGATTGCTCGTAACTTCGGACGACGCTACTCTGCTGTAAGCGTCTATCTTTCCGGTCGGGATGTGGCAAGCTTCGTGGCCGAAGCAAAAGAGAAAGTGCAGAGTGCTATTAAAATGGATGCTGGCTATGAAGTGGAATGGGGTGGGCAGTTTAAAAATTTAGAGAGAGCACAACAGACTCTTGGGGTAATCATTCCCCTTACTCTTTTATTAATTTTCTTATTAATTTATAAAATGACGAACTCGGCGGCACAAACTCTAATCATTTTTTCAGTTATACCTGCTGGAGGTGCTGGCGGGGCGATTCTTCTTTTTCTAAGAGGAATAAACTTTAGTGTTTCAGCTGCTGTGGGGTTTATTGCATTATCTGGGATTGTTGTCTTGAACTCACTTGTGCTTGTCAGTTTCGTGAACCAAAAACTTCAAGAAGGGCAAGAAAAGGATCATGCTATTTTTGCGGGCTCATTGGCGCGTCTTCGCCCTGTGGGTATGACTGCCTTGGTGGCAGCTCTAGGTTTTATTCCAATGGCCTTCAACACTGGACTTGGCGCGGAGGTTCAGCGACCTTTGGCGACTGTTGTCATTGGAGGGCTGATCACCGCAACACCGGCGACTTTATTATTAACACCGTCACTTCTTGCAATGTTTTTGAAAATGAAAAAGTAAATTTAGGTATTGGGATAGAGAAGGTCTTCTAGAAAGAAGGCCATCAATTCAGACTTATTCCTTAGCTGAGCTTTATGAAGAAGAGAAGAGCCTTGATTACGAGCAGTCCTCTCTGAGCTATTACGTGCATGAGCAATTTCAGCATAGCTAAGACCTTTAATGATCATGATTCCCACTTCTTTCTCTGATGGGGTGAACTCCCACTTAGAGAATTGCTCATCAATGGCCTCACTCAAGCCTCTTTTAAAACTTTTGACTTGTTCAAGGTAATCACTATTTTTTATTTTTAGCTGGGAGACTTCTTTATTGAGGCGGTAACTTTTTCTTTTATGGTGAAGGGCCTGATAAATGAAAAACGCCGAACCAAAGAAAGATAATCCTATGAGAATAAATTCACCTGTAAGGTGCATGGGAGAGAGCTGATGATTATTATCCATGAAGACATCAAGGATAGATAAACTCCCGACAAAGAGTAGGAATAAGGAAGAGAGGATAAAAGCTTTATCTTGTCTAAAAAGTGTTCTCATTTTTACCTGTTCTTTGAGCTGTTACATAAAATTAGCAGAAGGGATTTATCTTGCCAAAAAGTCCTCTCAGAAAGTTCCACCGACCAAAAGTTGTAGTCCACCCAAATCATTAGTAGGAGTCATAGAGAGCCAATAGGACTTACCGTGATCCTTATGGTTAAAGTAAATGCCCCAACCGTAGCTCATACCAATAGTGATACCCGCAGTGACATCGTGGAGGTAGTGCCAGTCGTCGTTAAGGCGGCTAAAGGCAATAAATGAAGCTAGTATGTGAGCACCACCACCCCAGAGCCAGCCGTGTTGCGCTGCCACAACAGAGGCAAAAGCGAAGGCTGCGCTGGAGTGTCCAGAAGGAAAGGAGTCTGGATCATCGGGATAGCCGGGTCTTGTTTCATGAATACTCTTTTTCAGGCCATAGGTGACACCGACAGTATAAAAAGAGGCTTCTAGCATGTGCTCTGCTCTTTCTCCTCCCTTTGAACCACCAAAAAGGAGCTGACCTAAAAAGTAACCTAAATTGAGGTAGCCATATCCGAGCTCTCCGCCTTCTTCGCCAAAGCCTTGAAGGTGGTTTTTTTGATAGGCCCTTCTTTGAATTTCGTCTTCACCTCGGAACTCTTTGAGTGCTCTAAGACCAAGCGTTATTGTCGTCCCTGTCCAAAAAATAGAGCTTGCTCGAGTGCAAAGTGGTGAAGTGAAATTGCTAAACCACGAACCACATTCATTGGCTTGAAGAGAAAATGGAAATATTAACATGATGATTATAGTTTTTTTAAACGACATAAAAAGACTGCACTTCTCCAATGCCTTTTGCTTGGAAATTGTTTGAGTTAAAAGTGGAAGTTTGAATACTTTTTTCATTTAGAGAATCTTTAAATTCTTTTATCAATTTTTTGTGTTAGAAAGGATTTTAAGTGTTTTCTAATTCTAATAATAATTTGTTTATTTAAATTGCATCATTTTTTGCAAATTCTAAATCCAGAAAT
>JAUIBX010000161.1 GCA_030427595.1 Bacteriovoracia bacterium | reverse complement strand
TGCTTGAGCCTCGGCCACAAAGGCCACCCCTATTAGGAGCAAAGTAATTCTCAAGTAAAGTTTAAAACGTTCAATCATGGGTCCATCCTTGAACACTTAAGCTGCTTCCCTGCAGACCATTCGTTGACACCTTTTCTAGCATAAGCGCTTTAGTAAAAAAGTCCAGCACCTCGAGAGCCTTGCCCTTACTCGACCAAAAGACTCTCTTAAAGTTAATAAAAAGTGGAAATCATTGCGTTCCTTGCCAATTTTGGAGAAAATAGAACAGGTAATGATTTACAATCGCTATTAAGGAGAGAACACAGCTTTGGCCACGGAGAAGGTAGAAGTCTATGTGCTCGATGTGCGGGTCCCCAAACAAGACTCGCAAAGAATTCGAGTGGAAAGAGAACTGAGTCTAGGTTCAGACTCAGGCTGTGATATCCGTATACAAGAATTTGGCCTCGCTCCCCTTCAGGGAAGATTTCGCCTCCAAAATAACGTTCTCACTTTTACCCAGCTAGGTCCTGATGATTCTCTAAAAGTGGGCTCACAAAAGTGCGGCCATGGTCGCATGTATATTCTCGATAAAGGCGATAAGTGCATCATTGATAAAGTTAAGATCATTGTGCGTAAAGAGAAGGTCGAAATTGAAAAGGAAGATACTGCGGACCTAGATCAACTCGAAGATGATCACCCCTCTGAAGAACCAAGCACAGAAGAAAATACAGAAGAGCACGTTGTTGATGATGGTGGAAACCTTCAACAGGTAGAAGATCCCGAAAATGAATCCGACGAAGCCGAATATGAAATTGTTGAAGAGGTCGTCTACGTCGATGAGGATGGTAACGAAGTCAAAGAAAAGGCTGAACCCACCTTCGTCTCCAAATTTAGAAATCTCATAAAGAAGAAAGAAGCGAAAAAGAAAAAGTCTATCACCCCGACTAAGACAGTTGGAGCACCTCGTATCACGAAGGGCTCTAAGATCAGAGACCCTATAGCAGGTCCTCTCTTTAGACTCTTAGGTCTCGCCTACAACTTAGCCTTTTTCTATGGCTTTTACACCATGGTTCTCCCCTTCGTTAAAGAGAAAACGAACTTTGATATCCTTAGCTACGCTGACAAGGTCTTTGAACTTATCAAACCTCATCTCACCAAATTACCCAAAGCATTGCCTGAAGCTCTCGCCGCCATCCCCTACAGTGGTGATGTTTATCAAGTCATTTTTGAGTCCTTAAATAACACCCTTATTTACCACTACATTTTCGCTTTCCTATGCTATGAAATCCTCTTTCAATTTCTTTTAGGTATCGGTCTCGGTCAATTTCTTATTGGACTCTCAAATGGCGGTCACCATATCCTCAACAGGGTATTTTCTCCTATCCGCGTTGTTTTGGGGATCCTGCTTGTGCCCTTTCTCGTCTTTGACCTTCCCATTCTTGGAGGAAAGAGAAGTTTTAAAGAGATCCTTACTTTTAGTCGCTATGAAAGGCGCTCACTTGGTCTGACCCTTATCCTCGCCTTTCTTATTATGCCAACTGTTGCCATTCTCGGAGCAAACTACACTCTCTATGGTGCTTTCCTTGAAATCACTAAACCGATTAGCACGAGCGAAAGAAAAGCAAAGGTTCCAGGAGCAAAGTTTAAAGACAGCCTCTCTCAAATTGAAACCCTCTCTTTTGGCTCAAAAGGTCGCATTCTCTTCGAGAAAAATATGCGTATCTTGCCCTCTTTCGAGTTAAAGGGAAATAAAATATCGCCTAAGCTTATTGCTGCTGACTTTCTTAAGGCCAAATATACAGAGGCCGTCTTAAATAAAGACCTGCTTAAGAAAACAGAGATTCTCGCTATTGTTCAAAAAGACCCCTTTCTGCCCCTCTTCTTTCCAGACCTCTCTCTCGCTATTAAGGCCATGGAACAAAAGAAGAAGTACCCAGTAAACAATGAGGAGCTCATGAAGGTTATCTTCTACTCCTTGAGCCTCGACGTTAAGAAGCCATGGCTAACGGCCATGAAGGTCGGCCCTATTCTTAGCCCCTACTACGAACTTCAGACCCTGGTTTTTGCTAAGGTAAATGCTAAGAGAATTGACCTTGCTGAATTGGTTGAGGGTCCTCGCGGCAATATGATTCACCTAGGAAATAGTGACAAGCTTGCTAACCATTACATCCTTCGTCTCGCCAATGACTCTTTTGAAGTCATGGATTTTACTTATAGTAGTGAAAATAAAGAGATCAATAAGTCTCTCATGGAGAATATTTTCTTTCTTACAGGACCCTATAACGGCACCTACAAGAAGCTCATGGATCGGGCAAAGAAACTCTCTGAGCGTCACGAGCGAGATGTGAAAGCCGAAAATGTGGACAAAGATGCTATGAACATTCAATACCTAAATAAGAGGTCCTTCATTGTCCTCGATATTTTTGAGAAGCTTGCAGCTAAAAAAGAGAAATCCACCCAAGAAGAGAGAAACTTTATAGACCGCTTCTTCTTTGATTTGGCATTTGAAGCCTTATCAAGTAAGAATGACGACTACCAACAGATAGTGATCGATAATTTTGTTGCCCTCGACAAGGCCATAGCAAAAATTGTTGATAAGACGATTGATGGCAAGCTTAATCGCCTTCGTTCAGACAAACTCAACCGCTATCAAACAGCTCTAAACAAAAGAGAAACCAAGTTCTTTGAGTTAAATAAGTAAGCAGGACTCCTATGACAGCACCCATTCAGGAAAGAGTAAAAGAGCATTTTAGCTTTAAGGTCGTTCACGAAGACAAGCACACCGGTGCCCGAGCTGGCGAGATTCATACTCCTCATGGGGTCATTCCTACTCCTGTTTTCATGCCAGTAGGAACCCACGGCGCCATCAAGGCCTTGCAGCCCACCTTCCTTGAGCAAATGAATGCTCCTATTCTTCTTTCTAACACCTATCACCTCCACTTAAGTCCAGGTTCACAGCTTGTGAAGAAAGCAGGAGGACTCCATAAGTTTATGGCGTGGGATAGACCCATATTGACTGACTCTGGTGGCTTTCAAGTTTTTTCTTTGCAAAGAAAGAGCATTAAAGAGGAGGGCGCCGAGTTTAAAGACCACAAAGGAAAGAAGATCCTTCTCAGTCCTGAGACAAGTATGGAAATTCAACAAAATCTTGGTAGTGATATCATGATGGCCTTTGATGAATGTATTCCCTACCCCGCAGACCGCAAATACACGAAAAATTCAATAGACCGTACCCACCGCTGGCTTGATCGCTGTATTGAAGCGTGGACCAATGAAAAACAGGCCCTCTTTGGCATTATCCAGGGCTCAACTTACGATGACTACCGAGACGAGTGCCTTGAAGAAGTTGTTAAGCGTGACCTCCCTGGCTATGCGATAGGTGGCGTCTCCGTTGGTGAAGGTCCCGAGCTGATGGAAAAGATTGTTAAATACACAGCTCCTAAAATGCCCAAAGATAAACCTCGCTATGTGATGGGAGTTGGAAACCCAGAAGACCTCATCATGATCTGGGAAAATGGTGTGGACATGAGTGACTGTATCATCCCTACCAAGTTCGCGCGTGGTGGTACTTTATTTACTTTCAGAGGAAAGATTCGCATCCGTCACCGCAATTATCGCAGAGACTTCTTCCCTATTGATCCCAATGTCGATTGCTACGCCAATAAGAATTTCACTCGTGCTTACATCAAGCACCTCTTTGATTCCAATGAGATCCTCGGTCAAATTTTAGCAACTGAGCATAATATAGCATTTTATAAGACCATGGCAGAGAAGGCACGCGAGGCCATCTTACAAGACCGCTATAAAGACTTTAAAGAAGAGTTCTTGGCCAATTATAAGAAAGACTAACTATAGTCTTCAAGCTGGCCTTCCCGATAGAGATCTAGAGTACAGCAATGAACACCGCCATCAAAGAGACGGCAATGGCGCATGCGTACAGGCAAAGGCTCGATGCCATGGTGATCAAGAAGATCAAAGAGGCGATTACTTTTACCATCAACATCATCAAAGATTACCGTCTTCTTGGGACTTAGAGGAAGAACATTGATATTGATATGCTGAGAGGCCAAAGCGACATCTTTACCCTCAGGAGTTTCTCGACTGACATCAGGAGCTTGAATGATATCCCACTTCTTTAGAAAGTCTGGTAACAAACCTAATTTTTGAGGCATGGAGCCAGAATTAATAAGAAGCTTTCCAGGTGCCAAAGGCATCATCATGCCATCAATATGATTGTCAGTAAGATCGACAGCATGAAGCCGGAACTGGTCACCCAAATGCCGCTTTAACCATTCGTATCCCAATTGATGATTCTTGGTCCGCACATTCATGACGATGTCCTTACCAAATTTTAAGCACTGGGCACCATCAAACATGATCTCCAAGGCATTCTCTTCTTCTTGCCACCCCTCAGGTCTTCCCCCATGAGTTTCTAGGTGAATGAGGTCAAAGGACTTCTCCCCCATCACCGGTCTTGGGGAAGTCACCCAGCGAGCTCCTTGGCGAAACTTCTCCATAAGAACTGGTTTAAGAAAATCATTTTCAAAGTACCTCTTACGCCACTGGCAACTTGTCTCAATAATCTGATCCCCAATGATCAAAAACTGATCCCTTGGGTTGTGACATGGGCTTGGCCACTCCTTAAATTCGGGAGTCTGAAAAGGAAAGAGCTTCTCTAATGGACTTGGCCGATGAACTTGGTAACCCTCTTCACTAAGAATTCTACTAAGGCCATCAAGGTCATCCTGTCTCTGCTGAATGACTTTTTGCTGCAGCTTTATCGACTTCTCCAAAAAAATATTCTTTAAATTATCTTGATAATAGAGGCGAAAACTAAAATCAGGATGAATATCAGTCCATTGACCGATATTGCCAACAACCACCTCTTTAAGGGGATCCCACTCTGTGAAGACATTAATCATAGAACAAATTATAACAGGAGCGCTGTCACTTGAGAAAGTAATAGCCCGGAAATGAGAGGAAGGGTGAGATTATCATCGAGAAAGGCAAAGAGCTCAGCGAGTGCTCCTGAGAGGCCTGCCAAAAGAGCAAAGGGCAACCAAGGCAGGGGAATAAAACCTATGAGACAAAGGGTTGTAGCGACGAGAAAGCAGGTGAAAAAGCACGCAGCACTGCCCTCTAGGGACTTCCCCTTACCTATTGGAGTTTTACCGTATAGGCTTCCTATGGTCGCTGCCATCGGGTCACCAAAGATAAGGAAAAGTACTGAGGTAATCGCCACTTCCCATGGAAAGAGAAAGAAACTTAAACTGACACCAAAGCAATAGTAAGTGAAGCCTGAAACCTTATCTCTTTCCCTCTCTCGCAAGACTCCCGCAGCAAAATTAATGAAGAAGTCATTAACTCGTGGACTCTTAAGGCGAACAAATTCAAAGATAAGCCCAGAGAAACCAATCAAGAAACTGGCGAGAGCAGCATCATAGGAGTCAAAGTGAAAGGCAAAGGTGATGGCGAGGGCGATAAGTCCGGTCAAAATGTGCCAGAGCTTTCTTTTGAGGTGAAGATCACTTCTCCTCGCCAACCTTTCCATGATGCCCCCTTGGGCCTTAGCTTACCTAAAGTTCTGATTCAATCGCATGACTTAAAAGCCTGGTCAGCTTTTCCAAGTCTTCAAAGGCAATATTGTAAAAGAGTGCAATACGAAATTGGTTACGGCCTAGTTTTCGATAAGCTTCGATATTGTAAACGGCCTTTTCGTCAGCAAGCTTCTTTATGAGGGCGGAGGTGTCCACCTTATCATCCACATCAATAGTGGCCACTGCTGTAGAACGGTAACGCTCTTCTTTAATATAGGGACTGAGATAAGGCTTCTCATTGGCCCAACCATAGAGTAACTCAGCACGCCTCTTACCTTCATCGATGACGCCTTGGTAACCTGACTTATTCATCAGCTTCACTTGCTCGTTGAGAAAGAAGAAGGTTGTAATAGAGGGGGTATTATAAGTTTGGTTCTTATCCGAGTTATCAATCGCCGTCTTCCAATTCATGATATCTGGAACATAGCGAGACTTGTCTCCAGCAATTTTAAGGGCGCGAGCACGGGCCTTGGGAGACATAATCGCAACCCATAAACCACCTTCACTGGCAAAGACTTTTTGTGGACCAAAGAAGAAGAGGTCAACTTTACTGAGGTCACACTCAACTTGTCCTCCCCCACTGGTAGCATCAACTGCCAAAATTGTGTTTTCATCAACCTGAGGCAGAGAATCAATGATCACTCCCGTAGAAGTTTCATTAAGCGTACAACAAATCATATCCGCATCATCGCGATTTTCAGGCGTAATCCCTTGACCAAATTCAACAGCGATATTTTCTGCTTCAATCCAAGGAACATTGGCATGGGACTTATACCACTTGGTTGAAAACTCACCACAAGTGAAGTGAGCTGACTTCTTCTCAACCATGCCTAAGGCGATAGAGTCGAAGAGGAAAGTGGCCCCACCATTTCCAAGAACGATGGAGTAGTCATCTGGGAGTTGAAAGTACTTTCTTAGACCCTCTTGAACTTCCTTAACCACATTTTTAACGGCAGGTTTACGGTGAGAGGTCCCTAAGAGGTGCACACCTGTTTCACGCAATCGGTCAATAAACTCCACAGGAATAAGTGAAGGACCACTGCCAAAGCGAGGGTCACTAGGGATGAGCTCTTTGGGGATTTGATAGTTTTCAAACATGGGAAAGTTCCTTGTCATCAATTGATTGAGGTAGGGTTTTACGGCCACCATTTTAGCGCCTCTTTTCTTAAAAGACTATCGCACACAAAACATTGCCAGCTTTGTTCAACCTTTGAGACAATGACTCAATAAGGATTTTATAGATGAGTAAAACGTTCAGATTTTTTATACTCATTTCCATGTGCACCACCAATTCTGCACTAGCACAAATGAGTGATTGGAATTTTGGGGTTGGGGTGATGAACCAAACCCCTGGTCGCTACCAGACAGAGGCCAATGGTGAAAAGTCTTCCATGAATAACCGCATGATGTTGGAGACTGGTTTGGTTTATGATCTTGATGAAGACTGGAGTCTTCTCACCGACTTCGGTCTTCTGTGGCCTGGTGGCAACGACGAAAATTTTATCAGTAAGCAAGTCTATTACCTCAATGGTCATGTGGGCCATGACGTCACCAAAAGCTTCCTCCTTAGATTAGGGGTTGGTCTCTACTACACTCGCCTCTCTGGCGATGGTGGAACCACTCCCATTAGAAATGGAACCGGTTTTACCGACTTCTATGTGCCCGAAGAAAGCAGCATCTCTCAAAATGCCACCGTCAATATTGCGGGTGAGTATTTTTTCAATGCCGACTACTCTCTTAAAACAGAAGTCTTTGTTTTTAATGTGACAAACTCAATTAACAGAACCTATAACGTGGCCCTCAGCCTGCGCTACCATTTGGGAGACACTTTATGGAAAGACTAATTGTCCTCGCGGCATGCTGGCTTACCCTCACCCCTTGTTTTGCCTTCACCCTCAACAATAATGTCGCCGCCTCTTTTGAACAGGACCAAGTCAAAGTGAATGTGGCCTCCCATACTTGTAATAACCTTGGTATCACCAATGACGAACTCTTAAGTCTGGCCGAAGAGGCCGGTGCCCTCTATTGGAACCGTGTCCACACCAGTAGGCTTGAAGTCGTACGTGGAAGTGTTGTCAGTGTTGATGGTGTCTTTCAAACGGGAGAGATCTGTACCAACTTTCCTTCTTCTCCCTGTGATATCAACGCAGCTATGGCCGTCTCTAGCGATATCCTTATCTCATGCAATACGGCCAGCAACAATTACAGCAATAGTCCTTCAGTCCTAGGCGTGACCTTACCTAATAATGTCACAGGTCAAACCATCCGCGGTGCTCTTATTCTCGTTAATGATGCTGCTGATAATTCATTTAAAGATTTAGGACGTGGAGAAAAAATTGCTGTTTTGGCCCACGAAATTGGCCATGCAGTTGGTTTAGGTCACAGTAATTTCGATCGTAACCTCATGTATTATCAAAGCGTGGCAACAAGAGAAACTTTAGGACCAGATGACGTAGACGGAACAACCCTTTGGAGGCTGTGGTTCCATTGGCCTCATTCCCGACCACGACTCTCACAACCACTTAGGCGCTAAAACTCCTGAAAATAGAACATCGGCCCTCTTTCTAGTGCTAGTTGGATTAGGCCTCGGCTTAGGTCTCTCTGCTATTGGCAAAACTTGGCAAAAGAGCGCCCCACTTTAGAGCACTCTCTTTCATAGCTATCAAGATAATCTTTCTCTTCATCGTCTAAAAGCTCACGATCCACAAGATCGTGCCAAAAGCCTAGAGTCACTAAGTTTTCAAAACAGACGTGACCACTCTTATTGGGGTCCTCTTTGACAATGACAATATTCTCAAGACGAATGCCACCCACTCCTGGCTCATAGAAGC
>JAUIBX010000160.1 GCA_030427595.1 Bacteriovoracia bacterium | reverse complement strand
GAGGGCATCTTCAACTGTTTGGCGAGGATTTGCGTAGATAACGGGGCGCGATCCAATTTCCTTAGCATGAGTAAGACGCGTTTCATGAACCTTTTTGGTCTTTTGATAGGCCTTAAATGCCTGATGAGGGTTGGGTCTTTCGTGCTCTTGAGATCTTTCCTTTCCGGAATCCTTGGAATCATCTCTTGAAATCTTTTCATCAGGAGAGTGTCCCGATTCCTTTTCAATAATATCTTCAAAAGAAACCTTTTGATTCTCAGGAGAGGTGACCCTCTTACCAGCGGGTCTGCGAGTGACTTCTTGAATTTTACCATTTCGACTAATCATGAGACTCATAGAGACCCTCCATTAAATCATAATACCATTGCTGTAAAGAATACTTTGTACACGGCAAATCTTGCCGCAATACGCTTTGGCCTTACTTATTTGCGCGGACTTCTTTGCTTCCTTTCTTTCGATCTCCCTAAAAGGGATAATGAAGGGCGGTGAGAAATAGGTAAGGAGAAGATCATGAAAGCATGGATAGGATTGACATTTTTGGTTTGGGGTTTTTCAGCTCAAGCTGGTCTCTTTAAAATTACCAATAGAACAGGTGACTGTACGCTTGTGTGTGATCGACTTGAAACTCAAGTGAATGCCAACCTTCCTGAAGCCGATCAGTCCAATTACCTCAAAGGGATGGCCAACGCCGGAGTAGCTTCTCAAAAGGGCCTCGGCGCTAGCTACGGCTCAAATATTAAATTTATGGAAGTAGGCTTTACTGGGGCACTCGGTGCTGACCTTGGTAATAACTCGATGTCCGACCTTATTGGCGGTGATGTCGACACCAACCAGATTCGTGGGGTTGGCGTTGGAGCTGCCGTGAGCTTAGGTCTCAAGGGCAGTAACTTTGGTTCTAAATTTGGGCCCTTTGATATGAAGAGAGCAAGTTTTTACGGATACTTCCTAAAGCTTGATGCTCCAGATACTGATGGACTTGATGGGAATACCACTTCTTTAGGTTTTCATATGCAATATAAAATCATTGAAGGTTTCGGTGCTGGCTTTGGTTTCTTTGAGTGGGGTGGAGTCGATATCACTACAGGTTTTGAACGCTCAAGTATGAATATTAAATTCATTGAACCCATTAATGAAACTGTTACCGAAGGTGGGGTGACGGCCAACTTTGATGGGACGGCAGCAGTGGGTGCAAAAGTTTCTACTGTGACAATTCCGCTTGAGATTAGTACGAATTTTCGTCTGCTCTACCTGACTTCATTCTTTGGTGGACTAGGCATGGACCTCAGCACGGGAAGTGCCAAGAGTATTGCCAATCTTTCTGGCAATATTAATATTACCGGAGGTTCTGGCGGTACAGGACAAGCAACTCTTGACCTTGGTACCGAAGAGGGACCTTCAACGATTTCTACCCGTGCCTTTTTTGGTGTGCAGTTTAATCTCACCATTCTTAACGCCTTTGTCTTGGTTAATAAGGGTCTAACAAACGACACCTTAGGCCTAGCTTTTGGGGCGAGAATATCTCTATAATTTAAATCGTCTCTTTATTAAAGGTAAAAACCTGATCTAAGACCTAAGAAGATTGGCGACTTTGGTCTTGAGCTCTTGCTCCGTGAAAGGCTTCATAATGGCATTATCAGCACCTTCTTGCAGGGCCTGATCCAAGGCCATTCCGGCAACTAATTTTCCTGAAGCTCCTCCGCCAGAACAGGCGAGTACTTTTGTTTGAGGATAGTTTTGAAAAATATATTCTGTGAGTTCGATGCCATTCATATCAGGCATCAAAACATCTGTTATCACCAGGTCAAAAGGATTGTTCTTAAGTTGTTCGATGGCATTGGTAGCACTATTTTCGTAAATGACCTCGTAGCCACTCACTTCTTTTAAATAATCTTGAATAATTTCACCGATATCAACATCGTCATCAACAACTAAGATTTTCTTCATTGGTCTTCCCATGCGAATTAAATTTTTTCATGCAACTTTATCATATAATCAATTTTTTCCTTGAGAAGCTTTTTAAGACTTTCTTTGAGAAATTTTTCCAAGTCTGCGTCAGAACTGGCGGTATTGCTGATGATCATATCGTAGAGTTCTTTAGTCTCCCTAGTAACGCTTAATGTGACTTTATATTCGGACAGGTAATCATCAAGTAGGTCACGAAAAAGGCCACTCGCATTGAGACCCTTTTCTGAAATAGTTTGATGCTGATCTTCTCTAATCATCAGACTGACTCTTTTTAAGTTCTTGCTCATTACTTCTTCCTCATTTTTAGTAAATTCTCCAATTTTTTATCAATTATACGCAAATATGGCTATTTTTATGTATGGTGTTATTATTATATTCTTATTTATGCATAAAATATGTAATAATATATATAAATATTAACAATACATACTACGTAAGAAAGGAACGTAAAATGATTTATGAAATAAGACCTCGAAACCGTTGGACCCGCTCTAGTCAGGATCGAATTGTGGCCGGAGTACTGTCTGGTCTTGCTCGTGGTCTAAACTTGGATACAACCTTAGTGCGCCTGATCTGGTTGGTTTCAGTGCTCTTCTTTGGTTCTGGACTGCTTTTTTACGCCTTCTTGGCCATTCTCCTGCCAAATGACCACGCTATCGCTGATTATGAGAGACCAAAGGTGTTGGGGGTGTGTTACAGAATTGGCATTAACTACGGTTATGAGATCGCTCTTGTGCGCATCCTCTTTGCCGCTAGTTTTATCCTATCCTTCGGTATGACTTTCCTGGCCTATATCGCCTTCTTCTTTTTGCTGCCTGAAAGTCGTAACCACCGCTACTACCGTTAAAGGGGAGGGGACCGTGCCTGAGCGGCTGCTGCCCTACTGGCCGTGCCCTAACTTTGAGTCACTTTGATTACCTCTAAATGACCTAAGTTCCTAAAAGAACGTGGTATTTGGGCGTTTCCTGCATTCATTTTAAAATTTCAAGAACTTATACCGACAAGTAAACACCGGAACAGTCCATCTGACTGGGGTATTTCCGGTGTTCATTTTACGAGGGTGAATTGTGACGAAACTAATTTTTGCCATTCTCTTTTTATTTTCTTCTGTCATGTCTTTGGCACAAGAAGACTCGTCAAAAGTAGCAAAGGTTATCATTTTAAAGGGCAATGTCTTTTCCTTAGTTGAGGGAAAGAAACCACGCAAACTCAAGCGAGGAGACTGGCTGCCAGAGGGCAGTCTCGTCAAAACAAGTGCAAGAAGTTTTACCAAACTTCTCTTTGTTGATAAGTCGCAAATGAACTTAGGTCCTGAATCAGAAATGCAAATTGAAACTTTTCCTAAAGACCAAGCTGGTATCATCAACTTAATACAAGGAAAAGTTCGCTCAAAAGTGACGAAGAATTACATGAATATTGATAAGAAGGGTTCAAAGCTCTTTATTAAAACTAAAACTGCTGCCATGGGTGTTAGAGGCACTGACTTTCAAGTGATCTTTAACCCCAGAAATGCTGTTACATCTCTGGTGACTTTTGAAGGCGCCGTTGCCATGGCCAGACTTGATGAGTTGAGCTCTGGACAAAGACTCAGTCAGCAAGCTCTCGATGCAACCCTCAATCGTCGTGAAGCGGTGATGGTACGCCAGGGTCAATACTCTGGGGCCATGCCCAATCAAAAACGAGTTTCTATTCCCGTAAAGATTTCACCTTCTCAACTGGAGTCCCTGAAAAATACGGACCCGTCTGTTAGTCAAAGTGAAAAGCGCAAACCTGCCTCGGTAGGGGGGGAAAAGAAGAAAGTCGTGCGCTCAATTGTCCCCAAAGGTCTTGATCCAAAAAAGGTGGCAGAAGTTAATAACAACACAATTGATAAGGCCTTGAGCGAAGGGATTGGTACTCAGGCGGCGCAAGCCGTTGTTGAGCAAACCCAAGAAAAAATTCAGGCGACAAGAAACGAAGGTCCGCCACCTGAAGGTTTTGTTGATACAGCTACCGGTGCTTATGCGCCACCTGCTGGAGGTTATGTTGATGAGAAGACAGGACTCTATGTTCCTCCAGCAGAGGGCAGTACCTTTGATCCCAATGCTGGGGTTTATATCCCATCTCCAGAGGTAGGAAGTGTAGATGCTGAAACAGGCAGCTACGTGCCACCAGAGGGTTACCAGTTAGTGGATTCAGGAGAGTTGGTACCTGTAGAGGACGGGCGAGGTCCTGCTAGTGTCGATGGCACTACGACTACTGTAAATCCTGATGGAACTAAAACAACAAAAATGAATGCTCTGCAGCCTGCCACTCTCGATGGTGAAAAGGCCGTTGGCGATTATGAAATTGGGACCCGTACGGAAGCTGAGAACCTTGCTCAGGATTTTCAATTAGAGTCGACAATGGACTTCAATAATCCCGATCTCAACATCAACAACACCCAACGCTCACGCGTAGAATTTCGTATTAGGCGCTAGCCGGTCAAACTGCTACAATAAATTTACAGTATTAGTACACTCCAAGGATGGTTTGACCTTTCATGCAGCGATGTTTCCTCATTTTCTTCTTTTTAATCTCATTGAGTTATGCACAAGAAGCCAAGAAGCTTGATGCCTTTTACTTGCAGTTTAGAACTGGTAATTATCAAACGGCGTTGCAAGAGTTGGAGCTTTTAGAGGGAGATCAAAAGTTTGAGGCGACACTCCACTACCTCAAGGCCCTCACCTATAAAAATATGCAGCAACACCCTGAAGCGATTCCCCACTTTAAAAAGGCGATTCGCTTGGGAAAAAAAAGTGAAGACCTCTTCTTTGAATATGGTCAGTCTCTCTTTGCCGTAAATGAACTTGAAAAAGCAAAGAGGGCCTTTCGCATTTCTTTTAAAAAGGGCTTTAAAAGGGATATTTCTCTCTACTACTTGGCACACATTGGTGAGCTTCTTGAGGACCATCAGTCCGTGAAAACAAATTACCTCAAGCTCCTTAAAGATGATGAAGCCGATAAAGATATGCAACAGATTGCTTACTTAAGGCTAGCAGAACTTATTTATAATCGCGCTAAAGATAAGTTCTATGTCCAAAACTACATTGCTAATTATATTGTGCCTCTTCTAGATAAAGGTCATGAGATCGATCCTGACAGCAATACCGCCAAGGATATTGAGAGTCGCTACGATGAAATTCTTCTCAAGCATAATATGCACCCTCTACTTCTTGAAAATGGTCGTATGCTTTCTCGTCATGCCAATACCATCACATATACTCAGCAAGTTCAACAAGATGATAACGTCACTCTGATTTCAGATGCTCCTGCTGCTTCTGTTGAGACAACTGATATTGCCTCTACCATTGTGAATAGTGAGTTCTACTACGCACGCCGCTTTGTGGGTGGCCGCCACTTTGTTTTCACACCTGAGCTAAGACTTAGTCACTCTGAATACCTCAATGATACCAATCCTGAAGTCTATCAGAATAACTCCTACGGGATCTCTCCTGCATTACGGGGCTCTTATAATTTCAGTTGGAATAAGAAGAGGGCAGAGCTTCTCTTTGAACTTGAACACAATTACACCGCCAGAGACAAGAACCAAGAGGGCTCTCGGACTTTCTTTGGACGCTCGACAACCTACACCTTGGGTCTAAGGAATAAGTTCTTTGGAAATGGCGACACTACTGTAAAGTTAAGGCAGAGGAACCTTTCAAGTTTCTCTGACGCCATTAGTGGGGCCACCACTACTCTCTATCTCGACCAAATTTTCATACGGGAAAATGGCCATATCATCGTTGGTCTCTTTATCACTGATTTGTATCGCCCTAACGATGAAAATAATGCGACAGACTCCTATCTCTTTCGCTTGGATTACTTGATGCCAAGACTTTTTTGGGGCATCGATTTTAACTGGTCCGCTTCTGTGACTATGCTTGATACCAAACTCCAAGAAGAGCGGGGAGTTGAGCGCAACATGACCTTAGGTCTTAAGATTCAAAGACGTTTCACCAATCATTGGCGTTTAGGCCTGACGTTTAACCGCACTCAAAATGACTCCGGTGATGAAATAAACTTTAGTTACACTAAAACGGTGACAGGTTTAGAGCTGCGCTATAGCTTCTTTTAAAGACCTAGTTTCCATTATTTAGATACTCTTTTCCCTAAGAAAATCCTCAAATTTTTGGCCAAGCTTACCGATAAATAGGTGAGGTATTTAAGTATGAGTAAAGATAGTTTCTATCTCTATGACCCTGAGTCTGAACAAATTTTTGAAATCAAAAAGTTGATGACTGTCGGTCGTTCCGATAGCAATGACTTGCCGATTAAGGATCAATCGATCTCTTCAAAGCATGCTCGCTTAACTGTTAAGGGTGGCAGTGTTTACGTGATGGATCTCGATTCTTTTAATTCAACCTATATCAATGCCAATGAATGTAAGCCTGAAGTTCCCTATAAGCTCAATACGGCAGATGTTCTTCAGTTTGGTGATAAAGTTTTTTATTACAACTCTGTAGAGGCCAATTCAGAGTACCTAGCGCTTCCTTCAATGACAGGAAGCTTTCAAACCGAGAAAACCGGACATGCTATCGTAAGAGATTATTATGATCCTATTTTGGAAGCAAAGAAGCAGAAAAAAGCTATTGGCATAAAATATCTAAGACAACATAAAGAAGAAATTGAGAAGCTCCATGAAAATCTTGCTCAAGTTCAAGAAGAGATAAAGGCGAGTAAGAACTTTAAAAAGCATCTTGAAAAGAAGAATAAAGAACTCAGCGAGTTTGATTCCTATCTGTCTTCAAAGAAGTATTCAGAAGAAGCAGAGGTAAACGCCATTATTTTTTCCATTGAAGAGGTTTCTGAGCGTATTAAAAGTGATAAGGAAGCCTTACAAGAAAAAATTGATATTTTAAAAAATCAATTGGCCGAACTAGAAGATGAGATGGCAGGCCTTGACCAGGAAAAAGATAATAACGCCGCCATGGTCTCTGCATTAAATACTGATATCGAAATCATCAAAGCGCGCAATGCTTTGATACTTGAAATTGAAAAAATCAAGAAAGATGCCGAATCTTTTAATGAAGAGAAGTATCAGAAAAAAATCGAAGAGATCAAAGATCAGATTCAAGTCAAAGAAAGGCAATATAAAGCCGCCCAAGAGAAATATGCCAACTCTCGTTTTGGCAAAAAAGGGAATCTCTTCGGCAAAAAAGCTTCATGAAAATTGTTATTCAGCGCTGTAAAAGAGCTCAGGTCACAGTTTCAAATGAAACGGTGGGTGCCATTAATAAAGGACTTCTCCTTCTCGTGTGCATGGAAAAGGGCGATGACGTTGACTTAAAAAAAGTGACTGAAAAAGTCCTTAACCTTAGAGTTTTTACAGACCCAGATAATGGTAAAATGAACCTCAATATCAAACAAGTTGCAGGGGAGATTCTCTGTGTCTCGCAGTTTACCTTGTCTTGGGATGGGAAAAAGGGCAATCGTCCTTCTTTTGATAACTCCATGGACCCTAAGATGGCCCAAGAGAAGTTTGACTTATTTTGTGATTATTTAAAAAAAGAAGTCCCTGTTTCTCAAGGGTTTTTTGGCACCCATATGGAAGTGGAACTCATTAATGATGGTCCAGTCACTTTTAGCTTAAATTTCTAAGAAATTTTTGATTTGATCAACGACCCATTGAGGATCGTCCATTGGTAGATCATGACCAGCTGACTCATGGTAATGGACTTTGGTATGAAAGTGCTTAGCAATGGCCTGTGAACATTTATAGCTGGCTAAGCGGTCTTTCTTTGCGGCCAGTATAAGGAGCTCTTGTTTGAGTTCTTTGGGAATTTGAAAGCGTGAAGCTGCTGCCATTTGCTTGATAAATGAGGAGCGCTTAATGGGTGTATCTGCAGAGTAACTGGCATAGCGTTTAATCAAATCCTGATCTACTTTAAGCATATTTGTTGTGAGCTTAAGGATGGCCTCTTCTCTTTCTTCATAATCTTCGCGAAAGAAGAGCTTAAGGACGGTTCCCATGGCAAGTGGGCTAAAGCGATGGTGAGGAGGTGACAAATTTCCCGCGGAGGAATTGATGAGAATAAGGGCCGTGAGGTCATGGGGAAAGCGGTGACACCAGTCCATGCCAATCATACCACCCATGGAAATGGCCATGACTCCCCAAGGTTCTGGATAGGTTCGCTTAAGAGCGAGCCACTCCTCTCTAAGTTGATTGGTGTAGTCTTTTATATTTGCGAAGGCCTCAAGATGAGCCTTTTTTCCAACTCCTGGAAGCTCTAAGAAGTGGACACGAGTTTCAGGAATTTGTTCGCTAAGCATATGGGGAAATTCCCCCCAGTGGCGCTCTTCACGGGCGAGCCCTCTTAAAAGAAGCCAATTCTTAGGTCTTATCTCCATGACTTATAATTCCTTGAGGCCCTAAAGAGGAAATCTATCAAAAGAAGATGTCTTCTCATCGTACGGTCATAGCGATGGGACTTT
>JAUIBX010000355.1 GCA_030427595.1 Bacteriovoracia bacterium | reverse complement strand
CATGCTAAAATGATGACCATGTTGGCGCTGAAGCAAACCATAACTTTTATTAGTTTTCTGATTTTTTCCTGCTTATTGGTGATGTTCTCTTTCACTCGCCAGTGGGATGGAGGCGTCTTCAAAAATGTCGACCCCGATAAAGCTCCACCTGAGGCTAATCAGGAGTCCTACTTCACCACCGTCAATTACTATGTTCTGGATGAGGCGAAGCCTCTCTTCCACCTTATTGCAGATGAGCTCACCCTCAACTCAACTATTGGTAAGACTTTCTTTTTTAAACCCAAAGGCCACGTCTTCACCGCTCAAGGTGATAAGATTAACTACAAGGGTGAAAGAGGTGTTTACAATCAAAAGTCTGAAATCCTCATTTTGGAGCAAGACACTCTAGTCAATATGCCGGATACCGAAGGCCAATCGGACAAGATGACCTATGAAGTGGCCAAGGATCGTGTGCATATGGAAGGAAATGTGCGCACTAAGACCTATCACGCCAAGGAAGGGGACTGGATTTTCATCAATGCCAATGAAGCTTATTTTTGGACTGAGGCCAGGCGCTCAAGTTACCTCGGCGACGTGGATGGTCTTATCAAGAGAAAGAGGGTTTATGAGGACTCACTTTACTTCGAATCAAATGAACTTTATTTGAATATGAACACTCTCAAGGCCGATCTCAACCACGATGTACTCATGAAAAAACAGAACCTTAGGGCCACTTCTCGGCGGGGAGAGATATACTTAGAGAACTATAACAAAAAACTCAAGTATTTCATCCTTTATGACGATGTGAAGGTAGTAGAAAAAGTGATGCTTGATGGGACATTAATTGATCGGAAGGCCTTCTCAGAGAAGCTTGAAGGACTTCCTAGCGAGAGTAAGATTATTCTTACCGGCTATCCCAAGGTCTATCAGTTAAATGATGTGATCAAGGGCAATCAAATTGTTCTCAGAGAGAACACTGAAGTAGTGGAGGTTGACGATGCCAACACTAAGTTTAAAGTAGAGTAGATGGAAGAAGTAAAAACGCTAAGAGCACAACATTTAAAGAAAACTTACGGCGGGCGAACTGTCGTTAAGGATGTAAGCCTTGAGGTTTCTCAAGGAGAAGTTGTGGGTCTTCTTGGTCCAAACGGTGCGGGTAAAACCACATCGTTCTATATGATGGTGGGCTTGGTTCGTGCTGACGAAGGTTCGATCGATTTGTCAGGGATGGATCTGACAACTTATCCCATTCATATCAGGGCCCTACGCGGAGTGGGCTATCTTCCCCAGGAGGCTTCGGTATTTAGAGACCTCACTGTTGAAGCTAATATTTATGCGGTTCTCGAAAATCGAGAATTGCCTCGAGTAAAAAAGAAGAACTTGATGAATGGTTTGATTGCCGACTTCGGACTCGATCATATCAGAAAGTCTAAAGGTGGCGACCTGTCTGGTGGGGAGAGAAGGCGAGTGGAAATTGCTCGTGCCCTAGCACTGGAGCCAAAGTTTATTCTTCTCGATGAGCCTTTTGCTGGCGTTGACCCATTAGCGGTCAGTGATATCCAAGGCATCATTAGAGGATTGAAGAAAAGAAATATTGGCGTTTTGATTACTGATCACAACGTCAGAGAAACTCTCGGTATTGTAGACCGAGCGTATATTATGAATTCAGGAGAATTGCTGGTGGACGGAACACCAGACGATATCATCAATAATGAAAGGGCACGGA
>JAUIBX010000159.1 GCA_030427595.1 Bacteriovoracia bacterium | reverse complement strand
CGCTTTCTGTAAAAGTACCACGGACCAGACAAGTTATCACTTGATTCACTGCGGATTGTGCGCAAGTTTTGCGTAAGGTATATTAGTTCTATGGACAGTTGCCGCTGAAGTTCTCGCCTGCAATCTCGAGAATGACAACTTCCCCATTTTAACACATTAAAGAAAACCCGGTACGCCGGTCGTCGGAATTCGACCTTGAATAAGGCCATAAATTCCTAAGGCTACTTGCGTCCAAAAAAGAGTCAAACGCATACCACCACACAGGCACTTGGCACCACAGACCATCAAGGAGGAAATGATGTCTTACACACTCACTCAGGAAAGAAAAACTACCCAAAAGGCTCAACCTATTTTTCGAGGCTGGCTTACCCAGCTTCTCCATGAAGCCTTTTACATGGAAGAGAATCCGGAACTCGAGGTAACGAGTGACCCCACACCTGATGAAAAAGTTTTTGAAGAAGAGGAAGAAGTTGAGCAATTTGAATTCCTAAAGCAATTTCTAGGAGGCCGAAACTTTAACCCCAATTAAGAAGATTTAAGATTAAGAAAACTTTAGCTTTTATTAACAGTAAAAAGATGTCTCCCCTAGGTTGGCGCCCTGTAATACCTTATAATAGGCGCTACTAGGGGTTTTTAGTATGAAAGATCTATTCAGCCTTGATGTCGCTGATTTTATGCCACATGGTCATTGTGTCCTTTGGAAAAAAGAAATTCTCTTTCCTATGGTCGGCAGTGACATTCTTATTTTTCTTTCCTATTCGGCAATTCCCTTTACCCTCTATGTTTTCTATAAGAAGAGACTAGATCTCAATACCGATGCTAAGAAAATCCTTCTTCTCTTTGTTCTCTTTATTCAATTTTGTGGCTTCACTCACCTCATTTCCGCTTATAACTACTGGCACGCTCAATACTATTGGGAGCTCATTCTCAAAGTCTTAACCGCATTAGTATCCATGGCCACCGCTTTTGTTATCTTTAGAAACCTCAATAACTTCTTGTCCTTGCCAAGTCCGGCCCAATACGCGGAGGCCAATCGCCGCCTTAAAGAGCTCAATGAAAACCTAGAAAACGAAGTCGCTTCTCAAACGGAGCAAATTCGAAAGGATAAAGAACTTCTCGAGTCCCTCTTTAAGTCAATGGATGATGGCGTTTTGAGGATAACGCCAATTAAAGATAAGAAAGGTGAAATTTACGACTTCTCTTGCACTCCTCTTAACGATAAGGCCATAGAGCAAACAGGAATTAGCAAAGAGCAACTCACCATGCCCAGTATGAATGAGGCGATACCTGACTATAAGGAAAAAGGTCGCTTTGATCAGTATTGCCAAGTCATCAATGAGAATAAGACCTTTCGTTTTGATCCATCTGATTGGAAAATTAACGGTAGGCTCTTTCGTGCCATATATACAAAAGATAGCATCAGTGACTCTGTCTTTCTTTTCATAACCAACATTACAGAAAGGGAAAACTTAAAATCAAAGGCCCTGGCCAACTCACGACTGTCGGCACTTGGTGAGCTTGCTGGTGGCGTCGCCCATGAAATTAATAGCCCACTGCAAATTATTAGTGGTGCTTCACGCCAGATCAAGAGGTCAATACCAGAAGTAACAGTCGAGCAGGAAGAGTCCTTTGAAGTTATTAACTCTACTGTAAAGAGAATTAGCCGCATCATTGGTAATCTCAAAAGACTGTCACACAAAAAGAGCGAAGAAGTTAACCTCATACAAACAAAGAAATTCTTAGATGATACCTGTGACTTTATCTCTGCCAGAGTCCACAACAACACCATCACCCTCTCTAAAAAGTATGAAGAGAGGGATGAATTTTCATTAAAGGCAAATGAAGTGGCGCTTTCTCAAATTATCATGAACCTAGTGAATAATGCCGTCGATGCTCTTAATGAAATTCAGGACCCAAATCGAGAAAAAGAAATCGTCATCGACATTCATGACGATGAATATATGAGCTACATTGAAGTAAGAGATAATGGCGACGGTATTCCCAAAGAAGATGTGGACAAGATCTTTACCCCTCTTTTTACAAGTAAAGAAGTTGGTAAAGGAACAGGTCTGGGCCTAAGTATTTCCTCTAAGCTTGCAGAAGATATGGGGGCTCACTTAGAGCTTGATCAAAAAAAGGGTACGGCCTTCAGGGTGGTCTTTAATAAAGGAGATCAATCGTGAATATTCTCTTTTGTGATGATGAACCTATAATTCTTGAACTCTATATATCTGAACTTGAGGCGGCACTGCCCCACTTTAACTTTTTTAGAGCGACTAATGGCGTGGAGGCCTTAGAGGTCTTTAAAAAGGAATCCATTTCCTATGTCTTTACTGATGGCAAAATGCCAGTCATGGATGGCGTGGAGCTGACAAAGAATCTTATGAAGCTTGAAAATCCACCGACAGTGTATATGATCACTGGATATGCTGGAACCTATGATGAGGACACCCTCAAAAAAGAGGGCATTAAAAAAGTCTTCTACAAACCATTAGATTATGATTGGCTTACTGAATTCGTAGGCAATCTCAAGTAGGAAGGACTTTTAGCCTAAGTCTCCCTTATTCGTCCCGATTAATTCCATCATCGACATCAAACTCAATTCTAAAGCGGTCATTTTCGAGATCGACAACAAAGTCCATATCATAGAAGTTAATGGTGTTAGTGATTTCTTCATAGAACCACTTACCACCCTCTTCTTGTGCACCCGCAGGAAGAAGCTGATCTTCGTAATAGACCTTGAGGGTTTCTACTTTAGGTCTTCTTCTAAGAAGAAGACTCGGTAAACCAACTAGGGCAGCAATATCTTGACCAATCTTAGCAAGCTCTGAGCCAAAGTTATCAATACAAGCAGAGATGACAAAGCCATTACTGTGAGAAATGATCTTTTCAAAGTCACTTCCCTGCCAAGGGTCCCCCCATGTTCCATCACAATCCTGAAGATCTTTATGATCGATGGCCCCGTAGAAGCGCAGGATCTTATTGCTTGAGATATAAGTTGAGAGAGTATTAAAGAAGCGAATAGGCTCGTAGTTGGCACCAAAGCCCTGCTGAGATTGCTCTTCCTCATCTGAGATCATAATAACAACAAGGTGAGAATTAGACCTGAGAAAGGACTCACCAAAACGGCCGTCATAATCATCAAGGTGGCGTTGAACATTGTAAAATGTGTATTCGGATGCCGAACCGTTAGTCCCAAGTCTACCTACGGCCTCTTGAAACTGATTAACGACCCGAGTAAAACTTGAGGGATCACGAGGATCAATAAGACTAGAGTCAAAGCTTGCATCAAAACCAAGGTAGGGCTTTTCTCTCTCATCAGTAGAAACGATACCAATCTTCCAATTCACATACTGTTGTTTAGCAAATTGCTCAAAGAAGAGCTTGGCATTTCTAATGACATTATTTTGAATGCCCATCATTGAGCCCGAATTATCAATGACGAGAATAACATCAATGCCTTTATCGACTTGTAATAGGCTTAGAGGATAGATGCGATCATCCTCTTCTTGCACGGGGAGAATATCGTGAAAGAGGTAGGCCGTATCACCACCACCAATACACCCCGTAAGGAGCATCAAAGGAATAAGGACCTTAAAAATTTTATTTGTCATAAAATTTCCCTTGAATACAGTGATTTTTTACATCAGCGTTTAGATTAAAAAGCTCATCCCCCCACAAAAGACCATCATGGGGAAAAATCATTTCATTCTTAGTTGTACGAGCAGGAGCGGCAGCAAATTGTTGGACCATATCTTGACCAGGAAGCTGGTCTTTTAACCCCTCTGCCACAGCACGCATACGACTGAGAAGCTCAATGCGAACAAACTTCATTTTATAAAGTGAAGACTCAAGAAGTTTCTTTCTATTAGTCCACTGACGCAATCTTTCTCTTTTAATTTCTGTTCTTGCCCAATCTTCATTGGTAGCAAGCGAACTCAGATAGGACTCGGCCTTGAGACCATTTTCCGCTTCTTGGGCAAGCTTTGCCTTCTCTGACTTCAAACTTACTAACTGACGATGCATCGTCTGAGTGTAGAAATTATCTTCAACCAAAGGTGATTTTTCGTCTTTAATAGACTCCTCTATGACTTTTGCCCATTTCTTATTCACCGTCACGAATTGATGAATCGCACTTCGGGCATCGCTAAATTGGCACACCATCGTATGGCCGATGGCCGAAGCCAAATAGACTTCAGGATAGAAGCGGTCTTCAAAAACGCCGAGCTTAAGTGTGGCCAGCTCCCCCATGGCCTTACTGAAATTCCTTGTTTGAAGAAGGACCCATAAGTATTCAGTTCGCGCCTGCAAGAAGAACTTAGAGGATTCAGGGATACGCTGATAATACGAAGCCGCTGCTTGGTATGCCCTTGCCTGATACAGAAGACGACCAAGAGTCATATAGTAAAGAGCGATCTCTTCGGGCTTTTCAGAGGCCTCCATCCATGGCTCAACTACTTTTTTGATAAGCTTACCACTGGCCCCAAGCATCCCCTTCTTACCATAGGCCAAAAGAGCAGTGTGAGCGAGGTGCAGACGCAGCTCATCTTGAGGCTCGAGTCGGCCAATCCACTCAACCGCATTCTCCCCAGTACGCAAGGCCTTAAAGGCCTGCAAAGAAATATTGAGACGACTCTCCAGTTCACCTTCGACTTTACTTAGGTTTTCCTCCATTTGCGGAGTAAGCGTAAAGCCTGAATTTAGGAGCATGAGAGAACTTTGAGGACCAACGACCTGATCAAGAGCAAGACCAAGTTCAGTCTTTAAAAAGTTGGTCTTTGCAGTGTGATCAATCCAACGGTCAAGGAAGGTCTGAAAGTAACCCAAACGATAAAGAAGGTAGAGTTCAGCAGGTTTTTTCAACCCCTTAATTTTTGTTTCCGTCACAGTGGGCAATAACTGCAATGCCGCCTGGTATTCTTTTGCGAAGATGGCCTGCATCCACTCATTTGATTTTGGCTCTAACGCCCCCAGTGCTTTCCAACTGCTGTAGAGTTGAATGAGAAGGGCATCATCAAGCTCGAGTTGCTTACGCACATTGAGCTTTTTAGAAAAATCGACATCGGCTCCTTCTTTATCCAAGAGAAGATTTGAATTACCCAGGACAATTCCTGAAAGAAGAAGACTAAGTAGGACCATTAGGTTTTTCATGGTTAACCACGATCTCCTTCACCAAACAAGTAACCAATTTCGAGGTAGCCCATAGCATTGTGCATTAGGCGCTCCCCAGAAAGTTGCTGTTGGTTATAGAATTCATTCTTAAGACCAACCCTCATACTGGCATTTTTACCAAGCCAAAAAGCAAGGCCAAGATCGAGTAGACCATTATTTGTCTTGCCACTGGCCAACTCAATTTGACCGACACCAAGGGAGATGTACTGATCAAAGTAAACCACGGTGTCAGCTGACCAACGAAGTTTTCCGTAGATGGTGTTATAGGTCGCGAAAATCTCTTGGGAGTTATAGGCAAAGTCTTGATCAGGTACGATTTGCTTATCATCAAAAAGTCTTTGCCCGGCACTCGTCAGCTCATTAGTGTAACGGCTGTAGCGTAAACCAAAGGACCATTTTGAGTTCAAATGATAACGATAACTTAAAGCTGCCTGCTTAACATCAAGGTGAGAATCCGCTGTAAAATTATGCGCCCCTTGCAGGGTAAACTCATGACGGTTAATAAGGCTTGAGTAACGAGTGTTCACCACGTAGAACTTGTCTTCGCTGAGAACTGGTGTGACTTTGTCATCAGGGATGAGGAGGTCATCAAGCTTCTTGTCCAATGGCCTATCACCTGGAGCACTTGCGCTGTCACCAGAGGTGTTCGCAAAAGTGGAGGTGATTAATAGTGTACAAGCGAGAAGAAAATATTTCATAACAACCTCAGAATTTACGCTTTATAAGGGTATTAAACCACTTAACAGGAATATCTTTATCTTTGTCACTGGTGAGAAAATCTGCCCACTCAGTCCCTAGAATGACAATTTTACCGCCACCAAAACGGGCACAGCTCAGACCAACAACCAAAGGAGGGTTCACACCATTTTCGTTAAGACCAAGCACACCTTTACAAATCTTGTCAGGATCATCGAGACCAGTATTGAAGACCATGGGGTTATTCGACTCACTTGTTGTGGTCCCCTTAAGGCCAATGGCTTCTTTAGGCTTTTGGAACTGGTCCGTTGTCTGGAAAGTCATCTTAGAGAGGTCGGGAAGATTGGGCAGGCTTAAGTAGCGGCCAATTGGTTTAAGGTCATATTTTTCGGCCAGCTCTGTTTGAAATTCTTCCGGAAGCTCTTCAATGAGAGGAGAGGCCACCACAACATTCTTAATGGTGTTAATGGCATTAAGAACCTCACTCTTAACGGCAGGGTCAAGAAGAGTACTGGTCGTGATCACAAGAGTTTCACGATCAGAAATATTTCTTTGATTCACCACCTGAATGGCAGGGTTCATGATGTCCATAGTGTCTTTGAAAGTGTCTTTATAGAACATCACCTCAGGGTCACGAGTAGAGTCGGCAAAGAGCAGGGTCTTCTTACGGTTTTCAGGAAAGACTTCAACGATGAAACTTTCAGAGGAGCTCATATTGTAATCAGAAGTGGCCCTCACATTGAATTGAAAAACCCCTGACTTATTAAAGCGAAGATTAAGATATCCCCCACTCCATGAGACATATTTTCTCATTTCTTCAGGGAAGATCTCTACTTTAGGAGTCAAGGTTGTGTCTTCTTGGTCCGTAATTCTAATATTGCGGCTTAATTTTTCGTTAAAGCCAAGGTAGATCAACTCGCCCGCAGGCCAACTTGAGCGGCTAATTCGTGGAGCTTTACGATCACGCACAACAAGTTTGATTGTTGTAGTCTTCGTTTCACAGTTAGAGCGAGAGTTTCTCGAGTTGAGAACACAGGCCTCATAAGTAATTTTCTGCTTGGTATTGTTGTAGGCTGGAGGAATGTCCTTCCAAAATACATTAAGAACGGAAGCAAAACTCTTGGGGTTTTTAATGATTTCTGTCTCAAAAGTCCCAAAGCCAGGCTTAGAGCTCGTTAACTTAAGATCAGGGGCCACCTCTCTGTTGAGGTCATAAGCTGCGATCTGAAAACTAGCATCAAGTCCCTGCTCCATTTCTTCAGGGGCGACTAAGTTCACCTTGCGACGAACGTCTTTAACAGTGATCGAGTAATCTTTTTCGACAATGTGATTGGCGGGGTTTGAAACAATAAGTTTACCGCTATACTTAAGTTCTCCACGAGTCTGAACAGTTCTGTTGACGTGAAAGTAGTCTGGCTTAAACTTCAAACGAAATTGAGTAGGAGTAACCTCTTCAACCGTAAGGTTGGCGGGAAGATCTTTTGTTAGCAGTTTGAAAGGACCTTGAGGGTAGTCGGCATTTGAAATATTGATGAGCTCAGAAAACTCTTGATTTTCATCAACACTATTATTTCTCGTCTCTGGTCTGACATCAATTTCTTGAGGCACATCAAAGACTACGAGGTTAATGGTCTTTCTAAACTGTTCTTTGGGGAGTTCAGTACTTCTTAGCCAAATTGTAATGGGATAGAGGCGACTTTTAATACCGGGGTCATTGGGATCGTTACCCGCAAAGAAGTCAGGTCTCCACTTAATAATCAACGTCTCAGGATCAAATTCTGCCCCTTCAGGAAGATTATCGATTTTCACGATAGGCTCACCTGGCTCTTCTACGGCCACACGAACTTTATACTCACGGTAGCGTCCTTCACGGTATTCAATCTTATCGTCCACAGAGATTGCCAAGGCGGGAAGTGGCTTTTGCGGCTCAGATCTTTGCACTGTTCTCAGGTCACCATCTGCTGGATAGGGGTCCTGATCACAGGCCGTGAAAAGAAGTAAAAAGGGTAATAATAACAATAAAGTGTTCAATACTTTCATAATCTACTCTTTATTAGGATCCAACGGGTCTTAACATAAAGGGATATTTAACTGGCACCTTCACCCCACCTTTTGGTTTGGGAAATTGCCAAGTCATCATTTTCTTACTGATACATTGTTCGGTTGCTTTGTCTTTAAGAGTGGTTCTATTCACTCGCGCAAAGTTAAGGCGACCGCCACTATTAATCTCAAAGCTCATCTCTACGAGACCTTGAATATCAGGCTTCGTCTTGAGTTGAGTTTCATAGCAGCGGCGCACCTGATTGAGGTACTTAGCGATGGTGGCGTTAATGGCATAACGACTAATACCACCTTCAAGCACCATATCTGAGCTACTTACTGCGATGGCCGAAATACCATTACCACTACCGGAGGCCACAAGGGTATTACCGTAACCACCTTTACCTCCACCTGAGGTACCTTTAGTCACAAGCTTACCACCAAGACCTGCGACACCAGTATTTCCAACAGTAGTCTTCTTAAGACCTTTACCAAGGTTGGTGAGAACTTCACCACCACTACCA
>JAUIBX010000158.1 GCA_030427595.1 Bacteriovoracia bacterium | reverse complement strand
GGTCCACAGTGGTTTGCCTTTAAAAGAATGGTAGCCTGAAGTCACTCCCACGCAAGAGCCTCCAGCACTAAAGAGGTTAAACGCCTCAGCCGCCGCTACGGATGCTGCCGCTGTATAACCAATGGCCGCCACCTTAGCGTTTCGCGACTTCTTCTTAGAAGTTTCTGCGGCCAACTCAATCGACTCTTGAATAGAACGAAGCGCACCAAATTGCTGATCCTTCGCCTTTTTAAGAAAATCTCGTAAGGCCCTGGCCATGTCCTTAAGTTCATTAATCTTACTCTTATTCTGAGCGAGGAAGGCCTCAAAATCCTCCATACCAGAGGCTTTAAAAGAATCCTCTAGGTCTTTGATGATCTCTTTGGCGCGTCCAATTTTCTTTTCTATTTGGCGTGGAATCTTAGTAGCATTTTGGAGGGTCTCAATATCATCCATGCGAATTTGGTAACCCTTCCAAATCATCATCTCAAGACCAACCCAAGCTCCACTAGTCCCAGCAAAGGCCAAGGCCGATGGCATATTATAACAACGGACACCGACCACAATACCGAGCATTGAAGCAAAGGCCAAACCTATGACCGATGAAGCGAGACCAGGCACCAGGTCATTCATGACCCCCGATTCAATCTCACCATTTTTCTTATCAGCATAACGATTTAGGCGGTTCTTAAACTTCTCTTGCTCGGCCTTATCAGTTAAAGAGGCTCCACTCAATTGATCAATTTCATCATCACTGTAACCAAGTAAGCGTAAGGCCTTACGGTCATTTTCTGTTAACTCTGGCCTAATACCATTCATAAATTCGTTGGCCGTCTCTTGCAGGTTTTCTGAAATATTGAGATTTTCGAGGGCCTGCCTCTCTTCAGAGGTGAGGTCCTTAAGTTGATCGGAGACAGAACTCGCATTTTCTGAATCACCCAAAGGAGCGTCTTCAGTAATCCCGGAAATTTCAGGAACCTCCTCTTTGGCGGTGCCTTGATTAAGTCCACCGGTGGTAGGGATACCCGCTGCTTGCTGGGCCTGGCGAATTCCATCATTCCCTGCGGCCACAAGGCTCCCCGGTGCACACGCAAGACAAAGGCACCAGCACAGAAAATGGGTGCGAGTAAGCTTCAAGAGAAAGAGAATAAAATTAGTAATTTTCACCACCTATAGGATACTTCACTTCCAAAGTTTGAGCTAAGCCTGTCCAGTAACATACATAATTTCAGCAATTTAAAAGGATTTTGGTAGCAACTCAATTGTGGCAGTCAATAAATCCCAGTTAGTTTTCACATTTGTGGACATGATGAAAGGCTCTTGGTAACACATGTCATCACAATAAGAAATTTGGGGACTCCCCCGCAAAATAACAGGATGAAATCTATAAGAACTCTTCAACTCCTAAGCCTTGGCCTACTCCTTGTGGCCTCTCACCTCTCAGTCCATGCCGCTAATATCGAGTTTGATTTTTTTTGACTTGGATGGACGCGAGGCCCTTTGGAGTTTTAGCAGTGATGAGGCTCGTCCTATGCTCTACTTGGTGACACTAAAGCCCGGTAATGAAACACCTGTTAATTGCGATGATAGTAGAACACTCTTCGCCGTTCGCGACATTCTTAGCTACGAAGAAGGAAGTTTCACATGGCCTCAAGCACAGGATGTGAGTGTTCAGTTATGTGTCCTCAATCTGCACGGCTTTGTTGAAAAGAGAATTATCAAGAAACTAAAGCTCTAAGCGCATTAAGCTATTTAAGCCACTTCACATAGTAAAGATCATGGCGACGATCTTTTAGGTTTTGGACCGAGCCACTATTTCTAGCTTCAATCAAACTGTCGATTCGCAAATCGGCCAAAGCAACAGTTTCCACATTGGGAGTGGTGTCGGCAGCAATACCATCACGACTAAAAGAAAAGTCACAAGGAGTCAGGATACAGCTTTGCGCGTATTGAATATCCATATTGTGTACACGGGGAAGGTTCCCAACGGAGCCACTCATGACCACATAGATTTGATTCTCAACAGCTCGTGCCTGACAGCAGTATCGAACACGGCAATAACCTTGGCGCTCTGAAGTGAAAAAAGGCACGAAGAGAATTTGTGCCCCTTGATTGACCAAGTGGCGTGTGAGCTCGGGAAATTCACTATCATAACAGATGAGGCAGCCGATAGGACCACAGTCCGTATCAATAACATTTACCTCATCTCCCCCCTCAATATTCCACCAGTAGGACTCATCGGGAGTGGGATGAATTTTCTCTTGTTCATAAATGCGCCCATCTCTCAAATAAATGCCGGCCACATTGTGAACCCTATCACCTCTCTTAACGGGATGGGTTCCACCAATAATATTGATATTGTACTTAAGGGCGTAGTCATGAAACATTTTGTTGATTTGCTCTGACCACTCGGTCATTTTCTCAATGGCCTCGTGTGGCTTTAGCTCCTCGTTTTCTACCGAGAGAAGCTGCATGCTAATAAACTCGGGAAAGAGAACAAAGTCACAATTCCAATCACTCGTGACATCAACAAAGTACTCAACAAGCTGAGAAAACTCCTCAAAGGACTTAATCCCTCGTTGTTGATACTGAACTGTGGCCACCCGAATCACATTCTTTACCGGAGGTTTACCAGTAACAAGTTCTTCCTCTCTAAACTCAGGGTTTTCCCATACTAGCAAAATGCCATAGCCACGAGACGCCTTATCCTCTTTGAGGTAATTTTCGAGCACACCCTTAACTTCAAAGCCATTTCTCACTTGAAAACTTAAAGTGGTGTCACGAAATTCTTTGTTAAGAACTTTGTCTACGTAAACAAGAGGGTCTTTAATATCTTTCTTTTTAGAAAACCCAGGAATACGCCCTACAAAGACAATGCCCTTGAGGCGCAAATATTTTGCAAGATCTTTACGGGCATTGTAGAGACGCTGGCCAATACGAGTCCCTCTAACTTCAGGGTCCACGCATGTTTCATATCCGTAGAGATATTCTCCATCCGTCTGGTGAGTGGTTCCATAGCCACCACCTGTAATTTGCGCCCACTTATGAGGTTTAAATATCCGTTTGCCTTTAAGACGAATAGACGCAGAATAACCCACCAAGCGCCCTTGATCTTCAACGACAAAACAACCCTCGGGAAAGTTGGTAATTTGTCCCTGAAGAACGTCAGCGGGATAGCCGCCCATCTCTGGTGGGTAAGCCTTTTTGGTCAAGTCTATCAACTTAGGAATATCCGAAATTTTAGCATTACGAATTTCTAGCGTTTCTACTGTTTTTCCGGCCATAAACTTTCCTAGGTACGTGATACTTTTACAGAAAGCGCGTCATTTCATGATGACGCACTTTCTGTAAAAGTATCACGTACCACTATGCGTACCACTATGCGTACCACTATGCCAGTCTAACATTTGAGCGTGGTCAATAATTCCTACTGAGCTTAAACTAGCTCCTATGCTCACGACATCACTCATTTGGTCACCCATTCTTAGTACCTGGCTTCTCTTTAGCCTTTTCTATCTCTATGCCCTTTATAAGGACGATTACTCAGTTATTGATATTTGTTGGGGCCTAGGTTTTGTGAACCTTACTCTTACTCTCAGTGCCACCCACCAAAGATTAGGCCATGAACTAGGTCATGCCCACTTCGTCATCGTGACTTTGGTAAGTCTATGGGCCTTACGCTTATCTGGTTATATTTTTTATCGCAATAGAAAGAAGGGTGAGGACGCACGCTATACAGCATGGAGAAAGGATTGGGGAGACAAGGCCGCTCTTAATTTTTATATAAAAGTCTACTGTCTTCAGGCGGTCCTCAACTTATTAGTTGGATCTGGTCTTTGGATGACTTTTGCTCAAAAGGATTTGCCATGGTCCACCTTCTCTTGGGTAGGACTTTTCATTTCCACTTTTGGTTTTCTCTATGAAAGTATCGCTGACTTTCAAAAAAACCGTTTTAAAAAGAAACCAGAAAATAGTGGCAAACCCTGCCGTAGTGGCCTTTGGTATTTTAGTCGCCATCCCAACTACTTTGGAGAAATGGTTTTCTGGTGGGGTCTTTCTTTCTTCTCATGGGGAACAAGTGCTGCCTATTGGAGTTGGATTGGTCCTCTCTCCATTTGCTTCTTTCTGGCCAAAGTCAGCGGCGTTCCCCTCTTAACGGAACAATATAAGAAGAAACCTCTTTATAAAGAATATCTCGAAACAACCAATACTTTTATCCCTTGGTTTCCAAAGGAGAGCTCATGATTGATCGACTACTTGAAAAAGGCTTGCTCCCAGACCCCATTATCCGCAAAGGTATTAATACCCTCTTAGGTCAACGCCTTAAAGAGGAGAAAGGCAGAGGCTTAGAGTTTGCTGATAAGAAGCGCCAACAATTTATTCAAGAACTCAAAGAAAGTCCTATCGCCATTGAAACCGATGCGGCGAACGATCAGCACTATCAAGTGCCCACAGAATTCTATCTCTATTGCTTAGGCCCGCACTTAAAGTATTCCTGCTGCCTCTTTGAGGAGGGAGACTCTCTGGCCCAGGCAGAAGAGCGCATGCTTGAGCTTACTTGCGAGAGGGCCGATCTTAAAAATGGTCAAGGTATCCTAGAGCTTGGCTGTGGCTGGGGCTCTCTCAGCCTCTTTATGGCCAAGAAATACCCAGACTCCAAAATCATCGCCATTTCCAACTCCAACACTCAAAGAGAATTCATTATGGCGCGAGCTAAAGAGCGAGGCCTTGATAATCTTGAAGTGCGTACCCACAATGTTGCTCACCTCTCTCTTGATGAGCGCTTTGACCGCGTTGTTTCTGTTGAGATGTTTGAACACATGAGAAATTATAAAGAGCTCCTTAAAAATATTTCTACTTGGCTCAAAGACCAAGGCAAGCTCTTTGTGCATATTTTTGTTCATAGAGAATGGCCCTATAAGTTTGAAGTTAAAGATCAAACCGACTGGATGAGTAAGTACTTCTTCTCCGGCGGAACAATGCCTTCAGAGTATCTTCTCTATCATTTCCAGGAGGATCTGAAGATCGCCAAACATTGGCGGGTGGATGGTGAACACTATGCGCGCACAAGTGAAGAGTGGCTCAAAAATATGGACCAGAATAAGCGCGCCATTATGCAAGTTTTTGAAAAGCACTACGGCAAAAATGAGGCCCGCAAATGGTTTCATTACTGGCGAGTCTTCTATATGTCATGCACTGAAATTTGGCGCTACAACCGTGGTGAGGAATGGTTTGTGTGCCATTACCTCTTTGAAAAATAGCCTTTTCTCGCTATTTCAAGTTGTTAGACTAAATAATTTCAGATGATTTTTGCAGAGAATCATTTATAATGGGTTGGTCAAAGAGGGCGAGTCCATCTCTCGTCCTAACAACCACAACTAAAACATTAAAGGTAACGGGCCCTGGAATCAGGGCCTTTTTTTAGTAACTTCTTAATAACGGTCGTGATCAAGTTCAAGAGTCACTTCACCGGCACAAAGATCGTACTCAGGAAGCTTGGCAGAAATTTTATTGTCTTCTTTAGTAAGAACGACTCTATCTAACTGGGCGTTCATAGGAACTTTTTTAACCTGAGGAATCATCGCTTCAGAGGCAGCACTCTCATTAAAACAAGTGATGGTACGTTCAATTCCCTTAAGGGAATAAACCTCACTCACCTCTTTCTCAGCAACTTTTAAGTCTGTTCGCACTCTTTGGTAACGATCTTCAAAACGACAAGTAGATTCATAGCTATTCGTGTCTACATAGTCGCCGCGGATAATGAGAACATCACCTGAGCTGACCATCTTATCTTGTTTCTTCCAAAGAAAAGATTCGCCATCACATTTCGCCATGATCACCTTGAACTTACCAATGATAACTGGCTGCTGATTCCCTTGGGCAATGATCACAAGCGATAAGAGACACGCAAAGAAAGTTACAATTGTTCGAGTTGTTTTAAACATGGGTCCTCCAAAAATTAATACTTATATTGTAAGAGTCGATAGCAAGGAAAACTAAAAAGATTGAAAGAATTACGGGGGTGTTGGGAAAATAACGTTGGGTAAACCCCTGAAAACAATAGAGCTTGTATAGTCTTTGGTCATTAGAGCTAGTCCCTGATAATAGGTAACAGGCAACCTGGAGACTGGCAAAGCCGGTATAACGAAGCTGCAACAACGTCTGCCTTTTTGAGAAGCTCTTCCTCTCCTAATAACTCTAATAGACATTGAGTCTCACGAAGAGAACCGAATGCGATTGTAAAAAAACGCCTCCTATCTTTTGAAGTCACTCTTCCATACCCTTCAGCAATATTAAGAACAATACTAAGACTCGCACGTTTAAACTGATCCCTCATTATACGATCACCCACATAACATTTCTGACAATCTCGATAAAAGCTCAACGCCAATTGATAAGTTCTAAATTTTTTCATTACACCTCCAAATTTAAGTTTGGGTCTACGCCTGCTTTTCTCTAATTAGTTCGTCAAGGACTCGCCCTCTGGGTTGTAAAACAATCCTTGACGAACTAATTAGAGAAAAAGCGATCATCACCCAACTTAAAAACTGGAGGATTAATGTTAGTAAAAACAAAATTTAGAACCTTGAAGTTGGCAATAGAGCTTTACCATAGATTAAAAAGAGAGCGGTTTTCCTCTAGACATATGCAGGATCAATTTGACAGGGCCCTGTTGAGTGTTGTTTTAAATTTATCGGAAGGAAGTGCGAAACCAACCCATAGAGATAGGTTAAAGTTTTACTCAATTGCTTTTGGATCACTGAGAGAGGTTCAGGTTCTGTTGGAGATATCTGATAAGCAGCAACAGTTGGCCGCTTCTGATCATTTAGCAGCTTCACTCTATTGCCTATGTAGGAGCTTAAAAAATAAGTGCTTAAATTAATCAGTGCTGGTGAGACTCTCCCTCTCCCTGTTCTCCTGGTGCCATATGAGGATCAACACCATCTTCTTCAAAATGAATTTCTTCTTCGATGGCCATACGAATGGTGCCGATGTCAGACTCTTCGTAGGCATTAATAGGATTATCTTTGAGATCTTCTGCGCCAAGCTGGTGAACCCAGAGAATTTGACCATTGCCGAGCTTATAATTCATGAAACGACCATTCTTAGAAAGGGTTCCATCTTTCACTTGATAAAGCTTTTGAACCATTTCATTCACTCTTTCAAAGGCCTGCGGTCCAGGACGAAACTCTATTGAAGTATGCTGCATAGTAAGGGCTTCATTCTTATTAGCAAAGAATTGCGAGTGAGCATAACGAGTTCCGGGTAAAGAGTTCTCTGTTCTTATGGTCATCATTTTACCAGTATAGGGATTGGAGTCTTGAGAAAGATCAGGCCTTAGTCCCTTTTCTTTGTAGTAGTTAAGAAGATTCTTATGACTATCAGGAACAAGAAAGCTTGCGGCCATATAGCGATTCATTTCTAAAAGGGCGGCTTCTTGCTCATTCTTTGGCGTAAAATCGATCTCTCTAAAGGCAAAGGCCTTCGCCTCTTCCCATGTGGGGGCAGGAGTATCAGGAGTCCGTTTAAAGAAGGGATTTTCAACAGGAGTCTTACTCCCTTCGCCATTCCCCTTCTGTACAGAGGCTTCTTTCTTATCTTTTCCTGAAGCAGTGGCCTGATCCCCTTTATGGGAATCAGAACTCTTTACTGACGTCTTTGCCGACTGCCAGCGAGAACTGGCGCTAGAGGACTCTCCAGCACCTTCTTTTTCACTATTCAATTGTTGATAACCAATAATGGCGCCAACAACCAATACTCCAGCAACAAGGACTTTTTTCATTTAGAATACCTTATCCTGCCATTCAAGAAGATAAGGCGTAGGATCCATGAGATCTGTACGTCTTTGGAATGGTCCACCTGCCTTGAGGCGACCAGTCTTAGACCCTGAGTAGAGTTCAAAGTGAAGCATCGGACGACAACAACCGGAGTTCACAACTCCCATATTGCCAATACGCTCCCCCATTTTCACTGATTGGTTCTTCTTCTTAAACTCCTTTCCAGTCATCTCACCGTAGCGGACAACGAAGCCACCATCATGACGAACTTCAAGAGCAAAAGTTCCTTGGTAGAAGTAATAGAGGTTTCTTAAAACTTTACCTGGAGCAACGGAACGAATAGGCTCATTCTTATAACGATAAAGATCACAGGCAGCATGCTTTCTGCCACCAGAGCGACCGGCACGAAATCTCCTCATCCCAGAGGTATAGCTATGGGTTGGCTCAGCGGCCGTAGGAAAGTCACAACAGCGTGGATCATTCAGGCCATCAATCGAGGCGACCGGGTTTTCTCTTACTGTTTGACCATTGTTGAGGTAGCGACACTCACTACGCTTTTTGATAAAGGCATCAGCAACATAGCCTATATTCTCATCACCACTTTCACGCTCAGGAAACTGAACCTTCTTAAAAGTGTACTTCACCCCATTGATTTCTTTTTCAATAGAATCGTCACCACTCCATGATTGAAAGATTTTAACGGTGTCACCAAGGCCTGCCTTAAAGAGAACTTTATCAAGCTCATTATTTCTAACATTGAGGTGTCGACT
>JAUIBX010000157.1 GCA_030427595.1 Bacteriovoracia bacterium | reverse complement strand
CCCTCTCCCTTTGGATCATAAAAGAGAACATAATTATTCTTCTTATCTTCCTTAGCGAGGGCGACCATTTGGCGGTAGATAAGATTGGCTTGATCTTTAATTCTAATACCATCCTCTTCAAATACAGGTCCTTGATAATGCCAATCTCCATTGATGAAGAATATAAAAGTCTTATTTTCTAAAGCATAAGAATGAAGACTAAAGAAGAAAGTAAAGCTCAAGATGACAAAGGCCAACTTGTTACTTACCATAGGATCTCCCCAGTCTTTTGAAAGGAGGATCTTGAAAAGTCATCATGATTTCTAAGAAAACCTAGACCTTCTTCCATATCAGGAAATTCAGGTTGATCTCCTATATGAAGGGGCGTAGCGAGAAGCTCGAGCCCATTAACTTCAACACTATCGACTAAAATATCATCAACAACAGAAAGCCCTTGAGGACGTGGGCGATCAGAGTCATCGGCACTAATCGTGATCTTATTACCTTCCTTCTTAAGCTTGTTATGAATAGGAAAGGTAAAGGTCAGTTCATTAAGAAGACGGCCTCTCTTATTCTTCTTAGCATGAAGGATACCGACCAATTCATCATTCACTTCAACGGTATAAGTAAACCTTTGAGAAATGAGGTCACGTACTTTTAGTTTTAAAGTACCCTTTTGAATGCCATTAAAGTCATGATGGTAATCCCCTTCATTAAGTTTTCCTTCTCTGAGGTCATCAGCAATCTCCTCTAACACCTTGGGTATAGAGTAGAAGGAAGAAAACTCATAGAGAGGGTTCTTTAGTGCATCAAGGCCATGACTCGGGCTTTGATAGTATTTTACCTTTTGAGGTAGGCCGTCTAAGTAAAGTGGAATGATGGCACTTTCATGACAAGTCAAAATTGAAAGAAGGCCAAGACTAGGATGAGTGGCCTTAAGAAGTTTCTTAGGTAAATAACGACCTTCCCCGTCCTTTAGGTAACCATGAATGATTTTCTTATTTGGAAAAACCCCGGCCGTCTTAATCGCCGGGTGGCCAAGAAAGAGAATTCCTAAGGTGTCAGGACTCTTAAGGGCCGAGAGAATATCTTCAGTTTGGCCTTAAAGGTTTCTTTTACTTTTACCCTATCATCGGCTTCACTCATAAGAGAAAGTTTTGGTCTAAATACCTTTTCCAAAATACTTTGCTGACCAGGCTTGAGGTCTCCATAAAAGACATGAATGACCGAAGCGGAGGTGCTGTGAGCACCAACCATTGAATTCCCCATTATCCCCATTAAGAGGACTTTGAGAATAATTGTCCTGATCAGATTAACCATGGAATGGGTGTACCACAACTAAACATGCGCCGCATTAAAAAGTGGCATGATTATAAAAAAGAAGGGCCGCAAAATAGCGGCCCCTCAAAAATAACACAATGTAATTATAACTACTTAGATGTCACTCGCTTCATCACCAGAGAGAGTAAGGAGTGAGAGTAGACCTACGCCAAATCCACAACGAATGTCTCCAGCAAAACACCAAGTTTGAGGATACATAAGATAGATAATGAAGTAGATACCATTTTCAGAGCTGGCCTCAATTTGACCTTTCATTTGCTCAAGGATTTCAAGACGGCTTTTAGGATCATTTGAAAGTGAGTAGAAAAGTTCAGCTTCTTGGGTAAGCTCTGCCTTGGCAGCTTGTTCAGCAAGCTCGCGCATCGCTTTCTTATATTGACGATCAGACATGGAAACAAAGGCATTGTAAGAAGCGGCCAATTGCTTTTTTGCCATCTCTGTTTGCTCTACTTGGTCAATGGTATTTGCCTGAACTGAGGCCGTCATCATTGCACTCAAAAGAGTGATAAGAGTAATTAGCTTTTTCATATTCCCCTCCAAAAGGTTACGGGTCGTTTGCGGTTGTGGCGAGGAGTAATACCTGTTTTTGACACGACGTGGGGCAAAAAAGCACCAGCTTATAATATTTTCAAAAGACCCTGAAATAATTTTATCGTTGTCGGCCTAAGCTACATCTCTACAATAGGAGAAATTCAATTAACTTAAAGGAGATCATCATGAAAAACCTTATATTAGTAGCTGCATTCATCCTTACGACAGGATGTGCAAGTAACCCCTATAGCCTTAGTGATGACGCTAAAAAAGTAGAACTGTTACAAAGAAAACCAAAAGACAATGAGTGTGAAGTGGTCGCTAAAGTAAGCGGTGAGCATAATGAAGGATCAGAAAGAATGGCCCGCAACATGGCCATCAATAAGGCCGCTGATGCGGATGCTGACTCCATTTACTTTGATGAAACTATTCCTAATGGATCAAAGAGAAAAGTGATGGCCACGGCCTATATTTGTAACGAATAAAAAAGAAGGGGGATTTCCTTCCATGGATTCCCCCTTCTCATACTAGGCCTTCCATGGCCATATGAACTTCTTTTAAACAAATTCGTCTTGATCACCACCAAGGACCAACTTACCTTGGTCGACCATTTCTCTGATTTTATTCATGACTTCTTGATAAGCTTCTTGAGCTTTTTCGCGTGGAACCTTTTTGTCGTAGTAAAACTTTAAGTCTTCACTCATAGAACGTGACAACTTGGAGAGAAAGAATTCTAAGGTCGACTCTTCGCCAAACTTTAAGGCCATACCAAGCTTTTCCATAGAAACGACTTTAACAAAGTCTTGTAACATGTTGTTGGTCATGGTTTTGAGATCATCGATTTTAACCATCTGCTCTTCAATCAGATGGGCCAAACTCGGATCTTTTTTAATCATGATTTCTAAAACGCGATCGCGGTTTTCTTTGTCGAGACCATTGAGCATATCAGCAGCTGCTGAAATTCCTACGCCTTTTTTTCCTGAAGACGATGTCACCTAATCGAGTCCTTAGTTGATTTGGTCTTGTAGAATTATTATAACACCCAAACCCCAAGTGCCGTCAAAAAAGCCCATTGTCCAAGTCTAAATATTAAGGAGATTAAAAATAGAAATTAAGAAAGGGCTTGAGGCTTATGATCAGGTTTAGCGTAGGCGTAGCGAGTGCCTGACTTTACCTGATGATAACAATCAAGACCTGTCACTAGGCAAGGGTCAATGGCCGCTAAATCCAAAAAGCCATCTTCTTTAAGAATATTCTGTGGAATAAAGACATCTTCAACTGCACCTATAACCATATGAGTGCCATTTTCAGGGATGTCCACCTGCCTCACAAAAGAAAGAGACCACTTAACTTGAGCCTCTTTCACAAAGGGGGCTACGCCCTCATTTAAAAACTCTGGAGTAAAGCCACATCTATCAAATTCACTTTGATCCTTACTAAAGCGAGCTGACGTGTGATGGATATTTTCTTGGTAAGAACTACTTAAAAGATTGATGGTAGCAAAGCCCGTCTCTTTAAAGTTCTCTAGAGTATGCCTAGGTGTCACATGAGGCCTAAAAATTAGACCCATAAGAGCGGGATTGGCACCTAGGTGAAAGAGGCTAGAAAAAACCGCAAGGTTGGTAGCGCCCTCATTATCTACAGTCCCAATAAGGCATGCCGTCTTAACCCCGCTTAAACAATTGATTAAACGAGCGCGGTAGCGATCATCTTCCATGGACTCAATTTCCTGGCGAGTAAATCTTTTCACTCTGAGCTCCCTAATCTGCGAGGAGCATACTTGAAGGAATATTAGTAAGGAGAAAGTGGTTTTGCATGACTGGTACAAAGGCCTCACCTACTTTCTTTTCAACCAGCCCTTTGAATTCAAAGGCACTCTCAAGCCTTTCAATAAGATTGATGGTTAGGCGAAGCTCATCCCCCGGCCGAGCAAAGTTTTTAAACTTCGCATCTTTTATACGAGAAAGCACACCTAGTGCAGGTCTCTCAGGGTCAAAGTTATTAGTGTCATAGTCACTTCCCATAGGGTTATGAAAACGCGCAATGAGAACCCCGGCAGACTGGCTTGTCATCTCTTGCATAAGGGCGCCTGGTAAAATAGGAGCGTTAGGAAAGTGACCAGCGAAGAAGAATTCCTTACCGGTAAGTTTCTTAAGCACAACGATACGTTGGAAATCACATTCAACGACATCATCAATGAGAAGATAAGGGTCCCTATGATAGAGGTCTTTTTCTAATGGATGGTTAGTCTTCTTTGTAGATGAAGATGAAGATGAAGATGAGACTCCCTGTTCGAACACAAAATCCTCCTAAGATCCAAGCAGTTTTAACACAAGGCCGTAGGGCACTAAAATACCGAGCATCATGGGTAGTAAAATACCCAAACCAACTAAGACAGATGCTACAACTTTGAGGGGTAGAGATAAGGCCTTCATAATTCCTCCACACAATAAAAGGCCAAAAGTATTGGCCTGTAAAGGGAATGTTAGCCCCTTCACTTGTTGATTAAATCTTGTCTATAGAATAACAGAAAAATTCAACTAATCGCAAAAAGATGAAGCTTGGGCCAATTGACGTTATTTGTTAAAATAATCCCATGATCGAAGTTTCTTTTAGTCAACTATCCCTCTTTAGCATGGCCTTGGCCCTGTGTGGTGCCATCATCGGCGTGATTTTCTATCGCCTCTACCAAAGTCGCCTTATTCGCTACCTTCCTGAGACAGCTCCCCTCAAAATGGAGGCCTTCTTTAGTGAATCCCATCATCTTAGTGCCAATCAAATTAAGGCCAAGCAAAGAGCAAACCCCAGTCCAGAGGTTGGCCTCGTCATCAAAGTGACAAATACGGGAAAGGAGAGCTACCACTTTGAGTCATGGTTTTTTCGTGCCCTCAATGGAAGGGGTAGCATACGCCAACTCTTCCAATTCCCTCAAAATTTTGTTCGGACTTTAAGGCCAGGTGAATCCACAACAATTGAAGTTTTAGACCTCACTTTCATTGAAGGCCATACCATCTACACCCTATGTCTGCGGGATATCTATGGGCGAGAATGGCAATTATCTCACCAACAAATTGAAAATCTCAAAAAGGACCACTTTTGGCTATCTCTTAGCGAGTAAAACCCCAAAAGTTTTACTTTTGATAGGTTTGAGCGGCTTTTTCCAGACGGTTAAATACGCTTACCCACATTTGCTTTTGCCTATCATCTTTGTCCCCACGGCCATGAGGAAGCACAAAGACCTTAAAACTCTTGTCTTCAGGTAAGGGTTTTTGAATGAGAAAATAAAGCTGGCGGGCCGTCACAAAGGGATCCTTTTCAAGAAATTCCACCTGGGCCTGATCTCTATTTTCACCTTGCTCTTCACGCCAATTAAAAAAAGAGGTCAATTCATCTTTCTCACATAACCACAAGGGATAGTCTGGTCTATAGTGAGCAGGAAATTGTCCTGGGGCCGTCATTTTTTCGGCCTCTCTATCAAAAGCTGTTTTTCCAGCGACCCATTGATAAGTTTGGCCCTCTAATGCCCTCTCAATATCGTAGGGGGTAATCGCTCCCGGTCTTAAGAGTCTAAGGACATTTCCTTCCACTTGGAGAATGGTTGATTCAATACCAACATTTTTAGAAGTTCGCTCGCGTTCCTGATATTCTTCCGTATCTGTTAACAGGCAAAGAAAATGATCCTTAAAAGCACGTTCAACATGATCAGGATGAGTTGGCGACGTTTTGGTAAATTTATTGGCACTTGGTGCGGCCACACCCTGACCAAGTTTTGAAATGAGCTCTCTAGTTTTTTTGGACCCAGGAATCCTTATACCGACAGTATCAAGACCAGAAGTAATAAGATCACTTACCTCAGGAGCCTTTTTTAAAATAAGAGTGAGTGGCCCAGGCCAGAAAGTCTTGGCCAGGATTTCACAAATTTCATTCCAGTGACTCTCTAAAACGTAATTTTTGGCCATCTCAACTGAAGAGACATGAACGATCAGGGGATCAAAGAAAGGCCTTTCTTTATAAGAGAAAACCTTCTTGATAAGTTCTTCATTATGGACGGGAGCTCCAAGTCCAAATACCGTTTCCGTTGGAATAGCAACCAGACCACCACTCTCCCATGTCTTAAGAGCGTCTTCTATCTTTTCACTTCTAAAAGGTCCCTTTGTATGGGAGCTTGATTCTTTAGTCATAGAGGCTAATTATCATTTTTACCACAGGGCAGCAAGTCATCTGACCTAAAGTTGCCAAAGAGTGCTTCCTCAAGTGCAATAAGAACAAGGAGTACTCATGAAGTCTTTTTCTTTCTGCTTTAAACTTTTGGCCTTAGGCACCCTCGCCTTTCTTGTCCTTTCTTGTTCAAGCTCTGAGGATAAGCTCAAGGCATGGGAACCAGTCCTTGACCAAGGCATCCCTGGCCGCGACGGGCGCTTGGACTTTGGTCGCACCCACTACGTGGTTCATGAAAGAAAGAGCATGAATAGCATGAGAGAAAATCAAGTGCGCGTCTTCTTGGCCAAGGCCTGTCACCCTAAAAAGGCAAAGGTCATGCGTCGCTATCAAAGTGAAAGTGACTTCGTCTCCCTAAGAAGCCAGTACCGAGACAGTCTGCCTATTATCGTTTTTGAGTTCAACTGTCGTTAGGGCCTATTTCAAATCTAAAGAAATTTCAGGCTCTTTCTCTAAAAGCTGAAACTCCCAAGGAATAGGAGTGTCCTGGTCCTTTACTCTTTTAAAAGAATCTTTAAGAATCCAAGCATGACCTTCGTGGGGTGGAAAGTAAGCGTCTCCCTCTTGTGAGTAATCAACTATGGAAAGATAGAGCCTGTGAATATAAGGCATGGCCAATTGGTAGATCTCACTGCCACCAATAATAAAGAGCTCACTCTCTCCTTTTTCAAGAACAAACTGAGCCGCCTCCTCGATAGAAGTAAAGCAAGGATGATCACAGCGATAGTTTTTTTGACGGCTAAGGACGAGGGCCAACTCATTAGTATGAAGCGCAACGGAGCCCTCATAATTTTTTCGACCAATAATGAAGTAATGATTACCCCGACATTGGCGATAGAATTGATACTCGCTAGGAATTGACCACATCATTTGGTTATTCTTTCCAATCACTCTATTTTTCCCCATGGCAACAATACTAGAGAGAATCATTTCTTACCTGAGAGAAGTTTTTTAAGGTGAGGGTGGACGGCCGACTTAGCCTGATTTTCACCTTGGCCCTTATCATTCTTTTGAGGAGTCTTCTTTGCCAATAAGGCCTTTATTTCCTCTAGGAAGCTTTCTTGAGAAAAGGGCTTGGCCAAGAAGGAGCACAACTCATCTTGAACGGCAGGACCTTCCTTTTGACCACTGATGAAGAGAACTGGGGTCTTTTTATGAACACTGCCTTTTTTTCTCATGTAGTTAAAGACATTATCACCATGGCCGGCACCTAGGACAAGGTCACAAACGACGAATTGAAAGTGATGTTTTTGTAATCGACTTAACGCTTGAGGAACACTTTCAGCGTAGTGAAGAGTACCAGAAAAGTCTTCAAGAAAATCTCCCAAAAGCTCGCGTATTTCTGGGTCATCATCGATGATTAAAATCATATCCCTCTCACTCAATAACCTGCCTTTATGCTATTCTATTGTAACCTACTGCTAATTTTTAAACAAAGGCCTAAAAATGTTGCAGCCTCTAGGAAAGACGGTGGCAAGTGAAGCTCGCCTCATCCTAAACGATATAAAGGGTCATACGACCCAGGTAATGATTTTAATCACTATCATTATGCTGGTCATAGAATTTTTTGGCTGGCAGGGTCCCTTTCATAAAATTCTAGGGCCGAAATTAAAGAGACAGATGAGCTGGCGTGAACTTCAACTGATGGCCCAACTCTACACAACTCTTTCCTTTTGGTTGCTCTTTTTAATTCTTACGGCATCCTTTCTCAAATTATCAAAGGCACAAAGTAAACTTCAAGGACTTCGTCTACCTTCACTTCCTGAGTTTTCACCCTACGCTCTCTTTGGTCTCTTCATGATAATCGTTTTAAGTGTTATTTGCATGAGACCAAGTTTTTATAATTTCTATCCTCTCTATAGACCTTCTTCCCTTTTTGAATGGGCCACTTTTGAGGCCATTTATTTGCCTCAATTTATTGCTATTGAATTTTTCTTTAGAGGACCTCTCCTCTTCTTTCTAAACGAGAAAGTGGACAGAATGGCGATTTTCATTATGACTCTCCCCTATGCCATTATTCACATTCACAAACCCTTCCCCGAGGCCATCGCCTCCATTGTCGCAGGTATTGTTCTGTGCCACTTCGCTCTTAAAACGCGATCCAATCAGCCCAACAATAAAAGCACCTACTAAATAATAAGCTCCCATTTCTTTTGAGATGACACCTGAAATGAGTGAGATCGCCACTAAAAAAGTCACTTCTGAGTTAGGCGCATAGGGAGAGACAAACCGAAAAAACAGCTTAAAAATCATGGGAAGGATGAGGAAGAGGCCCACAAAAAAGATGATTGAATAAGATAGAGACTTGATATCATGACTTTGTAGGGCCACGAGTAAAAAAACGATGGAAATAACTTCTTTACTTATGGCCTTGGACTTAATCCAGTACTCTTGATCGTTTCCAACTTGATACGAGTGAAGGGAGTTGATGATAAAGCCGGCCGAAGGAGTGAGGATTCCTAATGAAAGTATTAATGATTCTTGGAAAGGAAGTTTTAA
>JAUIBX010000156.1 GCA_030427595.1 Bacteriovoracia bacterium | reverse complement strand
TTCCTCACTATCTAACTCATTGAGATTTCAAGGAAGAAATGAAGGATACGGATCGCAAAAGCTACCTCGATGCCCAGTATCGCAACCTATCCCAGAGAAAGGCGCCGGCCGCTAGTTTAGTGAGCTTCCTTTCTAAGGAGCCTTTAAAAGATTGGCTCATTCAAAAGTTAAATGAGGGGCCGTGGGCAGAGGTGGGAAGTGGCCACTATTCTCTTTTTGAAAAAGGTGATGAGCTCTTTTTCGGACTATCCGGTAAAAAAGACCTCTATGCCTTTGATCTCTCCAGTGAGGCCATCTCCCAGGCACCCCATGGACAAGTGAACTACATTGAAGCGGACGCTACTCTTGATCTGCCCCATGGCCCCTTTTCCTTTATTCTCGATGGTCATTTCCTTCATGGGTTAAGTTCTCTTCCTGAGGTTTTTCAGGCCCTAGGAGTTATTGGAAAAAGTCTTAAGCCTGGTGGTCTCTTTGCTGGTGAAGTGATGATGGCCCACAAGAATTTATCCTTTGATCATGACCTCTACTTTGATCATGAAAAGAATGTTCTTTACCACCAAGAGAGGCCCATTAGGACCATTTTAGAGGCGAGAGAGTGGGAGACCCTCTTTCAAGAGGCGAATTTTGAGATTCGTTACTTTGTTTGTCAGTCCAGTATTAAAATGATTCCAATGCGCGAACGTACAGTCCCTATGTCGGGTGACCCAGAGTGCTTGAGATTTGTTCTTAAAAGACCTGAAGGAGGTCCTAAATAATGAATTCCGAACAAACGACCCAGCTTTTAAAACAGTTTTGGCAGGCCCTTCGCTTCACTCTTTTTGAAGTCAGTGGACATAAAATTAGTCTTCTCTCTCTCATTTCGGCCATTGGTCTTTTTTGGCTCACCACTATTGCTAGCCGCTATGCTGAACGCGGAGTTGGCCGGCTTTTGGCGGACAGGAAAGATCTCGACAGTGGCGTTAAGGATTCTATCAAGCGCTTTACCAAATACACCGTCCTTATTGTTGGGGGTTTTGTTGCCTTAGATACCGTAGGTATTAAGATGAGCTCCCTTGCCGCCGTCGGTGCAGTCTTGATGGTTGGGATTGGTTTTGGTTTACAAAATATTACACAAAATTTTATTTCGGGTTTAATTATTCTCCTTGAGCGTCCCATTAAAGTGGGTGACATCGTGGAAGTGAAAGGTGTGAGTGGGAAGGTCCTTGAAATTGGCGCACGCTCAACTTTGATTAATACAAGAGATGATGTTTCTATTATTGTTCCTAATTCTCAATTTATTTCTGAACAGGTGGTAAACCAAACAATCTCTGGGGATATGATCCGCTACCATGTGGATATTGGGGTGGCCTATGGTACAGATCCGCGAACGGTTGAAGAAATCCTTCTTAATATTGGCAAGGCCCACTCTAAAGTGCTTGAGAGCCCACCACCAAAAGTCTTCTTTAAGGACTTTGGAGGAAGCTCCCTCGACTTTACCCTCACGATTTGGGTAAACGATCTTTGGAATCATGAGGGGATTATGTCAGATATTCGCTTTATGATTAGCGATGCCTTTAAGAAAGAGGATATTGAAATTCCATTCATGCAAGTGGATTTGCATGTTAGAGATGAGGCCATCGGTATTCGACAACAATAAAAAAGCCCCTTGTTTCCAAGGGGCCTAACCACAAACGAGGGAATCGTTATTTCCTTACCACATGGGTGGGACTTTAATCTGGTGTGTGAGGCGCTTTAAGGTCGCCTCCTCTAGGAACGAGTAGGTACTCGATTTCTTCTGGGTAAAAAATCTCACCATCATTGAGTTCAATTTGGTGAGAGTTGAGAAGCTCTCTTACGTCAGACGAGTTAGCAGATCTCACTTCTCCTACTTTGATGACATCGCCGTAAAAAGTTTCTAAGGCCTTGGTGTTGTGGGCCCTATCGGCTAGAGCAACCGGTACCCGATCGTAATTTCTTGAAATGCTATCTCCCGCTAAGGTTCCATGAGACAAAACGAGAGAGGTCATAAAGATGCCAAATGCTAATAATAATCTGGTCATGGTGTCCTCTCTTTGGCCCTATTCTTGGGCCCGTTACCATAACCTTCCTGGTTTTCTTTAAACCCAAAATTCCTTTTCAGGTTGTCGGAGGGGGTATCTACAAGGGGCGTGCCAAAACTTTATATTTGTAACTTATTGAAATAACTCAAGCTGAAATGGTGATCTTTTGGACCTAGTGCACAATGACTCCAGATCACGCAGATCGCTGGGGTCCTTTTGCTAGTTTTCTAGGCCTTTAAAGAGGCATGATGACGTCAACGCAGCAGTCTTTGGCTTGAAAAAGCTTCTTTGCCCCTTGGCCATCAAGCTCTTGGCACTTCTTTGTTATTTGGGAAAAAACCTTTTCTCCTTGAGGGGTGTCTTTTAGTGAGAAGCGTTCTTCTTCTGTAAGAGGCAATTCTAAAATAGTGCAAAAGCGTGCCCAGTATTTAGGCTCAAGTGAGGCGACGGCAAGGTGAGCACCGCCTTTAAGCCGATAAATATTATAACAAGGGTAGCGGCCATTATGGAGAAAGCGCTTTTGACCACTCTTTTGGAGCTCTTCGCTATAAAAAGGAGCCCAAAGGGCCTGAACACTTTCCTCTAATGAAATAATACTGGAATTAGCCAGGCCTTCAGCTCTCGCTTTTAAAAGGTGGCCCAAGGCCTGTGAAGCTAGGATAGAACCAAAACCAATACCTGCAATCGGCAGAAAGGGCGGGGCCACTACCTGATCTTGATGGTTTTGGGTCATTTCCCACACATGAAGATCGATTAGTCTATTTAAGGCCAAGGCATTGAGGTCATGCATGCCTCGAGATTGCTCATGGGTTGCCGTCATGGAGATCATGGCATAGGGACGTTTTGCCGTTTTACTTAAGGACTCAAAGTCTAGACCATAGAGAGTTTGAATCTTAGGAGGAAGGCCCATCAGAATGATGTCACTTGACTGGGCCAACTCTAGTAATTTTTGATTTTCTTCTTTGAGGTTAAAACGCTCGATTTTTTTTTCTTTATTGATCGCTTGGTACCACAAGCTAAAGGAAGGATCCATTTCCTTAAAAAAACCATCCAGAAAGGGATCACCAAATTTTTCGTCCTCGACCTTTGTGACGACGGCCCCCATTTCCTGAAGAAGATGACCTGCAAGGGGGCCTGGCAGTCGATGGGTGAGATCAAGGACCTGAATATCTGCTAGTGGCCTGGCCTTCATTTATTAGGTTCATCTGAGGCTTGATTCTCCTTAGGTGGTCTAAGGGTGTTCATGAAACTTTCTAAGCCTTCACCGTTAAGTTCACATTGCTTGAGGTTGCAAATTTCCCACTTCTCATTCTCTTCGTTGTGATAATCCAATACAAAGCGAGGTAGGAAGTAGGCCATGAATTGAATGAACTGATTATTTTGTAACCAGGGCTTTGGCAATTTTACTGCGCGGTAGGCGGCCATGGGATAGGAGTGAGTTCTTAGCCCCTCACCTCCGTTAATGGGGTTTCTCAGGATGAAATGTTTGGAGTCTTCCATGTATCCATTTAATTCTTCGCCGATCTCCTCATCCATAAAAAGGATTCTTGCTCTTTTTACAAGAGAGCAAAGGGTCATCGCCATACTCTTAAAGGACTGATCAAAAGGGGATGCCGGTTGGTTGGGATAGAGCTCGTGCTGGTCAAGGGATACGGCGCGGGTCGTGATTTCATTTTCTCTCACAAATTCTTTTAAAATGAAGTTTAGAGTGTCACCAAAGTTCTGCCTAAAGGTGGGGTTACCTGTGACTTCATAAACTCTTATCATAGACTCGGCAAAGGTCACAAAGTCTTCAAGGTAAGCAAGACTTCCTTCCTTCGTTGTCGTGTGCCTCAGCATCATTCCTGCATTATCTTTATTAAGGAGGAATGTGTTGTAGTGACCCTCAAGAGATTTATTAAAAAGGTCACTGGCCTTTCTCTTGATAATATCTACTTGGCAATATTGCATAACATCCACAAGGGCACTGATCATCATGGCATTCCAACTGGCAAGTCCTTTATTATCTGTTGCAGGTGGAATACGGCCTTTTCTTTCTTCAAGAATCTGGCGTCTTATTCTTCTGACAATTTCCCAGCCCTCTGAGGTGAGAAATTCTTTCTTATATTCATCATTTAAGGAAACGACGTTTAGACCTTGTTCAAAGTTGCCTTCTTGAGTGACTTGAAACCACTTAAGGATTTGATCTTGTTTTTCAACCAGGTCATCCTCTTTAGAGGCCTTAACGATAAGGTCACAGAATTCATCATAAGTAAAAGTGAAGTAGAGCCCCTCAACGCCTTCACTGTCTGCGTCTTGAGCAGAAAAGAAATACCCCGATTCGTCCTGCATCTCTAAAGCAAGGTAATCTAGGGTGTTGATAAGAGTATCAAACACTAGGGGACTTGGAAAAATTAGAGAGAGCTTCGATAGGGTTTTAAGGAGGCCTGCCTGATCGTAGAGCATTTTTTCAAAGTGAGGCACTAAGAATTGATCATCGGTAGAGTAGCGGTGAACTCCTCCGCGGGCATGATCTGTAATTCCACCTTCAAGAAGTCTCTCAAGGGAATCGACAATATGCTGACCACCCTTTTGATCGATCATGCCTTCAAGGATTTGCTCTACGGCCCATTCGTAAAAAGGGAAGTGAGGAAACTTGGGGGCCTGTCCGTAACCTTTATTTTTTTCGTCAGCAAACTCCTTAATGGCCTCAAGGATGGCCATCGGTGGCGGGAAGTGTCCTTGAAAAGGAACTTCTTCTTTGGGGCCAAGGCCTTTAGCGATGGCCTCCGTTACATTCTTGGCATTGGTTTCAACTTGTTCCTTATCCTGTGAATAAGCGCGCTGAAGTTCCTTTATGAGTTCCATAAAGGTTGCACTTTCCCCCTTCTTTTTTTTGGGGTAGTAAGTGCCAACAAAGAAAGGTCGCATGTCGGGCAATAGAAAGGCACTTAAAGGCCAGCCACCTGTCTTGATAAAGAGTTGGCAGGCCTGCTGGTAGTATTGATCAATATCCGGATGCTCTTCACGATCAACTTTAATATTTACGAAGTGCTCATTTAAAAAGTCTGCGGTCTCCTGATCGCTGAAAGACTCTTCGGCCATGACGTGGCACCAATGGCAGCTAGAGTACCCTATGCTGAGAAAAATGGGCTTATTTTCATCCTTGGCCTTTTGAAGTGCTTGAGGACCATAGGCATACCAGTGGACAGGATTATCCTTGTGGGCCTTGAGGTAAGCCGATTTTTCATCCTTGAGGTGATTAAAGTCAGTATTGCTCATTCGAGTTCCTTCGTGCTTTTAAGAGGTTAAGTGACCACTATAAAAGAACTCGGCAAAACTTTGAAGGTGGAAGCACATGTCTTGTTTTGATATGGTGTGTTAGGGGATGAGAAAGCATCCCTGATGCCGTAGCAAATCTGCAATTGCTGCTATGAAAAAAAGACGCATCTAGCGTCTTGATGGGCATCCGCCATTGCCATAGTGAGTCGAAAAGGCTAGATCAGAGATCATGAAAATGACTTCAACCAATCCCGCGGTAGGAAACTTCCCTGGCCTCGATGTGATCTCCGAATACTGGCAATGGTTCCAGGCCCTAGGGAGGTCCATGGTTGTCTTTTACCAAGCCTTAGCTCAAGCACCCTCAGCGGTTAAAAGTTTAACCTTCCTCGCTATATTCTTTATGGTTGTGGAGGGGGCCCAGTATTCGGCCACTGGTAAACTTACCTATGAACACATCAACAAAGACCCTGTTTATGGTCCTCCGCACAGACCTGCAGTTGTTCCCAAAACCTACTATTCTTTTAGTAAAACTGGTCCATCCTTTGGCCTAAAGTTCCCTCTCTATCGTCTTGAGGAGTTAACTCGTCACGATCTTGAAGAACTTATTATTGCCCGTGCTCCCACTCAACTAAAGAAAGGCCTAAAGAAGTATCTTCAACTTGCTCTGCATTTTTCTCAAGAATATCAGGTGGACCCCTTTTGGATTCTTTCCATTATGTGGGTGGAGAGTCATTTCAATCCTCGAGTTAAGAGTCCTGTAAAGGCGTCAGGTCTGATGCAGATTATGCCGGCAACCTCTCAATGGTTAAACCTGCTTTTGAACCGTAGTCTCAACTCAAAGCTTGCCTATGAACTAACAAATGACCCCGTTCATAATGTTCAGCTAGGTACCTTCTACCTCAAACGCCTTTTAAATAAATTTAAAGGTAATTATGTTCATGCCACCGTCGCTTACAACATGGGGCCTGGTTACACCCTACGCCGCTTGCGTTGGAATCGACCTGTTGGCAAAAAGAACCTCTACCTAAATAAGGTTCGAAGAGCGTATCGCTTACTTACTGCTGGAGTTAAGCGTCACTTTCAAAACACGGCCCCTCTTCACTATGAAACCTACGTCGTAAGGCGCCGCCTTCCTTTTGAGTGGCAAGAGATCGAATTCATTTCTTGGTGGGAGTTAGGTCCACATGCTGATGACGTGGCGCTTAATATGCAGGATTTCCCAGAAACTATCTTTTAAAAAGAAACTCAACTCTTGTGATTCTATCTTTTACTCCTAGGTAAAGATTGTTACCCTTTCGAATACTGATTCGTTTAGTCATTAGTTAATCTCATAGAGAGATAAGATAAGAAGAGATAATCATGCAAAAAGTCATTGCCATTGATGGCCCTAGTGGAAGTGGTAAGTCTACGATGGCCAAGAGATTGGCCGAAACTTTAGGTGTGCTCTACATCGATACGGGCGCTATGTATCGTGCCCTTGCCTTCAGTGCTCACCAAAATCATATTCCTTATCAAGAGGGAAGAGAGCTCAAAAACTTCTTTGAAACAATCCAAATTGATTACGGTGTCAGTAACGAAAAGCTCATTGTTATTAACGGTGAAGATCTTACCGAAAAGATTAGAGAGCATCAGGTAAGTGCACTGGCCTCAGAGTTTTCTCAAATCCCCTATGTGAGAGAGTTTTTACTGGGCTTTCAACGAAAGCTTGGTCAAAAAGAAGTTTGTGTTATGGAAGGTCGGGATATTGGTACGGTTGTTTTCCCCGAGGCCTTTTGCAAAATCTTTGTTACGGCTTCCCCGGAAGTGAGAGCAAAGAGGCGCTTTGATCAACTAAAAGAAAAAGGGGCAGCTGATACTGACTTAACTCTTGATAAAGTCCTTGCTGACGTAGTTGAAAGAGATCGTTTGGACACCTCCCGTGCTGTTTCTCCCTTAAAGGTCGCTGATGGCGCAACTGTTTTGGACACAAGTGATTTAGACGAAGCTCAAGTTCTAAAGATTTTGGTTGAAGAGGCCAAGAAAAAGGCTAAAGAATCAGGGATACTTCTTTAATTTATGAAAGTTCTGATCAATCGCACTGATGCCATTGGGGACTGTCTTCTGAGTACTCCTCTTGCAAGACTTCTAAAGTCCAAAGTTAAAGAAGATACGGAAAAGGAAGTCCATATCGCATTTTTAGTTTCACCTCGATCAGGTGACCTCATCAAGCTATGTGAAGGTGTCGACCAGGTTTTTATTTATGACCCTAAGTGGAACTTTTTAAAAAGATGGCGTTTTCTAAGTACAGTTTTTAAAGAGTTCAAACCCAACCATTATTTTCATCTAGGCGGTGCCTTTCTTCCAAGTTTTTATGCTTTTCTAAAGAGGACTCCTTTTCGCGGAGGTCTTCGTTCAAAGTTTTTCTCCTTTCTCTTTCTCAATAAAGGCGTACGCCAATCTCGATCAGCTGTCGTTATGCATGAGAGTGAGTACAACATGGCCTTGGCGCGCCCTCTTAATGTGAACTATAGCAGTCATCAAAAAGATTCCTATAGACCTCTTCTTAGGATAGACGAAGAAAAGGCAAGAGAGGTAAGAGAATCTTGTGGCCTTAATTCTCAGAAAAAGCTTTTTATCTTTCACCCTGGAATGTCTGGTCACACCCTCAACTGGTCAAGCCGTAATTACGGCCGTCTTATTGATCGCCTTTATGAAAAGTATGGTGACCATGCTCACTATGTTGTCTCCTACACCCCAAGTGATGGGCCTTATCTTGAGGGGTTAAAGGATTATCTAGGCCAGAGACCTCCTCTAAAAGAAAAAGTGGTCTTCTTTGATGGCTCTGTAGAAGGGCTATTGCATTACACCCATCTTTTAAAAAATTGTGATTTGTTTGTTGGCCCTTCTACCGGAACGACTCATATGGCCAATGCTCTTGATGTGCCTCAAGTCGCGCTCTATAGTCCCATAAAAGTTCAGAGCTCTTTGCGGTGGGGTCCCTATCATCAGAGCGAAAAGGTCAAAGTCCTCGTTCCTGATGTCGTTTGTGGTGAAGTGAAGCAATGTGCTGGTGCGAGTTGTCCATATTATGAGTGTATGGCTAAAATAGAGGTTGCTCAGGCCTTTGATGCCTGTATCTCGATTCTTGAAAATTAGAGGTATCTTTTGGAATTAATAGATAAGAAACGTTTTGATGAAATCACTGCCCAGTTCTCTCAACTTAAACCATTGGTGGTCTTAGGTGATGTGGGGATAGATAAATATACTCTTGGTGAAGTTTCTCGTATTTCTCCTGAGGCTCCAGTTCCCGTTGTTCACGTTCAAAGGGAATGGGAAAAACTAGGGCTTGCCGCCAATATTGGCCATAATCTTAAATCATTGGGAATTGACAGTACTCTTTGTGGTG
>JAUIBX010000155.1 GCA_030427595.1 Bacteriovoracia bacterium | reverse complement strand
TCCGAGAGTCCACCCCAAAAGGAGGAGAAGGTCATAAGTGTGAAAGATCTTACCAGCATTGATTTTTGCCACTGAGTAATCAGCGGCTTTTTGATGATCCTCTAGAGAGATAGAGTCACGAAATTTCTCCGGAACTTCATCTCTGTTGGCGAGGATATGATTCTTATTTTTGGCCTCAAGCCAAGATTCAATTACCGCTTTAGTAAACAAGAAAAGAAGAAAGACTTTGGTTACGGCAGCTGCGTCAATATTCATGTGCTCTATACCTTATACAAGAGTTGAAAACTTTTAAAACAAAGAATAGCCTTGTTTGATTCCATTTTAAAGAGGGGACGCCCAAATGAAGGTGCATCAGTACTTCACAGGCTCGCAATTACGTAACTTTACCTACATTATTGAAGGCTCACAAGGCCACCTCTTTATCGTTGATCCATGGGATGGGGACGAATCTTTGGCCTATGCTCAAAAGTTGGGTGGCCTGATTAAAGGTGTCATCAATACCCATGAGCATTGGGATCACACTCGTGGCAATGAGGTGATTGTTAAAAAGACCAGTTGTGTCGTTTACGCTCATCCCAGAGGCAAAGGGAAAATCAAAGAGGCCAATGTCTTCCCTGAAGAGGGGGAGCGTATCGCTGTCGATAATGAAACTTATTTGCAGGTAATGGATACACCCGGCCATACCTTTGCCCATTTGTGTCTGTTACTCGTTCATCGCGAAAAGCCTTACGGAGTCTTCACAGGTGACACCCTCTTTAATGCAGGCGTGGGCAATTGCCACAATGGGGGGGACCCTGAAACACTTTTTCAAACCATTGAAGAAAAGTTTTTGACCTTAGCGGAAGATGTAAGAGTTTACCCCGGTCATGAATATCTGGGGAATAACTTAGGTTTTACGCTCAAGAATGAACCTAGTAATGCTGCGGCAAAATCCTGGCTTGAAGATTATAAGAAAATTGATTGGCATAAAGCACCTGTCACAACCACGATGGCCCAAGAAAAAGAAATTAATACTTTCTTGCGCTTGGACTCTCAGGAGTTGCGTGATCATCTGCCAGGAAAACCTCAAGAAAGAAAAGAAGTTTTTTTAACTCTCAGAGAACTCAGAAATAATTGGTAAAAAAGGAGAAGAACATGGCATTTCCAAAAGTTGGTAATATGGCACCTGCCTTTACTTTGTTGAATCAAAAAGGAGAAAAGGTTTCTTTAAAAGATTTTAAAGGTGAAAAGAATGTTGTCCTTTACTTCTATCCTAAGGCAATGACTCCCGGATGTACGGTTCAGGCCTGTGGTATTCGCGACACTAAGAAGAAGTTTAGTTCTGCTAAAACCGTTGTTCTAGGAGTGAGTCCTGATGCTCCTGAAAGACTTGTTAAATTTATCGATAAAGAGGGTCTAAACTTTGATCTTCTCAGTGATCCTGATCATAAAATCGCTGATAAATATGGAGCGTGGGGCCCTAAGAAGTTTATGGGTAAGGAATATGATGGAATTCTAAGAACCACTTTCATTATTGGTAAAGACGGCAAGCTCAAGCATGTCATGGATAAGGTTAAGACTAAAACCCACCATGATGACGTTTTAAATTGGATAAAAGAAAATCTTTAAAGTGACAAAATCTACTTTTTAAGAGAAACCCTCCCTATAAGGAGGGTTTTTTTATGCTCAAAAAAGTTATTCTTATTTTTGCTATATCATTTATTTCGACCTTCTCTTGGTCTAAGCCACTTATGGTCATGAGTTATAATGTTGAAAATTTCTTTGATGCAGAAGATGACCTAAAAACAGATGATGAAGCCTATTTACCCATAAAGCATCCGGGTAAGAAGAAGTGTGAGAAGGTGAGAAATCCTTATTATAAGAAATCATGTTTTCGTACCGATTGGACTGAAGAAAAAATCAAAGCAAAGATTGGCCAACATACGAAAGTTCTTAAGGCCTTTCCTGAGAAGATAGACCTCTTAGGTCTGATTGAAATTGAAAATGAAAAAATCGGAAAATTATTTCGCGATAATATTGATCTCAAAGGTCTCGTGATGAGCACCGGAAAAGATAAACGTGGAATAAATGTGGCCCTCCTCTTTGATGACAAGAGATTTCAACTGATGGGTAAGTCAGAATATTCTCTTCCTTTTGCCACTCGTAATATTCTTGAAGTTGAACTGATGGATAGAACTCTCAAAAGAAAGGTCTTTGTCTATGTCAATCATTGGCCTTCCCAGCGCTCAAAAACTCCTAAGAGGCAAGAGGCCGCACAACTTCTCGCCAAGAGGTTAGAAGACCTCAAAAAGAATCGACCCAAAGATCTCATCATCGTTATGGGAGATTTTAATACTTTAGAAAAGGAAAGACCTCATCCCTTTGGTCCAATCTTAAAGGTCTTAAAAGATGCAGCAGAGAATTCATCCGGTGAGGCCAGCTACTTTTATAAGAGAACCATGAGTTGGAACCTTCTTGATCGCATCTTTCACTCAGCTAACTTAAGGGTTGAGAAGTTCGCCTCATTTAGACCTGACTTCACTCAAGGAGTGGTGGAATACACCAAGAAGAAAAGTCCTTATTGGGGCTCACGAATTGTGGGGGCTCCAAAAGGTTACGACCATAATAAGGTCAAGAAGCCGGGCTACTCGGACCACTATCCAGTGTGGGCCAAGCTTTTAACGATAAATTGATAGAAAGTTAAGGCCAGTTTCTTTAACGAGAAAGTTCTCAAGGTCCTTGGCCGCACTCTCATCTAATGTTTTAAGTTCTGTGACCTTATAATCAAAGATTTTATGATGATTACCGCGATTCTCTCGGTGCCACTCACTGGGGTAGGGACGCTTGGGAGTATTGAGTTGCACAAGATCGGGTTGAATATCTTTTAAGATATCGGCGTAGGCCTGAAGGTTCTTCCCATTTAAAGGTGTGAACATACTTTGAACTTCAAGTTTTCCCTTATAACTTTGCTTAAGGGCCTTAATTCCCATAAGCACACGGCCAAGAGTAACTCCCTCTGCAGGACGATTAATCGTTTGAAAGGTTTTTTCATCAGCAGCATCAAGTTTGACGGTAATGCAGTCCAAGTCCAGAAGGCACTCGCGCACTTCAGGTCTATAGAGTTCAGTGGCATTTGTCAGGATATACTGAGGCGTATCGGGGGAGAGCTTTCTAATTCCTGTAATCATCTCACCAATATTAGAGGCCAGAGTAGGCTCCCCACTGCCTGAGTAGGTGATGACGTCAATCGTCTCTTCTGCTTCATTTACTTTCTTATAGTCCTCTAGGACTCGTTCGGTTGGCACATATTCTTTTATTGCATCAGTGATGTCTTGAATTTGGCCAAGCTGACAGTAGAAGCAATTGAAAGAACAGGTACTGGTCTGAAAAATGGGGTCAATTCCTAAAGACATGCCAAAGCGCCAGCTTTTTACTGGCCCATAGACTGTGCTCTTGTTGTTGAAAATTTCTGACTCTTTGGTCTTGTCGCGCATTTTTTATCCGTTTTCTTTATTACTTTTTTTGCCACCCTTACTGAGTTTCATGGCGGCGCTTTCCTCATCATCGATAATTTCATCAAGAATAATGAGGGGGTTAACCTGAGGGTGAATGGCCTCAAGAAAGTGATTGAGTTCTGGTTCAAGGCTCATTGGACTAAAAAGCTCAATATCTCTAAAAGACTCTTTTAAACTTTGATCTAAAGTAGAGTAAAAAGCTAAGCCTTCGTTGGCCTCAAGTTGAAAATAGAGAAAAGCAGCTTGGTCTTTGGCGACTCTTAGGATGAGGTGGCGTAGTTTGGCCTTTTCCTCAGGTGTTCCTTGAGTTTTCCTATCCTCGCTTGAGGTTGTTTTCGATATCATCGGCTAATCCGGGTAATGTCGTCGGTTTTATGCTCTTGTGTTAAGTGATTGACTTCATTCAGAATCAACTTACAATTATAAAGAGGGGAGGTCTGTTTCCCCAATGCTCGCTACTATGTCACGGAGGACATGTTGTGAAAAGTGCTCACTCGCTGGACAGGATGTTTTTTGGCGCTTCCCATATTTGCCGATTAACCCTCTTTGTTATCGTGTTGAATTCACTGAGCTCGTGCTCGTGGGTAACTTCTCGTCGAAGCCTCTTTGGGGGAGATGAAGAGGAACAAGCGGCCGGCGCTAAAGCTTCAGTTCCAAAGAGTCAGTACGATGCTCTCGCCAAAAAATACGAAGCCCTTTTAAAAGAAAGAAGAATGGATCAGGTTCAAGGACCTCAGGCCAACGATATGATGAACCAAATGGAGAGTGGCTCCAATCCTGCTGATGTTGTCGACCAACTGAGCAAGGTTAAAAATTCAAGTGAACTTGCAGAAACTGTTGATGTCTTTCAACAAGCGAAAAGGGCACAAGGTGTGCAGACTTCAGCTCCACGTCCTATGAGCACGGGAGAGATTGATAGTGCCTTAATTGAAGATCACATCGCAAAAGTTAGAAAAGCTGAAAAGCTTGTGGCCCAAAATAAATACGATGCTTCCATTAACATGATCAAAGAGCTTGAGAAATCTCCAGTACGCCAAGTCGTTGTACGGGCCAAGTTTTTAATGGGGGAGATCCTCTTTGGTCAGGGCGAGTATGATCTTGCCTTGCAAGTCTTTGAAGAGATTCTTGAAAATCATGCCTTTTCAGGGCTTGTTATTAAAACACTAGGACGCTTGATTGTTTGCAGCGACAAATTGAAATTGGCCGGCAAGCAGGAGAAGTATTACTCGATACTGCACGACTTCTTTGAAGAGGGCGCGTAGTTAAGGAAGCGATGGAAAAGTCAAACCAACTGGTTTTATTCTTAAGCTTGTTGCTCGTACCACAGGTAGGAGGGCAGGACGTTGACTCCCTTGATCTTCTCGATCCTGCTGATGTCAATGTTCTCATCGAGGAAAATCAAAAGGACGGTCCCAAGGATTTTAACATTTCTGATCTTGAGGAGGTTGATGATCTCGACTCTCTCAGAGAAGACATTGGCGTCATTATTTTTGATGAAGACGGAAAGTCTGGAAAAGTAAAAAAAGAAAAAGAGAAATTAAAGAAAGTTACTAAAGATAAGCCTAAACCTTTTACTGATGGAGAGGATGACGTTGAAATCCTTATCGATGCAGAGGGAAGGGTTCTCAATGAGCCAAGTGTTTACGCCGAAGCTTCTGAGTTTGAAACAGAGGGGCTAAAGCCAGATAAGGCCGTTATTTTTGATGTTGGTGCGGAAGAGAAGGAGCTCGTTGAGCTTTCTAAGTTTGTTGAAGGTAAAATTCCAAGTAAGGAATGGGATGAGATTTCTGCGGCCTCTCAGATCGATAAGTATGTCATTCAAAAAGGTGACTGGCTGTGGAAGATTTCTCAAAAACTCTTTGGTTCTGGTTTTTACTACTCAAAAATTTGGTCCTTAAATCCGCAAATCACTAACCCCCATGAGATTGAACCCGGTATGACTCTGGTTTTTTCAACAGGTGATACTGAAAAAATGCCTGAAGTTAATATTGGGGACTTCGGTGACCAAGAAACCGTTAAAAAACGCATGACTAAGATGGCCGCTGGGGACTTTGTTAATTTCTCTGACTTTGGTGATGGGGTCAAGCCTGAGTGGATTGAAGAAAGGGACAAGCTCATTGATCAAGGGGTTTACTTTCAGTTTGCTTCTGAGGAAACCTTCAAGGATCTATCTTTAATCGCCAAAGAAAACCTTAAGAATGATTACTCAGACTATGAACCACCTACACCAGATATCATTATTCAAGAGCCTAATGAATCTTATGATGAAACAGGTTTTGATAAGAGCTCTGTAATTCGCTTTAATGTTAAAGAAGGCTTCTTTCTCAATACCTTTGTCACATCCAATATTGTTCAGGACCTCGGAGAGATCGTTGGTAAAGGCGATGAGAATATCTTCGTTAGTAAATTTGATAAGATCTATGTGGACTTTGATAAGAGTGTGAAGGTTAAACCTGGTGACACCTTTTCTGTTTATGTGCCTGGTGGCCAGGTTGCCCATCAAAGTTCTGATCGTGCCGGTTACAAATATACGATTGGGGCCCAGATTAAAACGATTAAGAAGATCAATCAATTGTGGCAAGCGGAAGTCACAGAGGTTTCTGGTCTTGTTCAGCGTGGGGATAGGGTCACTGTTTTTACGCCTAAAATTGGCAAGATTATCAAAACCTTTAATAAAAGAAATATTGAGGCCGCAGTTATTGGTGCCTATCAATCAAGTGGTGGTGGTATGTCCTTTGGTGATGTTGCCTACCTTGATAGAGGACGTGCTGACGGCGTAGAAATGGGAACAGTTTTTGAACTCTACTCTTTTATGGATAAGGGGACTGAGAAGAGACTTACTCCTGATCCCACCTATAAAATTGGTGAAGTTACTGTCATTAGTTTAACTGACAACTTTGCCACTGGCCTGATTACAAACTCGAAAGAGCCTGTTGCCTACGGCACGATTGCTCTTACCAAGACTGAGCAGCAAGCGGCACTTGATTCAATGAATAGAAATAGGGCCATGATGCAAAATCTTCAGAACCTAGAAGGCGAGGCGTTAGATGAACTCGACATTGAATTAAGTTTAGACGATGTCAGTCAAGACCTTCTTGAGAAGGCTGACCAAGTGCAGCTTACTGAAGATGAGCTCGAGGAGCTTGAGCGTCAAGAACGCGAGAAGTCAATTATCAAAGATCATGAGCGTGACCTTCAGGAGCTTGAACGCTTAGAGAATGAAATTCTTGAGGCTGAGCAGGCCCTCAATGAAGCTAAAGTCGATGAAGACAAGTTCTTAGAGGCGCAGAACCTCAACAATATTGAGAAGCGTAATAGGGGTGTTGATCCCAATGCTTTTGAGTCTCTCAACGACATTGAAGGAGAAGTTGGTCTCAAATTTTTGGATGAAGACCTTAACTCTAAAGAAAATCCTTATGGTTTAACAGAATTTGATCTTGAAGAAATCGACGAGTTGTTGAATACTGACGAACTGTAGACATTCATTTCTATGTCCATCCTTAATCGTATGTAAACCCGAAGTGATGTTCTCTATGTGAACGGCTTCTCTAAGTAAGGTGAAAAAAGGTGACAGAAAAAACCGCGAAGGCAGCTAAGAAGAAGACTGCCAAGAAAACGGCAAAAAAGAAAACTGCCAAAAAGAAGACAGCCAAAAAAACAGCAAAGAAAGCTGCAAAGAAAAAGACCACCAAGGCCAGTGCCGAAGACTCGGAAACCACCAAGAAGAAAAAAGCTCCTGCAAAATTGCCGAAGGGTCCCTACGACTTGGTGATAGTGGAGTCCCCTTCTAAAGCGAAGACGATTAAGAAGTACTTAGGTAAGGGCTATCAGGTCGTTGCCTCTAATGGCCACATTAAGGATCTCCCAAAATCTAAGCTTGGGGTTGATATTAAGAGTAACTTTGAAATTGATCTTGTGCCTATCACTGGCAAGAAAGATAAGATCGAGCGTATCCAGCAGCTTGCTAAAGGTGCTGACAAGATTTATCTGGCGCCTGATATGGACCGCGAAGGTGAGGCGATCGCTCACCATCTCTCTGAAGAAATTGGCAAGCCTTCTAAAACTCATCGAGTCGTCTTCAACGCTGTTACCAAATCTGCCGTTCAGGATGCCATTGCTAACCCTGCTAAACTTAAGAAACATATGTATGACTCCCAAAAAACAAGAAGGGTTCTTGACCGTCTTGTGGGTTATAAAATTTCTCCTATCCTTTGGGATAAAGTTCAAAGGGGAATTTCAGCTGGGCGTGTTCAGTCTGTTGCCTTGAGAATTATTGTTGAAAGAGAAGATGAGATTAAGGCCTTCGTTCCTGAGAAGTGGTACTCCATCGCTGGTGTCATGGAAAAAGATGCCACCAAGTTTGAGTTTAAGTACTACGGTGAACAGTCCAATAAGAAGACGGAATTAACTGACGAGGACTTTGTAAAGAAGATCGTTAATGACGTTAAAGGTAAGCCTTACAATGTCTTAGAAGTTAAAAAGCGTGAGCGTAAGCAAAACCCAACACCTCCTTTTACAACTTCAAAACTTCAACAGGAAGCTGCTAATAAGCTAGGCTTCACTGCCAAGAGAACCATGATGGTGGCCCAGAAACTCTACGAAGGGATTCAGCTACGTGATCATGGCATGCAAGGTCTTATCACTTATATGAGAACGGACTCTGTGCGTACGGCACCAGAGGCCCTGGAGTCTGTAAGAGAGTTTATTAAGGATAAGTATGGTAAAGACTATCTACCTGCTGAGCCCAATATGTATAAGAAGAAAGGTTCTAATAAGGTTCAGGATGCCCACGAGGCCATTCGTCCCACGAATCTTCTCTTCACCCCTGATGAGGTGAGAGGTGACCTTGAGCCTGAGCAACAAAAACTCTACGAGCTTATTTGGAATAAGTTTATCTCATCTCAAATGACTCAAGCGATTATCGACCAAACAACAGTGACTTTTGAGAATAATGGTCATTTCTTTAGGGCCAATGGTTCGATTATTAAGTTCCCTGGCTTTAGAACGGTTTATCTTGAAGCAGCCGCTGAAAAACGTTCTAAGAAAGGGGGAGATGACGAAGAAGATGATAGCAACGATATTAAGTCTGGCCTTCTTCCTGAAATTCAAAAAGATGAGGCCATCAAGGCGTTAAAAGATGCTATTGAAACAGTATCTCTAAAGTGTTGAAGAGTGTTGTATAACACCTCTAGCC
>JAUIBX010000154.1 GCA_030427595.1 Bacteriovoracia bacterium | reverse complement strand
AGCGTTTTATACTGACTTGTCCCCTTTTTAAGCCTATAAGCTTTACGGTGACGGTTTTAGTCTCATTACTCTTAAGGGAAAAGGGCGCGCTTTCGCCCTTGTCACCGATGCCTACGACCAAATCAAAGCGGGTCTTTCTTGAGGAGTTTCTCAGGGTGACTCTACATTCACATAACTCCCCCGCGTAGGCCTCTTCGGGGGTAAAGAGAGAGAGAACCTCCACACCGGCCAGGTTGTAATTAGTGAAGTGAGCACTTGTCATAACTAGTGATACAAAAATAAAAGTGGTGGTAAAGGCCAGGCTGTGACCATAAGAGAGGCTTATAAGAAAGAGCACAAAGACAATCACGATAAAGTAAAGGCCATAGCGACTAGGGATAATAAAGATCTTATTGTGGCTTCTTGTCAGCTTGGTTTTGATAAAGTGAAGACTCTTCTCTAACAAGCTTTCCCCCTCTTTAATTTAAAGAGAATTGAGAGGAGTTTTAGAAATGAGCTCCCGAATGATTTTCTGACCATGGCTCACCCCTTTTCCGCCAGAAAGACGGTGACCGAGGACAAAGGGAGCGACTTCTTGAACATCATCAGGAACCACAAAGTCCCGCTCTTGGAAGTAGGCCAAGGTGCGGGCCGCCTGAATGAGGTCCTTACCTGCACGGGGAGACAGGTAGGCCCCCTCTTCATAATCACTGCGTCCTTTTTCAATGAGGTCGAGAAGATAATCAAGAAGAGCTTCACTGACTTTGACTAAGCTTGCCTCTTTTCGCATGCGAACTAAGTCTTGGTCACTTATCACTGGTTCTAGTTTTTCAATTTCATAGCGGCTATCGGGTTGCAAAAGAATCTTCTTTTCAAAATCCCTTTCAGGAAAATCTAAATGAAGAGACATAAAGAAACGATCAAGCTGAGATTCAGGCAATTGAAATGTTCCCACCTGATAGAAAGGGTTTTGAGTGGCGACAATAAGAAAGGGTTCCTCAAGGGTAAAGGTTTGCCCTTCCACACTGACCTTATGCTCTTCCATACACTGAAGAAGAGCACTTTGTGTTTTAGGGGTGGCACGATTGAGCTCATCGGCCAAAATCAATTGGCCAAAGATTGGCCCTTTCTTAAATTCAAACTCTTCCTTTTCGCGCCGGTAAACCATGGTGCCGAGAATATCCCCAGGCAAAAGGTCATTGGTGAATTGGATACGGTTAAGGCCTAGGCCCATCAAGCGCCCAAGGAGATAAACCATAGTGGTCTTTCCTACTCCGGGTACATCTTCAACGAGGAGGTGGCCTCCCCCTACCATGCATGTCATGGCGTGGAGAAGTTCACGATCCTTACCTAACAAAACCGAACTAGCGCTACCCATGATCTTTTGAATATCTGGCCTTAAGTTAGGAAGGCCGGGAGCGCTTCCTTCTTGTTGAGCTTGAGCGGTGGACATGACCTCTTCCTTTAGTTCATTAAAAATCAAAATTAAGCCTGTCTAAGCAACAGGGCGACCCTCGTTATTTCCACTCGAGAAGACTTCCTCTATTATACTAAAAAAGTGCCTGTGATTCAGTAGGGCGCCGTCTTTTCCAACCTTTAAGTAAGGAATTAAGTGTGAGTGAGATTTATAACTTCAAAGTAACAGATATTAGTGGTCAGGAAAAAACCCTTGAAGAGTATCGTGGTAAGAAGCTTCTTATCGTCAACGTCGCCAGTAAATGTGGCTTTACTCCCCAGTACAAAGGACTTGAAGAGATTTATCAGGCCAATAAGGACAAACTGGTAGTCCTTGGCTTTCCCTGTAATCAATTTGGTGGCCAAGAGCCGGGCTCTGAGGAAGAAATCAAAAGCTTCTGTGAGATGACCTTTAACACCACTTTTCCTATGTTTTCAAAAGTTGAAGTCAATGGTGATGGTGCTCACCCCCTCTTTGAATATTTAAAGAAAGAAGCCCCCGGGCTCATGGGATCAAAGGCGATAAAATGGAACTTCACCAAGTTTCTTGTTGATGAAGAGGGAAAGGTCCTCAAGCGCTACGCCCCTAAAGACAAACCCGAGTCCATCGCTCAAGATTTGTAAATTGCCTTCCCTAGCGCCCACAAAAGTGGGCCAAGGATCAGAAATCCTTAAGAAATCCATAGAGATTCCCATGCATCAAATGCTTGTGGCAAAAGCTCGCCCATCTTATAATCAAAAAGTATCAATTTTAGCTTGAGGAGTCCTTGTGATTGCTTCCGATTTTATGACCAAAAATGTAACCACCTGTAATGAAAACCAAACTGTCGAAGAGGCCGCAACACTCATGGCGGAAAAGGGATTTAGTGTCATTCCCGTTGTTGATGATGGTGACCAGTTGGTAGGGATCATCACAGAAAGTGACTTCATCAGTAAGAGTCAAGCCGTTCCTCACGCGATGGTTTCGCTACGTCACCTCTTTGGCAAAAGCTTTCACGCTCAAGATGTTGAAGCCATTTATAAAGAATCAAAATCGAAGAAGCTTTCAGAAGTGATGACAAAGAGTCCGAAGACTATTGGCCCTAATGCCACTCTCGATGAAGTGGTGACCTTCATGGGTGAAAAAGATGTGAAGAGAATTCCTGTGGTAGATGGCGGTAAAGTCGTTGGCATTATCACACGAACCAACGTCATTAAGGCCTTTAACCAAGTTAAATAGAAATAAAAAAGGGCTCTTTTCTAGAGCCCGCCCCATACATCGCCATCTGTGTCGCGATCGCAATCATCTTCATAAGTATTGCAATACTTCTCATCACCAGAGAGCTCATACTTGGTTTTACACTGGGCCACACAACTTCTTAGTGCATAACCAGGTTCTTCAAAATCCAAGCAGACATTGAGGCACTCTTTGTAACTAATTTCTCTATCGCTTACTTGCTCATCATTTGAGGCGATGGCGCCCATAACGAAAATGGCAGGAACGAGTAGGGAAAATAAGGCAAACTTCATAGATCCTCGCTGTGTGTGTATCAATTCAAATAAAATCGATTGTTAGGTATCACATTTGAAATGAGGATGACCAGAGAGCAAGACGGATAAGGGAATATTTCTCAAATGAAAAAACAAGTAATTCCAATCACTTAGCTAATCGAGAGGAGATGTTGGAAAATTTTAGGGGCGTTATTAGAAAGACTTCAAAATTTCATCGAGCTGACGCATGGAGTCAACGGCTTTTGCCTGACGATACTTTGAAAGACGGGCCTTATCGATATGGCTATTGCCACCAATGATAAGTTGACCCTGGCCGATGGACTTGGCCACTGTTTCAAAAACTCCATTGATGAAGTCCGAAGATTTGTTTTCTGGAATGATGGTTGAACCCATAAGAATTAAATTCCCCTCAAGACTTCTATAGGCATCCATCAAACTTTCCACAGGAAGATTAGGACCTAGGTAGAAAAAGGGCAGGTTGTAATGACTACAAAGAAGGGCCGCTTGGAGGATTCCAAATTCATGGTAATCCCCTTCTGGCGTGCAAATTAAAATGCGCTGAGGCTTAGTTGACTTAATCGCCGAACCTCTAAAGAGCATATGACCCATATGAAATTTTAAAATGGCAGAAAGCGCATGCTCTTGGGAGATACTAAAGTCGCCCTTCATCACAGACTCACCTACTTGGCGCAATAGAGGAGAAATGATGTCTAAGGCCAATTGGCGTGGTGATAGCGTAAGTTTAAGTTTATTGATTTCGTGGCTAATAATATCAAGTTTGTAATTATTAAGAGCAAGAAGAAGATTATTGAGACTCTCTTCAATATTCACGGGAGTTCTCGCCGCATCCATATCTTGGCGTCTCATCTCAACTGATTCGGCCTGCTTACCTAATTTCTCTAAAAGAACTTTGAGTTCAGGAGTGGGAAGACCTGCGATCTTTCCAATAGAGTGACCAAGGGTACAAAGTTCAGAAAGAAGAGTGAGTCTTTCAATATCAGTGTCGCTATATTCGCGTCTGCCAGAAGAGTTTCTCTCTGGAGTCACTGCTTGGTAGCGTTTTTCCCACGCGCGGATGGTATGAACCCCTACTCCAGAAATTTTGGAGGCCAGTTGGATGCTGTATTGACCTTTGGTTGCTTCAGATTCCATCTCTTATCCTACACTTTGCCCCATGTTGGGCCATTATTCGTTGCGATACATCTGGGAAATTATCTACTTATTACTAACCCTAAACTCAATAAAGACTATCACATTTGTAGAAGTCGAGTCTAAAAATCGTTTAGAAGCTGTCTAGGTTTTAGATGTAGGGATCAGCGTAAATGTCCACTATTATGGGACTTAAATAATATCTTTAGGGGGCATGTCTATGAAAATCTTAATTACTGGTGGAACTGGCTTTGTAGGCCAGAGGCTACTTAAGAAACTTCACGCTAATGGTCATGAATTGGTGGTCCTCACCAGAAATCCAGATAAGGCGCGCCTTAAAGAATCAACTGCAGCGGTCTTTCATCGCTGGGATGGCATCTCAGAAGATGTTCCACCCGAAGCCTTGCAAGGTGTTCAAGCGGTGGTCAATCTCATGGGAGAAAATATCGCCAATAAGCGCTGGAGTGATGCTCAAAAGAAAAAACTAGAAAAGTCACGCATCGATGCCACTAAGAAATTAGTCGAGGCCATTGAAAAAAATTGCAGTGAAGCCCTAGAAGTTTTTATCAGCGCCTCGGCCTCTGGCTATTATCCAGTCAACACCGGTGAGACTCTTGATGAAAGTGCTAGCAATGGTAATGGCTACCTGGCAGGTCTTTGTCGTGATTGGGAAGCGGCAACTGATGGTCTCACTAAAACAAAGAGAAAAATTATCAGCCGTACGGGAGTCATCCTAGGACCTGAAGCAGGTGCTCTTAATAAACTGACTTTTATTTTTAAGACGGGAACCGGCGGTCCCATTGGTGATGGTTCGATGATTATGTCGTGGATTCACGTGGATGATATGGTGAAGGCCATTGTTGAGTGGCTTAGCGATAGTAAATTTAACGGTATCTACAATATGGTGGCCCCTAACCCTGTAAGCAATAAAGTCTTCAGCAAGGCCCTTGGTAAGGCCCTCAATAGACCGGCCATTTTACCTGTCCCCCCCTTTATGCTTAAGCTGATGATGGGAGAAATGTCGACCATCGTTCTCGATTCACAAAAGCTAGTGCCCAAGCACTTACTTGATGATGGTTTTCAATTTGATCATCCTGAAATTGAAGAAGCGCTTATGGACTTAGTTGGGAAGAGAAAGGCCTAGAGGCTCCAAGAAAGTTCTTTCAAAACCATCACGTAACTCTTTATAGCAGCGGACTGTGAGGTCCGCTTCGCTTTCAAGCTCCCTATTCTCCTCAGGGGAATAGAGTATCGCCTTCATCGCCGCATTCTTAGCGGCCTGAAGATCAAAGCTAAAGTCACCCATATAGACCGATTGGTGAGGTCCTACTTCAAGTTCCTCACAAATTTTAAGAAGACCTTCGGGATGGGGCTTTTGCCTCACGATACAATCACGAGACAAGACTTTAGAGAAGCTCAAATCCCACTTATCAAAAGTCAGGTCGGTCACTTCCCTATTATTTCTGGTGAGGACGGCCGTATGAATTCCTGCCTCATTAAGAAACTCTAAAAAATCCACCACACCTGGCATAAGCTCACTGGCCAAGGCCCCCTCTCTTTCGTGGCGGTGAATGACATCAAAGAAATACTGAACTTCGTCCTCACTGACTTGACCTCTGATTTCATCAATATGCTCAAGAAGAGGAACGCCTTCAGGAAACTTTAACTCGGCCCTCATGGCATCAAAGTCCAGCTTACTGTCTACCAGGGTGCCATCCATATCAAAAATAAAGGCCTTAAGAGTTGGGAATGACATCAATACTCTCCTCATGGGCCGTCAACATTTGAGACAGTTTGTCTTTTTTTACAGGCCTTGATCGCCACAAATCATTGCTATTGAGACGGGTGGCGTGAGTCTCTATAATAGGCCAACCCATGTCGCACGTCTGTTGAAATTTTTTGGGCAACCAAGTTTCAGAGTATCCAAAGCTAATTCGTGACTTTAATGCCACGCTACAGTGAGGAGACAGACGTGACGCAGCTATTTAACCTACCAAAAAGCTTGTCCCAAGTTTCCTTAGGTGTGACTTTAATTCTCTTTGCAGGCTGTGCAGGTCCCACCAATCCCTGGGGTCACTACGGCATAAGGTTACCTTCGGAGGATCAAAATACTCAAATCGTCGTACAGTCCATGGACCTCGCCGACATGGAAAGTGAAGGTAATCCAGGACGCATGATCGCCTCCATTGAAGATGAAGTGATGGTGCAATACTTTCCTCGCCGCCAAAACTTTCATCAAACCTCAGAGTTCTCTGTTTCTATAAAAGACACCAAGAAGATCCCCGACAATGCCGACATTCAACTCTTCTATAATGGCACCAATGTTACGGATTCTTGGTTGAGAAATGCCAAAGTTTCCTACCATGATGAAGGACGTATCTTAAAATTTGCCTTCCACGGACTTAAGCTTGTGGCCCATAGGGATCACAATATCACCATAAGTTATCAGCGAAATAAACAAAGTCAGCCTGTTGCAAAAAAATACCTCGCCCCTTCATGTTCATTGGCCGCCCTTGAACCTCTCGGTGATCTCGGTCCTTTCAGACCCCAACAGCATCGTTACCGCCACCTGATTGAGGGCATTAGTGCCCAAGAGGGAGTGAATCCCTCCTTGGTGGCCGGGCTTATTGCTCAAGAGTCGGCCTTCAACCCCATGGCCGTTAGCCACGCTAAAGCGATAGGCCTAACTCAAGTGACCCAAGGGGCCTCTCAACATGTTTTAGAAACCTATGATGAGTTTCCCACCTACCCGCAACTGCACACCTATCCGGTGCACCTTATAAAAACTATGATCCTCTCTGGAGAGGTGAACTCTAAGAATGAGTGGCGCCTCAACCCACGCACCTCCATTCGTGGTGGCATCACCTATCTTAAATTTGTGGAAGACTATTGGTTAAGTGATCACAGCCACAGCATTATTTTAAAAAACTATACTGAAGAAGAGGGCATTCTCGATGATCTCATATTGGCCAGCTACAACTCTGGTCCTTATCGAGTGAAAAAGGCCTTAAAGAAAAGAGGAAAAGATTGGCTCAACTCTCCTCATCTCAATGAGGCCAAGAAATACGTTAGAAAAGTAAAGAGCTACTGCTATCACTTTGCGGCCAATAATAATATTCGCCCACGCTTTGATCATGAGTAGCGTAAAACTATCGTAAAACTATAGAGGTTTCCCATGAAAACCAAACCCTTAATTTTCAACATTCTCTTTTTCTTCTTTACGGCAGTGGCCTTCTCACTCCCCTTGCAGGTGGCCGCCCTTTATGAACACAGTCTCTCCACTTGGTCGGAGTGGCAGGCCATTTTCATGAAGTTGACTCCCCTTAATTGGACAGTCATGATCATCACCCTTCTTAACGGCATCTTTTGTTACCAGGCCCTCTCCATCATTAAATACACCATCCCCCTTAGTATTTTGGTGGTGGCCGTAAACAACTTCTTTGTGGGCTCTTGGGGAGTAGACTTTAGTTTTCTCACCACCTGGATTGCCACTGTGACCTACGCCGTTCTCAGTTATAGCTACGCCTATACTCAAGGTCTTCAGGCCGTTGACCAACCTGAAAAGCAGTGGTGGAAAATCCCTCAGCGCCATAGACGCACCTACCCCGTTTGGATGGAATGGCATGGTCAAAAGAAACTTTTAGTAAAGACTTTTGATATCTCAAAGAGTGGTGCCTTTATTAGTGGCATCGCTGGAAATGCCAATCTTCTTCCTCAAGACCTTAAGCTTGGTGAAAGCTTAAAAATACTTATAGGTACTGATGAGGGTGAGCTAATGATGGATGCCATGGTGGTAAGAAAAGAGAATCAACCGGTAGGTCAATACCCTGCTGGTTTGGGTATTCGCTTCACTGCTATGGGATTAAAAGAGAATCTTAAACTCAAGAAGCTCTTGTCCTTTCAAATGAATCACCTTAGCGCTTAAAGCTCATGGTGCCGACCTTTCTAAAGATCCCTGGAGTATGGCGCGCAAGCCATAGGGCAAAACCGACACTTCCTGAAGGTTCATAGAAGAGCTTGTCCTTTTTGATGGCCTTGATCACTTTGGTGGCGTATTCCTCAGGAGGGATGCTACTCAGTTGACTCAAGTCCATATGCTCACCATAGAGAGTGGAGATTTCATCATACATGCGCGTCTTAATGCCTGGAGTGATCAGGGTGAGCGTACTTACACCCGTTCCTGTCAGTTCGAGATTAAGACTATTGGTAAAAGCGACAACAGCAGTCTTGGCCGCAGCATAGGTACTGGCACAAGGTAAGTGCATCACTCCGCTAACGCTAGCGTTGTTGATGATCTTCCCCTGACCCCTCTGCACCATTCCCGGGACAAGAGCGCGAGTCAAATGAACCAGACCAACCAAATTGACTTGAAACATGGAGTAGATATCATCTAAAGGTTGTTCTTCAAGAAGGCCGCCCGTGAGTTGACCAGCATTATTGACCACCATATCAAGTTCTTCTTCAAGTAATTGAGGCAGGGATTGTTCAATCGACTCTTTCGTCCCCATATCAAGAGCTATGGGCCTAGCGTTATCACTCAGGTCATGCTCACTACAATTAAAGTTATCAGGTTTTCTCATCCCAAGAAGAACTGTCGCCCCTTCTTTATCAAGTGC
>JAUIBX010000153.1 GCA_030427595.1 Bacteriovoracia bacterium | reverse complement strand
AGAAGAATATCAGGTTCTTTTAAAAGCAGACGACAAAGGGCCACACGCCTTTTTTCACCACCAGAGAGAACGCCACACTTTTGCTCACCAGGAGGACAGCGAAGAGCATCCATTGCCAGCTCTAGGCGGCTATCAATATCCCAAGCATTAGTGGCATCAAGACGGTCCTGAAGCTTGGCCTGCTTTTCAAGCAGCTTATTCATTTCATCATCGCTCATAGGCTCAGAGAACTTCATAGAAATATCTTCGAACTCTTTGAGGTCATCCATAATCTGCTGAACACCTTCAGAGACCACATCTTTAACAGTCTTTTCAGGATCAAGCTTAGGCTCTTGCTCAAGAAAGCCTACCGAGTAACCTTTAGATATAGTGGTTTCTCCAAGATGATCCTCATCAATTCCCGCCATAATGCGAAGAAGAGTTGATTTACCAGCACCGTTAAGACCAAGGACACCAATCTTTGCCCCGTAGAAGTAGGACAAGCTTATGTCTTTGAGAACATGCTTTTGCTTATAAACTTTTCCAACGCGATTCATCGAATAGATGATCTGCTTTTCGTTTTGCGGACGATCTTTTGCCATAGTCTTGATATCCTTCTCGTGTATTTTTCTGGTAGTTTTCTGAAGGATATTTATACAACGGCAAGCTTATAGAGTCCAAAAAGGGACCCTGCAAAAAGAGGGGGCAACACAAAGGTGATGGCCCACAAGAAAGTCAGCATCTTTAGCTTTTCTAAAAAATGCTCAGTGTTATCTGAAGCTAAGAGCATAAGGTCTTCTCCTAGAGGCTTTAAGGCCTCTCTTTGAGCAAATCCCTGACGCTGCCATTGACTCAAAGCAGCTCCCAAACGCTCGCGAAAGTCGAGATGATCACGCGGGCATTTCGAAAAGGGATGAGCCTTCTCAACTAAGAACGCCTGCCCAAGCTGTCCGCCTTGTGCAATGGCATTCAACTGCAACAAAAGTTCTAAGGAATGTAAGAAAGGATCGAAGTGCCATTTCTTTAGAATCTTGAGAAGCCAATAAAAGACAGCGACCCCTAAGAGCTGCCAACCAACTAGGGAAAGGATGAGGCCGGACTCAAATTCAACTCCCATCAAAAGTGAGAAGGTCGCCAAGTAACACCAGACGAGACCGACCATAAAGACCAGCTGAAAGGTGGCCCCCTTTAAGACGTGGCGCTGGCGCCGGGCCCTTTTGAGGTCCTCTCTTAAGAGAAGCTTTATGGGCCTAAGAAGCTCACTTAATTGACCACCCCGCCTTTGAATGGTTTGCCACAATTCATGAATAAGAGCACCAAAGGGTGGATAGCCTGTGGCACATGGCAGTGCCCGCCCGAGGTCGAAAGACGACTGGCCCGGTCCAAAAGAATCCATCCAGCGGTAAAGTTCCTCCCCCTCCCGCACAGGGTCTGAAAGCCTCAAGCGATCTTTCAAGCGCTCTAGCCGGCGATATGTCCAATCGGCGGGCAATAAGGTTAAAATGACAAATGTCGTTATAGCTACAATCATCTTAAGAAATTCAGCAAAATTGGTGCCTTATTTACGTCCTATACGGCGCCACAAATTGACGAGCCGTGTTTATTAAGGGACACTTTCCCTCATGAAAAATCTTTCGAGTTCAAATCTGAAAAACCTTTCTTTAAAGGAGCTCAATAATAGGGCAAGCATTCTTAAAGAAATGTGCCTTAAAATTGACCCCTACTCTCCTCTAGGAGATGAGGAAAAGCAGGAGCTCCTAGGCCTTGGCATCAAACATATTGATGACCCCTTTAGACTCACAAACGAACTCATTCTCAAAATGGAAGACACCATCGAAGAGATCAACCAACGCACTAAAGATCTTCCTAAGCAACTTCTCCACTAAGAAATGAATCTGCATAAAGCTGAGCTGCATCCAGAAAGCTTACGCCATCTCGAAAGAGGTCATCCTTGGGTTATAAAGGATAAGTACACCGAAAGGTTTAAGGCAAAAGAGCGCTTCCTTCTTGCCAGTGGACCCAAAAGAGAAGACTTTATTCTCATTTCCGATACCGCCCACCATCGAGTGAAGGCGCGCCTATGGGCAAAAATCCCTGCTGGCCCTCTTGGATCAGGTCATAACTATCTTGAGACCTTCACAAAAGAGTTGAAAGAAAGACTCGCTAAGGCCATTAAAAAGCGCCTGCCCCTTTATCAAAGCGGTGAAAGACAAAATATTTTTCTCACCTTTGGTGAGGCAGACCAATTACCAGGCCTAAAAATCCTCCTCTTTGGAGAAGGGCTCGTCATCCAAAGCTACGCCCGCTTTTGGAAGAAGTTTCAAAAAGATCTCATTCCCAAACTGCGTGAGCTTTTGGAGAAACTTAATATCAAAGTCGATTGGATTTCATGGCAAGAAAGGGACCTTGATAAAGAAGCGCCCCTTCACCCAGTGTGGGGCAAAATGCCAAGTGAAATGACACTCAAAGAGTATGGTGTTCACTACTCACTTAAATTTGATCAAGGCTATGACCTCGGTCTCTATACCGATATGGCCGCCATCAGATCAGGTCTAGATATTGATTGGGAAAATAAGAAGGTTTTAAACCTCTATAGCTATACTGGTGCTTGGAGCCTCTTTCCCCTAGAGAAAGGGGCTAAAGAGGTTGTCAGCGTGGACCTCTCAAGTAAGTACCTTGATTGGCTCGATGAAAACCTCGCCCTCAACCCAAAGCTCAAGAAAGAGACCCATCGAAGAGTTGATAAAGACACCTTAAGTGCTCTTAAAGAACTTATTAAAAGTGGGGAAACTTTTGATGTCATTTTCTGTGACCCTCCAAGCTTTAGTAGTGATGGCAAGAAAACTTCAAGCTCTTTAAAGAGCTACCAAGAGTTAATGCCACTTTTTAATAAGCTTCTTAATCCAGAAGGTCATGCCCTGTGCTTCATAAATACTCACAGCGTGACCAGAAAGAAGTTTGAAGAGAAAATGCGTGAGACAATAAAGGGAACCTCTTTAAAGATAATTAAAAAATTGGTTTTAAGTGAGGATTGCCCGCGCTTAGCAAACTTCCCAGAGGGTGATTACCTCAAAGGCCTACACCTTAAAAAGAATTAAACATCGTATAAAGAAGAGAAGAAGGAGACTTTATGAATTGGACATTTCTTATCCCCATCGCTGTCGGTGTTTCCGGCATTCTTCAAGGGGGCTTTAATCGCAATATGTCCGCCCCTCTAGGTCTCGCCCACTCCCTTCTTCTGGGAAATATTCTCGTCCTCATCTACTCCGTCATTTTCTACTTTGCTGTCACCAAAGCACCGGAGAGCTTTCCAGAGTTCTTTAGAGTCAAAGCACCTCTTGCGACCTTTAAATGGTGGTACGTGATCCCTAGTATCTGTGGTTTTATTATTATTAGTGGCATTCCTATCGGCATTTCAAAGATTGGTGCCGTTAAAGTCACCGTTCTAATCGTCGTCGCTCAAATGATCACTTCTATTCTGTGGGACCTCCTGGTCGACAAAGTCCCCATGAATGCGATGAAGAGTTTAGGCCTAGTCTTTTCTCTTATTGCTGTGGCCTGCACGCTCTACTCTTAAAATTGAGGATTACTTTTTTTTAGAAGTGGTATTGAATGGCCACTTCAGGGTGAAGGGAGAAGTCCTCTTTGATCTTATCTTTATCAAAGGGATCATCATAGCCATTCGTCATCATTCTTAGCTCTTGTTGATAATCAAAGCGATTGGGCTGTTCTGGATTGACAAACATTCCATCTAAAGTGCTGGTCATAGTAAAACCAAATTGAAAAAGCCAACTCTTGCTTCTAAAATAAAGAGACGCTCCCCCGTGAAAACGCGGATACTTATCTTCTAAATGCATAAAGCCCAGTTCGCCTTGAATCCCCATATACTCTGTCATCTGCACTTCATGTAGGGTGGTGAAATTCAACTGATAGGGTCTACGATAATATGTTGGTCTTCTTAAAGAAAAAGGATGCTTGTCATCCATAAAGTAAGACGCACTGACATTCCAGTGAAGCCTGTAATTGTCGCGAACATTTTGAGAGTAGATATAATAGGCCATCAGCGAGTGTTGCTGATAAGTTGAATTTAAACGACGAGAAGGCCTGCCGGGATCAATATTGCTGTCATCATTAAAGGTCTTGAAGTAGGCCAATTGAAGGGTTTTCTTATTGCCGTTAATCTATCGACCGATGCGAGTGAGAAAGTAAATATTGGCCATGTTATAAATGCCCAAGAGAAAGGGACTGGTGCCTGCCGCCCATCTTGAATTGCCACAGGCGACGACTTGGATTCCTACAGAACAACTATTTTTTGGAAAGTAATCAGTATGAGAAAGGTTGTGACCAAAGGGTCTATTTTCTCCATGAAATCCAGCAAAAACAGAAGTCATGAAAAAAGGTAAATAAAATAAAATAGTAGTAAGAATTTTCTTTGGCATCTTTCTTTTGGGGCTAAAAGTCCTAGCTAGGTTACCAAAACTACTGACTTTTTAAAGAATGGAATTTTTTAACTAGGTGTCAGTTTTTTGAGTAGTCAAAAGTAAGCTCGACGTAGTTCTTACACACTGAAACGCCTAGCCTTGCCAAAAACCGCCTAGGCCCAAACAATAGGAGAAAGCCCAGATAAATTAGATGAAAAATTCTGGGACCCACTTCCAAGGGATTAATGAGGTTAAGGATAGTCCCCTAAAAACCTCAGGGAGGAAGAATGAAGACAATGGATTTTGCCAAAGTTTTAAAGGCCATCTTTTTGACCCTTGTACTCACTCAACTTTTTTCTTGTAGTGAAGAATCAGCTCCACTTACTCAAGCTCCCCTCACTAATGGTGAGCCAACTGATAACACTCGCCCCATAACGGACGCGCCAGACCAACAACCAGGACAAGACCGCGATCGCACAGCTCCAGTTCCCGATGACGATAGTGACGACGATAGCGGTGATGGCGGTACTTCACCAATTCCCACTCTTCCTGAGATCTCAGGCCTTCGTTGGTATCCCAATGAATGGCAAGATGACTGGTCTAAGGCCATGGTCAGCTACCTTGATGAAACTGCTTTGATCGACCTCTCTGTTAATGAGGCCGACCTTAAAAGAGTAAATTGCTCTGGTTACCGCCAAGCAAGTCGAGAAGAAAGAAAACATTTTTGGATTGTCTTTATGGCCTCCATCAGTTCTCAGGAGTCGGCCTTTAACCCTAAAACTCGTTATTGGGAGCGCTCATTAGGAGAATGGTCGGAAGGTCTCTTTCAATTAAGTGTCTCTAATAGAAAACCAAAGGGTGGTTGTTCCCTCATCAATAGACAGACAATTTTAAGGCCTCTTCCCAATATCTACTGTGCTCTTGATATTATGGAAAATCAGATTAGAGGCTCACGCCGCTATCAAAGACCCACAGGACATCTTTTTCCTGCAAAGCCTTACTACTGGTCGGTGCTAACGCGTATGCCAGCTCAAGGTAAGGTTATTGAATTCTTTAAGCGCCACCTCGATGACCTACCTTTTTGTCAGACAAAATAAAAAAAGCTCCACTAGGAGCCTTTTCCATTTAATACATTTTTAAATTTCTTACTGAAGAATTTCGTTAAGGGCGTTAAGAGCGTCCACTGAAGTAAAGATGGAGTACTCATTGGTCTCAGCATCTTTAACAATCACAGAGCCAATTTTCTTAGAAGACATCTCAAAGACAACCTCTCTAAGAAGAGTTCCAGAGGCCACTTCATAGACATCTTTTGACATCAAAATTTCAGCAGTCACCTCTTCATCGCCAAGATTTCTCACGTCACGATCAGACACCATGCCCATCAGGGTACCATCTTTAAAGATGGGGATATGGCGAACTTCCCCTTCGTCCATTTTAATGATCAGATCGCGGGCAGTTTCATTGAGCTCACCTGTAATACTAATAGGCGTTGCATACTCATCGACAGGAAGGTCTTTAATACTTTTGAGGATTTCTTCAGCGGTTTTTTTCATGGGTTTGGGGCCTTTTAACTTTTAATTAGTTTGGTGGTAGTTGAGCACTTGCCATTTGAGGCTGCGACATGGCGTCGCTTCGCTCCTGTGTCGCTGCTCGGTGGAGCTGCTTGAGCGTCACTCGACATGCCCGTTCCACGGCGGCTTGGCATGTCGTGCCGCTAAGCCTTAACGATCCTGTGTTTCCAGGCACGAATATCTTCGGCTAAGTAGTCGTACTTCATCTCACCGAGAGTGTATTGAGCGAACTCATAATCAGTTGTGTGAGTTAGACACTCTGTAGGACAGACGGTTGTACAAAGACCACAGTAACAGCAAAGGGCCGTATCAATGGTGTACTGCTTAAGATCAAGCTTAATAGGTGTACCATCATCGGTCTTAAGCTTAGGTGCTTCCTTATCACGACGAGTGGCCGTGATGTAGATACAATCCACCGGACAAGCAGCTGCACACTGAAGACAAGCAATACAGTTATCAACGTCATTAAAAAGACGTGAGCGAGAGTTTGAAGGTAACTCTTCTCTTACTTCAGGGTACTCAATGGTCACAGGTTTACGAGAAAGAATAACCTTTCCTGTAATCACCATACCGTTGAAGCAAGTTCTTACTGCCGTCCAAATATTTTTTAACCATTTACCAAAAGTCAGATCATCTTGGGCAATAAGGTTATCTTTTGAAGCGAAATCTGAAATATCAGGGGTTAATCCACTCATCGGTCTACCTCTCCTAATACGATGTCAATTGATCCGATGGAAGCAACAAAGTCAGCAACCATTTGACCAGGGGCCATCTCTGGCAACATGCTCACGTGAGTGAAACATGAGGATTTAACTTTAAGACGGTAAGGAGTTTTTCCCCCATCTGAAACAAGGTGGTAACCAAGCTCCCCTCGAGGACACTCAGTGCGTACATAAATCTCACCTTCAGGTACTTTAAGAACTTTAGGAACTTTCCCCATAATGGAGCCTTCCTCAATTCCTTCAAGACACTGACGGACAATTTTAATTGATTCAAAGATCTCCTGAACACGAACGTGGTAACGGTCCCAGCAGTCTCCAAGTTGACCCTTTTCACCTTTACCAACTGGTACGTTGAAATCGAGCTCTTCATAGATACCATAAGGCTTCTTCTTACGAAGATCCCACTCAACACCAGATCCTCTCAAGACAGCACCGGTAGCACCATACTGATAGGCCATCTCTTCAGAAACAACACCAACATTGGCAGTTCTTTCAATGAAGATTTTATTTTCTCCCACGAGGTTGTGGAAGGTTTTGACTTCCTCTTCGAGGTTATCAACAAATTTCTTAATTCTTCTCAGTTGCTCATCAGTAATGTCATTCCAGACACCACCAATCCAAATATAGTTGTAAAGAAGACGAGCACCAGAGAGTTCTTCAAAGAGGCGAAGGATTTTTTCCCGCTCATCAAAGGCATAGAGGAAAGGAGAAAAAGCACCTAGGTCGATAGCGTAAACACCGTAGAATAGGAGGTGTGAAGCGATTCTTTGTAGCTCTGCTACGATCGTTCTGATGTATTCAGCACGACGAGGAACTTCAGTACCAAGCATTCTTTCTACGGCCTGAACATAACCCCACTCCATGGCCATGGCCCCAAGGTAGTCCATACGGTCTACGAAAGGAATAACCCCTCTGTAGTCCACACTCTCCGCATGCTTTTCAAAACAGCGGTGCAGATAACCAATATAAGGCTTGGCCTCTGCGATGATCTCAGAGTCTGTTTTAATTTCAACTCTGAGAACCCCGTGGGTGGCAGGGTGTTGGGGACCCATGTTTAGGGTCAGAAGGTCCGACTTAATCTTTTCAGAACTTAGTTCTGAAAGATCGCCAATTTCTTTTCCATTTATTTCAATCATGACTTATCCAGTCCTCAGTTATTAATTCTTTTGTGGTCTATGCCTCAGCGTCACTCTTCCAGCTGTATGTCACTTTCTTTTGGTCACCGCCCATTTTCTCAATGACGTCTTTAAAGAAATTATGATCAGCAGAGTTCACCTTATGAGCGGGGTTCACTTCTAGTCCAGCCCACTCTTTTTGAACTTTATAATCTCTTCTTAGTGGATAACCTTCCCAGTCATCAGGACAAAGGATACGACGATGATCAGGGTGGTTGTTAAACTTTACACCAACCATGTCGTAGGTTTCTCTTTCAAGGAAATTAGCCGCTTTCCAAAGGTCACAAACAGAGTCAACCTCAGGAACGTCATCAGAGCTCTTCTTAGGAAGCTTAACTTTAAGAATAAACTCAGTATTCTTCGTAAAGCTCGCGAGCATGTAGTTAACTTCAATACGATCTTCGAAGTCCACACCAGAAACAACCTGAAGCACATTCATATCGTACTCAGAAGATTCCTTAAGGGCCTTAGCACAAGCGTGGAGGTGCTCGCCTTTAACTGTGACATTACCGTCACCAACTTCGGGAGTATGAGCAGTGGCCTCACATCCAGAAACCTGATTATTTAAAAAACTAGCAATATCATTAAGCATGCTTAACCCACTTGTCGCGAAGGATTCTTTCGTTTGCAATTTTCTTTTGAAGAGTCATGATCCCTTCAATAAGGGCTTCAGGACGTGGAGGGCAACCAGGAACATAAACATCGACTGGCACGATTTCATCAACACCCTTAAGGACGTGGTAACCGTGTTGCCAATAAGGTCCACCCTTATTAGCACATGAGCCCATGGAGATCACATACTTTGGCTCAGGCATTTGCTCATATAGAGTCTTAATTCTTGGAGCCATTTTCA
>JAUIBX010000354.1 GCA_030427595.1 Bacteriovoracia bacterium | reverse complement strand
GAGGAACTCTCTAAGAGAGGTATTCCTCTGGCCTTAGTCAGTGCCAGTCAAAAGGCCGTGGTTGAAAGCTTTGTCCAAAGACTTGGTCTCGCTAAATACTTCAAGGTGATTTTAGGGGCCGAAGATACTCTCCAAACAAAGCCTCATCCTGATCCCTACCTTAAGGCATCTGAAGTCATGGGGATAGGTGTTCATGAGTGCCTGGCCTTTGAAGATAGTGTAACAGGCCTTGAGAGTGCCCAAAGTGCTGGGCTTCACACTGTGAAGGCCTTGTGGTTTTCTTAGAGCTCTACTTTTCTTGAGATGACGTCTGAAAGTAGTTCTCATCGGGCTCTAGAGTTTGGATGCGGTTACAATTTTCACAAGTCTTATACTTATGGCGCAGGCCGTGGCGTAAATCTCTTCGTAGCTGAATATATTCCGGTGCATTCCATATTTCTTTGAGGGGAGTCTTAAAGACATTTCCCATTTCATGATTTTGAAAGAAATCTTCAAAACAAGGCAGGACATTGCCCTCTACTGTGATGGTAATAAGAAAATCCGGAATGCGACAAGGAAGAAGGGGTTGTTTAACTCCGCCAACATCAGGAAGGCAACCCCCACGGTTGGTCTTATATATCCTTTCATGGTCTCTAATCACCAAACGCTTTTGATAGTCTTGTTTAAGTTCTTGATGAATTTCTCTGATGGGAAGGTGCTCTTGGCCTTCGTGAATTGTTACCAGAATTTCATCAAGCCCCCTTTCAAAGAGGCCTTCAATGCGCTCCTTTGTCAGGCGAGTCGCATTGGAGTAGAGCTCAATTTTACATTGAGGTAGACGCTCTTTGGTTGTGCGGATAATTTCATCATAATCAGGGTGAAGAGTTGGCTCTCCATAGAACTCATGGCTAATACGGCCTTTAAAACCTAGCTCAACCAATTGATCAATAATCTTAAGGTAATCAGAGAGGGCCATGTCGCCCTTTTCCTTTCTTTGGTATTCCCGATTAGGGCAATAGGAGCACGCCAAGTTGCAGTAACTATTGATTTCTATCTCGACGATTTTAAAGAGTTCATCCCTTTCCATAGTTTCATTATAGCCCAAAGTAGCTCTTCTCAGCTTTTTGAAGAATATTTTTAAGAAAGAGGACTCCTCGCTCGCTAAGTTGGTTTTCCGTATTCTGAAGCCAATGGGAGGGGATCTCCCCAATAAGGCCAAGAATTTCCATATTTTCGAGGTCTTCATGAGGGAGTACTTTGGATGCTAGGACCTTTCTCGCAAAAATTAAAAAGGTTTTTTCCTTGGTCGAAAAAAGGTGATTTCTTTCGGTGCTGACCACTCCTTTTTTAAGGATGGTGTGTTTAAACTTTTCTAAAATACGATTATTTTGATGGAGACCTTGTTGAGATTCACTGATGGCGCCAACACCGAGAGAAAGGGTAAAGTCATAAGGATGAGGATAAAGACCTGACACACTTCTAAAAAGGGTTCTCTCTTTAAGTGGCGCATACAGTTTTCCTGACTCGTTGATATAGTGACCAAAACCAAAATGGTGCTGTCCTAATTGAGAGAGGAGCTCGTGGGCCTTCATAAACATATGGGCCTTTTCCTGATGATCGGGTTCTTTAAATTCCCCATAGGCCTCTTGGTAAGGGGCAAGCCAAGGTACTGGCGCCATGGGATAGAGTGACACCCAATGAGGATTAAATTGCTTTAAAGAGCGTTCCCAATTTTCAATATGGGCCTGGCCTTGCTTGGGCAGACCATAGATGAGGTCCATACCAT
>JAUIBX010000353.1 GCA_030427595.1 Bacteriovoracia bacterium | reverse complement strand
TGCGAGTCGTTTTTCCCCTTAAGAATGAACCCCATCGTTACAAGAAAGAGTTTAAAAAGACCCAAATTATTGAGCGTCTTTTAACAAGAAGAGAGTATAGTAGACCAACAAGTCAAAGAAGGTATGAAAATCCGCGTTCAGGTGGCATTAATCAAGGAACTGTTAGTGCTCAGGCCAAGAGCTTTCATGATCAATTCTTTAGCAGAACTAGCTGTTTAGAAGGTGATGGTCTCTTGAATGCTTGTGAGCTTTTATCGGATGATCGTAAATTGAGTAATCCTAGTCTAAAAAGATTAAAGACTCTCATCGATAAGAACCCTTGGTTTAAAAAGCGCTTTGATGGTGAGCTTGCCTGTAAAGTGGCCGATAGTAAGAAGGCCTATATGGAAAAACTCTTGCCAGTCCAAAAATCTATCGTTGAGTTTGAAACTAAGTTTAAGAAGAATCTCGGAGGTGACAACGATGGTGGCGTCGTTTGTGAGATGCTCGATAATGGTAGCGAAAGGTGTACTATTGTAGAGCCTGAGCCCATCATTGTTATGCCTCAACCGGAGCCACCAGTTCAAGAAGAACCTGGAAGAGATGTAGCCGATGACCGTCCTAAAGACTGGTACACCACAAGTGAAGTGAGTGGTGGCGATCAAAACTTCTCCATCCCCAATTCACGCATGACTTGTGAAAGAGCGGCCCAGCGCCAAGTGGAGTTCTGTGTTTCTGGCCAGCTGAAACTACGCTGTAGCTGGGATAATGATAAGCGCTACTGTGAACTCCTAAAGTAATCCAATAGCACTTTGGCTAACTAACTTTACTGGCACACTTGCAAGGCCTGAAGTTCATTAAAGCGTTGATCACCCATTGATACTCGGCCTTGCAGATAGGCGCACATGGCGCGAATGTCATGACCGCGAGGCTGATTGGCCGGAGGAGTCGTCGGCAAGACTGTTTCTTCCACGCGGTTAAGGCGAGTGCCTTTAATCTTATCAATCTTTCTTTCCTCAACCTGCCAGTCCTTAACCCCGGTGAGCTTAAGGAGGCGCGCCTTTTTCTTTTCTAGTTGGGAAAGGAGCTTTTTATTAAAAACTTTTTCTTTCGGTGCTGTACGCTGCTTTTCTACAACGAGGCGACTGCCTTGAGGACCATGATAGATAGAGGTTTGATCGTACTGCTTATGAAACCTCCAGCCCGCATGAACAAAGGGGCTCATTAAAAGAAGGTAAATGAGGATGATCATTCGTGAGGTGGACATGTGTCTTATTAGGTATTTAGGGCAAGAAAACCAAGGAAAAAATGTCGTTTCTGATAGCTAACCTATTGGAATCTCATTTAAAGCGTCTATGAAATTTGTGATTTGCTATGATGGAAGTAGGGAATTTCCGAAAAGGGATATATGACTCAGTTTCCAAAGCGTCTATTTATTCTTCCTTCTCAAAGTCTGGTGCAAAAGAAGCTCCTGTGGTGTTTCTTGGCCAGCTTTATTCTCAATGGAAGCTTCTTCCAATTTTTTAAAGAATTTCATGATTCTTCTTTGGCCTTAGGTAGTCTTCTCCTCGTGAACTCTGTACTAGCTATTATTTTGATGCATGTTCAGCTACAAAGTTTTTTGACCTTCTATCGTGGAAGGTGGAAAGGGATGTTGCGCTACCTATTCGCCTATTTCGCTTGCTTCTTGGCCTATCTCTTTCCTGTCTATGGTTTCTATCTCTTTTACCTTGGTGTAAGAAGAGAACGAAGTGACAAGCTTGGTGCTCAAGGTGTTTTTATAAAA
>JAUIBX010000152.1 GCA_030427595.1 Bacteriovoracia bacterium | reverse complement strand
GTATATTTGAAGTGGCCGAATCTTAATCTCTTTCAAGATATTCACTTTATGAAAGCTGGATTAGAAATTGCTGAAGATTTCTTTTTGAACCCATCTACAGCGAGCTCTTATACGCCTATAGAGCAAGTGCTCACTGGTGCTATTAATTTGTTCTTTAATGTAGATTGGATTTTTGGAAGAGTGTTTATTTCTTTTGGTATGATTTTTTTAGCCGTTAGGGTTTGGAAGTCTACAAATAAGAACCTCGGAAAATCTGAACTAGCTTATGGAATTGCTCTAATAGCTGCCCTTGTTAATGCTTACAACCCAAGCAACAACGACTTTTCTATTTTTGTAGGTATTCTTTCCATTCCTTTTCTCAAGGAGTGGTTTCTTAGTGAGTCAGATGGAAACGCGCCTAATGAAAGTAAAAAACTTCTGCGTGCCTTAGTGATATTAGTTGCCATTCTTCTTATAACTACAATGGCGAAGCTTATGCTTTCTGGATGGGCGAATATGGTAATAGTTTTTGTCCTCGGCTTAGCATTTATATGGTTTCTAAACTTTAGGTTTAAGCTAAGTAATTATCTATTCCTCTCATTGCTTTGCATTTTCTTTTCCATAACTTCTCATCGGATTGGAGCCCTTGTTTCGGTAGGAGCCTTGTTTACGTCTATAGCTTGGACTTTAGATGTTCGGGACAAGGTGAAAAGGGGAGTAGTGATCTTCTCTCTTGCCAGTTATATTGGTTTGCTATCATTCACTTTGTTTTTGTTTTTTAATGTACTCATCACTGGAAAGAAAATAAGTGTGCCTTTTATTTATGATGCAATTAACTTTTTTACAGTACCTCTATTTGATAAATTCATAGACCCAGCTAGGGTGATTGATACAGGTGGAGGGATGGTAAATTCCTTCATTGAGTGGGTTCGGTTATTCTCTCCTCTGGCTCATTTGCTTTTGGCTTACCTTTTGGTGCTGGATATTAAGGAAAAGAACTGGGATAAGCTTTTTAAGTATTTGGTTCCCTTTCTTGTATTGTCATTATTCTGTCTTTCGGGGATACCCTATGCTTATAGAGTATCCCCTCTTATCATGTTTAACTTTATAACATACGTTTGCAGAAGCTTTGATTGGGTTGAAAAGATAGAAAATAAAAAATCTTTTGTTCTCTTTATCGCGGCTTATCTGATGGTGGAGGGACTATTGTTGATTAAGTTTTTGCCTGATAGCAAAGCAATATATCTAAAAATGGCCATGGGGACTTTTGCAATTGTAATTGTTTTTCTCATGTTTCTAAAGACTATCTTGAAAACGAATTTTTCTAAGTTGGTCATACCTTTTGGAATTTGTTTTGAGAAAGCTATCTTAGCCGTTCTATTCTTTTCCTATTCATATGGAAATGTTTATGAAAAAAATAAAACTCTTTCCCACTATGATTCACATGATATTCATCTTTCAAAAAAAATAAAAAACTTACATAGTCGGATGCGTGACTTCGATTATGTTTTTAGCGATCCCGTAACTGGAAGTATTATTAAAGCTATGACTGGCCTAAATGGTTTTTTTTCTCATGCTAATTTGAGTGATGTCTCTACTGGGAAAAATAATCAATATAAAATAGAAGAAGTTAAAAACTTAATGCGTGATGCACTTGCGTGTCGTGGGGAAGGTCTTGGGAAAAAGCTTCGAGATTATACTAGTATGCCACCAGTTGGTGCAGGTGAAATGATCTCACATTTTTTACACTTTTCTGCAGGAGCGAAAAACTTTTTGCCTCTTTATGAAAGAGTAATGGTCATAATTTCACCGAAGACGCTACAGTGGCTCGAGTGTAATGCTCACTCTTGCAAATATACAGACTTTTCTCATCCAAGAGCAGAACTGCATAACAAATTATTAATGTTGAAAAGGGACTGTCATGCATTAATCGAAAATGCTAATAAGTCTTACTTGATAACTTGGATAAACACTTTCGAAAATGAGCAGGGAAAGCTGGAGTTTTACTTTTCAAGTGCAAAACTCAAAAATATTAGACTTTAAATAATTCGATCAGTGAGTTTTCTGGGTCTAATTGGTCTTGCTGGAACACCGTAATAAAGAGTGTTTTTTGTAAGGTTTTTGGTCGCAATAGAGCCAGCACCCAAAACTACATTTTCCTCAATGTTGATATTGTTGAGGATCGTTGCCCCAATGCAGATAGTTGAAAATTTACCAACTCTACACATTCCACCAAGGGTTGCATTTGGAGAGATGTTTACAAATTCTTCCAGATTACAGTCATGATTAACAGAAGCCGCAGTGTTGATTACGGAATGATCACTAACTTCACTGGCAAATTCAATAGTCGTTCCTGCCATTATGCAATTACCAACGCCCATTTTGACAGTCGGTGAAATAATGGCTTTCGGGTGAATAGCGTTAATAAATTTGAAGTTAGGGCGGAGGCTCTTAATTTTTTTTACAATTTGGCTTCTTAGATAATTATCACCGACAGCAACTATCCCTCTGTTAAAATCAAGATTTTCTAGGCCTGAGGTTTCTACCAGTACAGGAGTACTGTAAATTTCATTAGTTAGTTTGGAGATAGTATAAAAGCAGCTCGGTTCGTAAGTATCACATTGTTTAAGAATGTCGAAAACTACTCTCGCATGGCCGCCACTGCCAAAAATCGCTACTCTTTTAAGCATAGAGTCATTTACCTCGAAAAGAAACTTTGGTATCAAGTATTGTTATTCAATCATAAGCCATTTGTGTAAACAATGTATTTGTATCTTAAAAATATTTAAGAGGAGTTGTTGTTGATAAACAAAATTTCAAGCCTTTCAGGAAGAAAGAAAACGGCTCTAGCGTTTTTTCATGATTTTCTAGTCACCATTATCGGAACTGTTTTTTCATTCTATCTCAGGCTTGGGTTTCTTCCTCCTGAGAAGCATACCCTCCCTCAATTTGCATTGGCTGTTTCTATTCTTGTTGTTTCACAGTGTTTTGCTTACATGCTTTTTGGTATTTATAGAGGAATTTGGCGATATTCAAGTATTATCGATCTCCTCAGATTAATTAGAGCGGTTACTTTCGGTGGTCTTATAGGTTTTGCTGCTCTTTTTCTTATTACAAGGCTTCATGGCATTCCTCGTTCTGTCTTTATGATTAATTGGTTTGTCCTTGTTTCTCTTCTTGGTGGTGGAAGATTTACTTACCGCCTACTGAGAGACTTCGGTGGCCAAAGACAAGCGAAAAAGGTTTGCAAGAATATTATTATTTTTGGAGCTGGCCATGGTGGTGAGCAATTATTGAGAGAGATTAAAAAGTCACCTCATTTGCATTACCATGTTGTCGGTTTTTTAGATGATGACCTATCTAAAAAAGGAAAGATCATTCACGGTGTAAAAGTAAAAGGTGATCGAAAGCTTATTCCTCACTTAAAAGCTGAATTGAATGTTGAAGAGTTATTTATATCGATTCCTTCCTTGGGAAAAGATGAGCTTTTGAATATTTTAGACTTATCAAGAAAAACTGGCCTAGGTGTTAAAACTTTACCTCGAATGTCAGACATTCTTGGTGGAAAAGTTGAAATTACGCATTTACGAAATGTGAAAATTGAAGACCTACTTGGACGTGAAGAGGTTGAGCTAATGACCTCTGAAGTCGAGGACATGATTAAGGATAACGTTGTTCTTATCACTGGAGCTGGTGGCTCGATTGGCTCTGAGTTGGTTAGGCAGGCTATTTCCTACAAGGCATCTATGGTCGTTTGTGTGGATACCTCTGAATTTAATTTGTATGAACTTCAGCAGGAACTTCAAGAAAGTAAAAGCTTGAAAGCTATATTCATCATTGGGAACGTTAGGGATCAAAAAAGAATGGATGAGGTTTTTGCTTGTTATAAACCATCTGTTGTTTTTCATGCAGCAGCTTATAAGCATGTCCCGATGGTTGAAAACAACCCTGGCGAAGCTATAAAGACAAATGTTTTTGGAACTAAGGTCTGTGCTGAGGTTGCTAACGAGTATAATGTGGACCGTTTTGTTTTAATCTCTACTGATAAAGCTGTTAATCCAACCAATGTTATGGGGGCTACAAAGAGAGTTGCGGAAATGGTTTTGCTAGATTTGCAAGAGTCATTTCAAACAAAGGTTGAAATTGTCCGCTTTGGAAATGTACTAGGCAGTAGTGGAAGTGTTGTTCCTCTTTTTAAAAAGCAGATTGAGCAAGGGGGCCCTATTACGGTTACCCACCCTGAGGTTAATCGCTATTTTATGACTATCCCAGAGGCATCAAAGCTGGTTATGCAGGCTGGTGCTCTGGGTAAAGGCGGTGAGGTCTTTGTTTTGGATATGGGTGAGCCAATTAAAATCTTAGATCTTGCGAGGGAAATGATTCGGCTAGCTCAATTAAATGAAGGTGAGGATATCGATATTGTTTTTACAGGACTTCGCCCTGGTGAAAAGTTGTTTGAGGAGTTACTTGCAGATAGTGATGTAACCCTACCTACACCTCATCCTAAAATTAAGGTTGCTAAACCTATTAAAAATTCAAAAGATTTTCAAAGTAAGGTTCATGACCTGCTTGGAATGAATTCAAAAAACGACTTAGAAGAAATTAAGTGCTTGCTAAAAAGTTTGGTTCCTGAGTATAGCCCACAAGCTAATGAACTTCATTAATTGTTTTTGGTTTCCAATCTAGTGCTTTTTTTAACTTTAAATTAGAGACAGTTAAGTCTGAAAATAGCTTTTCATAAAGCTCTGTCTTGCCAAGGCAGGTTAAGAATATCCTTAAAATCAGAGTTGGAAACTTAAAGATGAATCCCTTTTTCCAGTGATGATTAATCATATGTTGAATTAAATGACTTGATGACGTAAGTCCCTCATCGGAAATGTTGAAGTCATCAGATTCCATTTTTTCGTTGCTGATAATTTTTTTTATTGCACTCTCTAGATTTTCTAAACTTAGAAATGTTCTTCTGTTTGGTATTCCTGCCAGAGGGAGTGGAATTCCTTTTTTTAGCACTTTTTCAATAGCCTTGAGATTTCCTGGTGCATTTTCTCCGTAAACTAATGGTGGACGTAGGGTCACAAAGGTCGTTTCTCCTGAACCTTGGTTGATAAGTCTCTTAATGGCTTCTTCTGCTGCTAGTTTACTTTTACCATAGTCGTTAATGGGGGCTTTGGGAGTTGAGTCTGTAATCTCTTTGCACTGACCAAAAACTGAAATAGAGCTGAGGAAAATAAATTTCTTCACTTTTAGTTGAATTGCTAATTTTGCTAACTCAATTGTTGCTTGTTTATTGACTCGATAGTAATCCTCTGGCTGGTTACTTTTATTGTGAGCAACTCCAGCGGTATGAATAATAATATCTATATTGAAAGGTGGGGTGAGGTCTTTAATGGGCTGATTCAGATCTAAGTAATGATGGATTACACCTTGATGAAGTTCATTTTGTTTTACTTCTATTCTTCTCGTACAACCAACTACCTTATGTCCTTCCTCTATAAGGCTTCTGCAAATACTTTTGCCAATAAATCCGCTAGCTCCAGTGACAAAGATGTTCATTTTCTAGTGGGAGACATTCTTAGAGGAAATAACCCTCGCGATAGTAAGGAAAATAATTTTAAGGTCAAAAACTAGGCTTAAATTATCAAGGTAAACAGTATCTAAAACGACTTTTTCTTCTATTTCAATATCGTCTCTCCCATTAATTTGAGCCCAGCCAGTTAACCCAGGTTTCATCTTATGGATACCTTTAGCGGTCCTTAATTCAATGAGGTCATCTTGGTTAAAAAGAGCAGGCCTGGGTCCAACAAAAGACATATCCCCTTTTAGGATTGAGTAAATTTGGGGAAGCTCGTCTAAGCTAAGTTTTCTTAGTATGCCACCAATTGGTGTTAAGTGTTTTTGTGCATCGCCGCCAAGCAGGTGTGTCGCTACTTGAGGGGTGTTTATATGCATTGTTCGTAGTTTAGGCATGGAAAATGGGTCATTATTTTTTCCCACTCTTTTAGACCAGTGAAGTGCTGGGCCTTTTGAAGTTAATCTAACGAGAATTGCGAGAACCAATAAAAGTGGTAATACTACGGGAAGGGAGGAGAGGGACAGAAAAATGTCGAAAATTCGTTTAGCATTCATTAACATAGCTCATTAAAGATAATCCTAAGGTTTTTAACAATGGCAGTCAATTCAGAAAAATGCTTTATTATTTCGACTCTTGCGATGTATCAGACTCCTTTCTACGTTGAACTCGCAAGGTGTTTGAAGGATAAGGGAGCACAGGTCACCTTGGTATCATTTCATCAGCGAAGTGCTGATTACATTAGAGAAAAGGGCTTTGAGTGTCTCGATGTTTTTAGTAAGGGAAGTGTTTTACGAACTGAATACGAAGTTGATGCTGAATTTTTGAAAATTGTAAATCAGCTCGGTATCAGTAATCCAACAATATTGATATCCCATGAGAAAGTAACTTTTGGTGAAAGAAGCTCGGCCAAATTAAAAAAGAAATTTATCAACTATTTTTCTCGTGTTAATGAGCTCGTAAAAGAAAGAAGTAAAGATTACGAAGTTGTTGTGATTCAAGAAACTGGTGGTTTTACCTCATTATTAAGCCTCTATTATGCAGCTTTAAATAATGGAGCAAGTCATTATTTTATGGAGCCCTCTTTTTATAAGGGCCGCCTCTTCTTTGTGGAGAATTCTTTAAAAGCCCCTCGACTAGAGCAAAAACCTTCTTTAAGTGAAGAGGAGTTAGTAAAACTTGAATCTTACATTGAAACTACTTTGGAGAAGGGACAGATTGTCGTTCCAGAAAAGGACCAGGGACATTACCGCAGTCCACTTAAGAAAGTCTTAAATCTTTATAATGGGAAAAGGTTATTTCAAAAGCTTATTGATAAGTATTTTCTTGGTAAAAAAGAAGAATTTAATTATATTGGGAGTTTTGTTTTCAGGCATTTGAGAATGACTGTTAATAGAATACTTTTTAGTTTTTTATATAAAAAGTATGGGGATGATGAAAGCTATGTTTATTATCCTTTCCATGTCCCCATGGACATGTCGTTGACAATTAGAGCTCCTCACTTATTAGACCAGTACACATTGGTCGATACTATTGCTCGCTCTATTCCTGCAAATACAAAACTAGTAATTAAAGAGCATCCTGCAATGATTGGAGTCCTTTCTTTCGTTAGAGTTTTATCTTTATTAAGAAATAATGAAAATATAGTGTTTCTTCACCCAAGCGAGAATAATTATTCGGTAATGAGAAAAGCTGAAATGATCATTACCGTTAATTCCAAATCTGGGGCAGAAGCTCTATTATTAGGTAAACAAGTAATTTTCTTGGGAGATAGCTTTTATCGTGAATCTGGGTTAGGTCGAAGAGTTGATCATTTAGAAACATTGGCAGAAGAGATCGACAACTTCTCCAAAGAGAAGGAATTTTATTCTGAAAAGAAGGTTAAATCATTCTTTGAAAAGGTGTGGTCAAACTCTATACCGGGGGAGCTTTACACTGAGAACTTGGACAATGTAAAAAATCTATCAGAGGAGCTGTGGAAAACAGTTTGCGCAAAATGACTTCTGATTTAGTTTCTATTATTACGCCAGCCTATAATGCAGCTCACTTTATTTCAGATACTATTGAGTCTGTTCTCTGCCAATCTTATCAAAACTGGGAGCTGATTATTGTTGATGATAAATCCAGGGACTCTACAGGGGATATTGTTAAAGAATATCAAGGCAGAGACTCTCGAATTAAATATATCGAGCATGATGTGAACAAAGGGCCTGCGGGTGCTAGAAATACTGGTTTAGAAAATGCACAAGGACGTTATATTGCTTTTTTGGATAGTGATGACATCTGGAAGCAAGAAAAACTTCAAAAACAAATAGACTTCATGTCTAAGAATAATTGTGGTTTTTGTTTTTCAAGTTATAGAAGAATGTCTGAAGATGGCTCCCGTGTAAGCAAACCATTGAACATACCTGCAGAAATTCGGTATGAAGACTTACTTAAGAATACAACAATAGGAACGCTAACCGTTGTTCTAGATAAAAAATTAACTGGGAAAATTTACGCTCCTGAAAATGTTGGTTATGATGACTTTGCTATGTGGCTATACATATTAAAAAAAGGGCTTGTTGCAAAAGGTATTAAAGAAGATCTTGCTCTATACAGAATAATGAATAAGTCTATATCAAGTAATAAGATTAGAGCGGCAAGGTGGGTTTGGAACATCTTGGTTAAGCATGAAAAACTACCAAGGTTAAAAGCTTTGATGTTATTGTCGTACTATTTAAAAAATGGCATTTTGAAGGAGTCGATGCCTATTTCTTTTGACCGATCATCTCTTGAGGGCTATTGATGTTTTCGCTGAAGCCGATTGCAAATATTAGTTGCATTGCTACTTCGTTTAATCCATTTAGAAATAAGTAATTCAAAAAGCATGAAATTAGGGTTACGGATGCCATCGGTTCTAATTTTTTAAAAAAACATAAAAACAAGAAGTATGAAAATAGGGCGTATCCGATTAATCCAAACTCGGACCATATTTGGATAAAAGTGTTGTGTTGTTGCAAAGAGCCTTCATCAGCGTCAATTCTAGATAAGCCTGTTTTTTTTAAAATATAGTCTTGATCCATTGAATAACTTTTGTGGTAACCAATGCCGAGAGGGTTTTCAATTCCTTTGTAAACATAAGCAATGTAGGTATGGATTCTCCCATTGCTCAAGTCCTCTAGGTAGTCTTTCTGCTGTTGGTTTGC
>JAUIBX010000151.1 GCA_030427595.1 Bacteriovoracia bacterium | reverse complement strand
TACTCTTGGTTCACAATATTCTCGCCTACCTCAATACTTCAATTGTTGAGTCTATTGCCAAAATTATCTATGGTCCCTTAGGGGCAGTGGGAAGTTTAGGAGGTATTCTCGGGGGACTCTTAACCAGCTCCTATGCAAAAGAATGGGGTCTACTAGCTCTCTTCATTATGGGTCTTTTGATGATCGCTATGACTATTCCTCTTTTTGCTGTGACAACAAATCGCAATGTTCACCTCAAAGACGCGAAAGAGAAGAGTCCTTTAAAGTCGATTCAAGGAATAAAGAGTTTTGTATTCTTGATCGCTGGAATTGTTCTTCTCAGTCAGTTCGTGATCAATATCGGAAATTATCAATTTAATATTTTCTTGAGTGATGCCTTTGAAAGTTCGATCACAAAGACCGAGTTTTTAGGAAAGATCTACGCTTCAATTAATAGCTGTTCTTTAATCATTCAGGTCTTTCTCTTGCCTCTTCTTTTCCGTTATGTGCCTCATTTCTTCACTCATCTCTCCATTCCGCTCGTTTACGGGCTTTCTTTCTTTGGTCTGAATCTCATAGTTGGAGATGGATTAATGCCAATGGCCGTAACATTTATTATTTTCAAAGGCCTAGACTATTCCTTATTTGGTTCAGCGAAAGAACTTCTTTACTATGCGTTATCTGATATTCAAAAGTATGGGGCTAAGTATGTTGCTGATATGATTACATACCGCTTTGCGAAAGGCCTAGTGTCTCTTATCCTCATAAAAATACCAACAAACTTGATTAATTCCTTGTTAGGGGTATGTTTATTGGCGTGGATTATTTGCTTAATCCCCTTATTTCGCCAATACAAAAAATACCATGACCTAATGGAGGAAATTAATGAATCCACTACTTTATAAATATGAAACCCCCTTTGAAACTGTTCCCTTTGACCAGATAAAATCTGAGCATTTTCTTCCCGCTCTTCAAGAGGCCATAAAAAAAGGCAAAGAGGAAATTGATGAAATTAAGAACAATCCAGAGAAGCCTACCTTCTCAAATGTCTGCGAGGCCATGGAGCATGCAGGGGAGTTGGTTGGAAAAGTGGCAAGTGTTTTCTATAACTTGCACTCAGCCGAATCAAATGATGATCTTCAAAAAATTGCCAAAGAATTCTCTCCTCTTATCACTGAATACTCCAATGACATTCAGCTTGATGAAAAACTCTTTGAACGAATTAAAGAGGTGTATGAACAGAGAAACTCACTCAACTTAAATACTGAAGAAATGCGCCTTCTTGAAAAGCAATATAAGGGCTTTGCTCGAAATGGGGCTCTTCTTAATGAAGAGCAAAAAGAGGAACTTCGCGCGATCGATAGAGAGCTAAGTGAGCTCGGCCTGCACTTTGGTGACAATGTTCTTAAGGAAACAAACGATTTCCTTATGCTTCTTGATAGTGAAGAAGACCTCAAGGGTCTTCCTGAGTCTGCTATTGAAGCAGCTAAGCACCTTGCTGAAGAAAAAGATGAAGCAGGTAAATATGCTGTAAATCTTGATTACCCCTCTTTCGTGCCTTTTATGACTTATGCCGAAAATAGAGAGTTAAGAGAGAAGCTTTACCGTGCTTTTAGCTCTAAAGCATTTAAAGGTAACGAATATGACAATCAGGAGATTGTAAAAAAGATTGCAACTCTTAGACATAGGAGAGCAAATCTTTTGGGTTATGCAACTCACGCCGACTTTGTCCTTGAAGAGCGAATGGCCGAAAAGCCACAAAAGGTAATAGAATTCTTGGACAATCTTTTGGATAAGGCCAAGCCTATTGCAACTAAAGAAATGGATGAGCTTAAGACCTTTGCAGCTGAAAAAGGTGGTCCTAAAGCGGAAGAATTCATGCCATGGGACTATTCCTTTTGGGCAGAGAAGCTTAAAAAGGAAAAGTTTTCTTTTGATGCTGAAGAACTTAAGCCTTACTTTCAATTGGAAAAAGTTGTAGATGGTGTTTTTACAGTCGCTAAAAAGCTTTTTGGTATTACTTTTAAAGAGAGAAGGGATATCCCGGTCTATCACCAAGATGTGAAAGCTTATGAAGTTTCTGATGAGCAAGGTCGCCACGTGGGTGTCTTCTATGCAGACTTCTTCCCCCGTGCTGGAAAGAGAGCGGGAGCTTGGATGACCAGCTATCGTGATCAGCATATGGTCAATGGTCAGGACATGAGACCCCATGTTTCTATCGTTTGTAATTTTACTAAACCGACTCCTACCAAACCTTCTCTATTAACATTTGGTGAAGTGACAACTCTCTTTCATGAGTTTGGTCATTCCCTTCACGGACTCCTTTCAAAATGTACTTATGAAAGTCTCGCTGGCACATCTGTATATTGGGACTTTGTTGAACTTCCCTCTCAAGTGCTAGAAAACTGGGCCTATGAGAAAGAGTGTTTGGACCTCTTTGCTGAACATTATGAAACAGGGGAAAAAATTCCTGAGCATCTGATTGAAAAAATTAAGAGCACTTCAAACTTTCATGAAGGAAGACAGACAATTCGTCAGCTTTCTTTTGGCCTTCTTGATATGGCCTGGCATGGGCAAGATCCTAAAGACATTAAAGATGTTGGAGCCTTTGAAAAAGAGGCCATGGCCCCTTGTGAGCTCCTTCCTACTATTGATGAGGCCAATATGAGTGTAAGCTTTGGCCATATTTTTAGGGGGGGCTATTCTGCTGGTTACTATTCATATAAATGGGCCGAAGTTCTTGACGCTGATGCTTTTGAGGCATTTAAGGAAAAGGGAATCTTTGATAAAGAAACCGCCGATAAATTTAGAGAGAACATCTTGGAGAAAGGCGGAAGTGAGCATCCCATGGATCTCTACATTGCTTTTAGAGGACAAGAGCCTCGTCCAGATGCACTTTTAAAAAGAGCAGGCCTTGTTTAAAGAGCGGCGTTAAAAGTTTTTAAAGCATTTTCAAAGGGAAGCGGTAAGCTTCCCTTTTTTTGTACCAGTTCAATGAGGTGAGGTAAGAGTTGCTCACTAAAGTCGATACTACTTTCAAGGGGGAGAGTCGAGGGGAGATTGTCCACGCTTAGAATATCTAAACTTCCGTTGAGATCGACCTCAAGGAAGGGAGTGTTCCATAAAGTATGGGAGTTGTAGATGGGTATGGGATTGAGGTCACTGTTGGGGTCACAGCTCACATCTGCAATAATCGATAGTTTTCTTCCTTCATGAGAGAGAGTTTCTTTATCGATAAAGGGAGGAATCTTCGTGGTGATAAGAGCTGCATTGATAAAGAGGTCATGTGCTGCAATTTCCTTGAAGGGACCACCACCTTTTGTTTCTTCATAATCCCACTTAGTAACCTCTATATCAAATTTTTCAAAAACTTCTGTTGCACCCTGACCACATCGTCCTTTGGCGCCAACAATGATTACTTTAGGGATTCCTCCAGACGCTTGTTCTTTGTGATCATGAATTTGCTTCATAAGCTCATCGATAGAATCAAAAGACCTGAGGGCAGGGTAGTGCTCTCTTTTGTGGGCGAGTTTCCAGTAGTAGAAATCTAGCGCAAAGGCCGCACCTGCAAAGCCCGCCCATCTACCAAATGCAGCGATACGCCTATTATTTTCATCAGTTAAGTATTCAAGGTCAAAAAGGCTACCTCCGTCCCTTTTGTACGCAGCGAGAATGTCTTTAGAACCTTCTTGGCCTTTGAAGACATGAGCGAAGTAAATATGCTTATGCCTAAATACTGTTTGAGTATCTAAAATTTCTTTTAAGCCTAAAATAAAGAAATCCTCTGGAGCATCTTTCCAAGAATGAGCTGGCTCTATGGTGCAACCAATTTCTTTATACTCATCAATCGGAAAAATCCGTTGCGGGTCATCTTCAATATGAATAATAGCACCTGCACCAATGAGCTTCTTTGCATCTGCTGGTGTTAGGGGAGTTCTTCTTTCTTTTTCTTTAGTTTCACTACGAAGCCAAATTTTATTATTCATGAATTCACCATCTCAAACCTGAACATCCCTGTTAACACCCTTAGGTTGGACATTCCATAAAATTCTCATATGTTTAAACGGTAATCGCAAGAAAATCAGCGCAATAAAGAGAGAAGAGGCCCTCGTTAGGAGTTCCATTGTATCGTGATCATTTCCCAACCAAGCAATAATAAGTCCTCCAGATATATTAGGAATAATGAAGGACATCTCTAGTAGAGAGTAAACTCTCGTAAGCATTGAGGTCTCTACTGAATCACTGATGAAGTTCATCTGTGTGGTAATTCGAATAAAGACAAGAAAACCCCAGAAGAGCAATATTAAGCAGGAGAGAGGAAAATATCTTGTATAAATAAAAACCAGAAAGGTAAGGGTTTCTAATACAATACTGAGAAGTGGTATTTTTCCATTGGGAAGATAGCGGGAGCAGAATTCAGCTGACCAGCTTCCAAAAATGCCACCTAGACCGAAAAATGTCATGAGAATGCCATAGTCTCTTTCTGTGCGTCCAAGAACTTCGATAGTAAAAGGCACAAGTAGTGGTATTAAAATTCCAATGGCCAACCCTGCACAAAAGCCATTGAGGTTAATCGCCAAAAGATCTTTACGCTCCTTGAGGTAGCTAAATCCAGATAATGTTTCACTAAGAATATTGGAAGGACCATCCTCTGATAAATCTACCGACTTATACTGAATCCTTGATAAGAGGAAGATTCCAAGAAGATAAGTGAAAAGATCAATGACTAAAATAAGGTCAATACCATTAAGAAGCCCAAAAAGAGTTGCACCGATGAGTGGCCCCACAAGATGAAGAATGGCATTGGTGCTTCCAAAGAGTCCATTCGCCTTTTTGATCTGCTCCTTGGGAACAATTTCGTTTATAAGTGCCTGTCGTGAAGGTCTAAAGATACCAGTAAAGAAAGCAATAATAGCATCACAAGCAATAACAATGGGAATCGATTGAATAAAGAATAAGGTGACAAGAAGAGGAATCCTTGCAATGTCGCAAATGATAAGGACCTTCTTTCTATTGATGCGATTACCAATAGGTCCGCCAAGAAGCCCCCCTAGGGTGAGGCATACGAGGAAGGTTGCTCTTAATATTCCCAGATAGCTTTTGTCTTGATTACTCAACTTAAAGACAAAGAGCATAAGGACAGTTTCTGTAACAAAGCTGCCTAGTTCTGAAGTAGAACCAGCAAAATAAAGATTTCTGAAGTTTGAAAGTTGAAGAACTCTAGGAAGCTTCAGAAGCTTGGTCATCTAGGACTCATTTCTCTCTTTTAACTTTTTATAGGCTTCATCATATTCATCGATAATTCTCTTAACGATATCGCCAGCTTTTTCTTTCTTATCAATAAACTCAATAGAGGGGCCTGCACACCATACTGACTTATAAGTAGCAGAGAAAGCAGCTTTTTCTAGAAGCTTAGTTCCTTTGTAGTAGGTCAGCATTTTGGCATATTTTTTGACCTTCTTATTACTGTTGAGGAACGATTCAATGAAGTTTTGTTCAGTACCGATCTTTTCCACATAGGGAGTTTTAATAACCGTACAGGGGGTCCCAGAGATCTTAGTCGTCATCGCAATGTCTTTTGCACCATAGTCTACGACGGCCTGCTTGTAGTCATCATTTACACCTGACTCATTACAGGCAATAAAAGGGGAGCCGATAGAAACACCTTCTGCTCCAAGAGCGAGAACGCTAAGAAGTCCTGCTCCTGTTCCTACTCCACCGGCGCTTATCACTGGAAGTTTTGTGTTCTTTTGAAGCATGGGAACAAGAATAGAGGCTGCAATGGGGCCTGCATGTCCACCAGCGCCACTATTTACTGCAATGACAGCATCGGCTCCGAGACTTTCAACCTTTTTGGTGTACTCAACATCAACAACATCACAGATTACTTTTACGCCTACTGGTTTTAATTTCTTTATTGTTTTTTCAGGGCTACCTAAAGAAGTGATGACATAGGCCGGTGGGTACTTCTCACAAATTTCTAATTGGCGATCGAGGTGAACATTACTTTTATTAACGATGAGATTGATACCAAAGGGTCCAGGACAATTTTCTTTTAAGTCCTTCATGGCCTCTTCAAAGTCTTCGGGGGTTCTCCAGTTGAGAGCAGGGGCACAACCTGTTATGCCAGCTTCAGCAGCAGCAAAGAGCATTTCTTTATTCGATACGAGAAACATCGGCGCCATAATAATGGGGTACTGGATAGAAAAGGTTTCTGTTAGCCAAGTTTTCATAAACTACCTTTTATTGAGTCATGTTTTCTATGTAAGAAGTTATCAGACATTATCTTTCGAATCACGCACTTTAATCGCTTAAAATGGAACTGTTCACGTTATTGAACACTACATCATGGAAGATGTTGAAACGCCATAGGAGGGCGTATGAAATGTTCACACCTTATCTCCCTATTGGGGAGTTTTTTAGTCATTCTTTCTCTGCAAGCAAAACCCCAACATGTAACGACTAAGTCTAATGATGTCATCATATCCCTTGGAAAGGATTTGAGAGAAAGACTTTTTCCTGTTGCCAATAAACAGGCCTTATTTGAAGACGATCAAACCTCTTTTATAAAAGTTTCCCAACAGGAACTGGCTCAAATAACTGAAGTCGCCCATGAGGAATTTAACAGGTGTGGTGGATTTATGCTCCATCAGGAGGAGGAAGCCGTCCAGTTTTGGCATGAGCGCGGACTTGCTTTTGCTGCGCAAAAGATGCTCACTTTGAACTATCAAATCAATCAAGAAAAGACGGTTAAAACTTTTATATCTGAGGTTAAAGAGAATCGCATCGCTCAGGTTATTAGAAAGCTCTCCTCTTATAAGAATCGTTTTTACACCAGTGATACAGGTGTTGAGTCACAGACCTGGCTTTACAATCACTGGAAGCAATTGAGTGCCAACAGAAGCGATGTAAAGGTTTTCCGCTGGAATCACGACGGATGGCCTCAGGATTCAATAGTGATGGAGATTCAGGGGAAGAGCTCCGATAAGATTGTCGTCGGAGGTCATGGTGATAGTGTTGCTGGATGGTGGAGAAGGGAGAGGGCCTCTGCTCCAGGTGCCGATGATAATGCTTCTGGAATTGCCACCATTACAGAAATCATAAAGGTTCTTCTTGATGGAAATTACCAGCCTCAAAATACCTTAGTTTTTGTTTCCTATGCCGCTGAGGAAGTTGGTCTTTTAGGATCTAAAGAGATGGCGAAGTCATATCGTGAATCTGGTGAAAATGTGTTGGGGGTACTTCAACTCGACATGACCAACTTCAATGGAAGTGACTGGGATATTGTACTTATTTCTGACTTCACCAATGAGGCCCAAAATATTTTCCTTGGGAGCCTCATCGATACTTACTTACCTGAGCTCTCCTGGGGTTATGATAAGTGTGGTTATGCATGTTCTGACCATGCTAGTTGGACGGCCCAAGGATTCCCTGCCTCCACACCCTTCGAAGCCAAGAAGGGGGATATGAATCGCCATATCCATACTTCTCGAGATACTCTGTCACGCTCCAACGATAATGCTGAGCATGCGCGAAAGTTTGCCAAGCTTGGTGTCGCCTATATTGTTGAGTTAGATAATTAGCCGAACTGCGTCGGGACAGGTAGAATAGCTCTAAATCGCAGACTATGAGAGGAGCTAATGGCCGATACCGACGTACCGAGCTTGCCTGACTTTGAGGTCATCAAAAAGTTCATTGACTCAGAAAGAAAGACCATCATTCGTGTTAATGAACTAAGAAACGAAGATATTGATTATGTGAGAGAGGCGAAAGATGCCAAGACGGTATTAGATTTTGTCGAATCCGTTCAGGGGCTGCTTCATGAGTTCTTCTCTCAATATCCCAGTCTCATAAGCTTATTTAATAAGGATTTCGTTCCTCTTGGCGAATTCTTTCAACGAGATAATGTTCTTGATCTTATCTTTCTCGATGATTGCCTTTTTCCAGAAAAGGAAATGTTTTTCTTTGGCCAGGATGGGGGTATTAGCAGCAATGTTTTAGACCTTCATCGCAAGACTTTAGAAAATTGGATCAATGAGAAAAAGAGTAAGCACGAAACTAATCAAAAACTTATTAAGGAGAACTTCTCCTTAGATATAAAATCCTCCACGATGGAGTGTCAGTGTGTAGCCTGTACTGCAGATTATAAAAACCGACTGAGAGAGTTTGTCCTTAGTCACTGCAAGGATTTGATTTCTGCAACAGCTGAAAAAATAGACGAGGTTTTAGAAGCTGGGGAGCTAGATGAAGCAAGTCATCTTTATACAGAGATGCAAAAGAGCATTGATAAAATGCTTCATAAGATTCGCTATCGCCTTAAAAGATCGACTCTCAATAGGCTTGATTCTCAAATTAAACCCTTTCTTAAAGAAAACTTTACTTATCCATCACCTTTAGCATTAAAGCGAGAGAAGGCTTTAATGCCTTTTCTTAAGTCCATCCTAAGTGAAGATGATATCAACGATGAACTTGTCGGAGAGGATGAATTTAAAAAGTTCTTCAATCAATTGGGAACACATATATGGCGTAACGAACGCTACATCACAAGGGAATTTAAAAAGCTTATTAAGTCAGTCATGATCCTCAAGCGAAAGGACATTTCTGGTAAAATTCTCCAAGAGTATATTGGGGAGTTTTGGATTCATTCTCAAGCGAGAACAATCAAAAGAAAAATCATCTACCATATGGGGCCCACTAACTCAGGCAAGACCTATCATGCTATCGAGGCCTTAACTAAAGCCGAAAAGGGTTGTTACCTAGCTCCTTTACGTCTTTTAGCAGCTGAGCTTTACGATACGATGAATAATAAGGGCGTCACGACGACTCTCTTAACAGGTGAAGAAGTCATTGAGAAAGAAGGGGCTACACACTATAGCTCTACAATTGAGATGGCACGTCTTACTGAGTAT
>JAUIBX010000150.1 GCA_030427595.1 Bacteriovoracia bacterium | reverse complement strand
CTTTAAACAAGCACCGTCCAAGACGTGAGACTCAAAGAGAGCTTCTTCCTCATAACAAGTCACCCCTTGAGGGAGAGATTGCTCCAGATAAACAAAGAGAGCTTCCCATCGTAGAAGTTGTCCACGAGGAGACGTGCTGTCCAGGTTGTGATAGTCCCGACTTTGAAGAGATCACAGGTCTTTATGAAGAATCAGAAGAAATTGATCTTCGGGCACAGCTTGCGCGAGTTTTAAAACACAAGAGAAAAAAGTATCGCTGTAAAACTTGCGAGTCTATCGTCACGGCGAAGGGACCAGCAAAGCTTCGTCCCAAAGCAAAATACTCCCTTGATTCAGCTATAAATATTGCAGTTGAAAAGTTTGACTATCATACCCCTTTAGAGAGAATCATGAGAAAGCTTCAAGAGCAGGGGTTAAAGATTGATACCAAGACCCTCTTTTCTCAAACTGAAGCACTTTATTTAAATCTCGCTCCTATCATGGAGATGATTAAAGAAGAGATTTTAAGGTACGGCTACGTTCATATTGATGAGACCAGAGGAAAGATTCTCTCAACCAATACCAATGGCCATATCTGGGCGATGGGCAACTGCTATGGGGCTTATTTTCAATATGAGACCACCAGATCGGGAGAGGTTGCCCTTGAAATGCTAGGCTCCTTTAAGGGTTGTATTATTAACGATGGCTTTAGTGGCTACAATCGCTTTAAGAAAACTAAAGAAATCAAGGTATGCCATTGTTGGAGTCATGTAAGGCGAAAGTTTTTTGAGTGCCTTCAAAACTATCCAAAAGCAGAGAAAGCTCTTCTTTTAATCGATGAGATGTTTAAGATTGAAAGAAAGTCGAAAGGGTCTTTTAAAAGACTAAGATCTCTAAGAACCAAGAAAAGTAGGAAGATTCACGAAGAACTATTTGAACTACTTTTGAAGCTTGAAAGGGACTCCCTTCCTCGTTCAGGACTTGGAAAAGCGGTGGCTTATACATTAAACCTCTGGGAGGGCTTGTCAGAGTTTTTAGATGACCCTTACATCCCAATGACCAACAACATGGCAGAGAGGGTTTTAAGAAATCCAGTAAAGGGACGAGATAATTATCTTGGGTTTAGGACGATTAATGGCGCAGATGTGGCGATGTTCTTCTACACGATAATTGAGACCTGTAAAATATTGAAACTCAATCCCAGACGCTTTCTTAGGGATCAATCGATTCGCCATCATGAGGGTAAAGAGCTTCAAACTCCTCTTGTCTGGGCAAGAGACGGGTAAGAAGTCAGGTCTCAAGCCCCTCTATCTTTTGAAAATTGAAGGTTTTAAAATGGTCTTGTGGCCATCATGAGATCTTTTACAATTGAATACAGAGTTACCCGTCAAGAGCACCAGACGCCTGAGATACCTTTGTCACTATATCTATTCTAAAAGGTTTCGGTCATTGCAGTGGTCTCTAATCCATCTCTCTAGATTCTTCTTGCCTTGTTTATTCCTTTCCTTAACCCGTGTACTTGTCTTAGTACCCTTTAAGTTGTGCTCAATCTTCTTGATGTGCTCTACAGCTACCCTGCGGTTGTCTTTTGGATCATAAATTTTGACCTTAACCTCTTTTACAACCCTTGGTTTTCTCTTCTCTCTTTCGACTTTTGTTAACTTTCCCATTTCTTTTTCCTTTGCCGATGTTGCGGCCCTTAATATTCGTAATTGTTGTTTATCGGATAAACGTGCTCATCTGGCATCCTTGGGGTGCGATACCTAGGATGAGGTTTTTCATCAATCGTCACAATCATGTTCGGATAATCTTTCCTTAAACCATTAGCAGTAATTTCAGCTATAGTGCTCTCGTCTTTTACTGGCCTATTTTTCTTGCCAAGAATTTCTCTAACTACCAGACTGTTGGGGTCCGCGTGATAAACTGAGCCTATTGCATGAATTGCATTATTTTTTATAACTTTGAAAAGGAAGCCGTCCTTGCAATAAGAAAAGAAGTTTCTTCTATCTCCGATGCAATTACCCAATATGTAACCAACCTTGAAAGCATCTTTACAGCTAACAATAGGTGATATTTCATATGCATCTTTAGAGTACAAGAAACTAGGCTTTCTCAGGTATATTGTTCCACTGCCGTCATCCTGCAACTCGAAGTATTTATCCCTTATCGCCCTAGTAACATCCTTTGCATTATCTAGTTTACTTAAGTTTCGTCTTATCTTTTCAATCTCTTCAAGATCACCTCGCAGCCTTGCAAAAACGGTATCAGAGTACGTATTTGCATTTTGCCTAATAGATAGAGGGGATTGCATAATCTTCATAGTAAGCGCATGTCCTGCTAGTGCTTCTACTGACTCGTTTGGTTTCATAACCTGACCTCGCTATTAAAAGATTTGTCGAGCTGTTCTAAGAATTTCTGTTTAGAAATCCCCACAGTTTTTGGGAAAGGGTTGGTTCCAACTCTTCTCCCCGGGAAAAGAAGCTGGTCTTTTTGAGGCTTCTTTATGGCCCATCTCTCCTTTCCCTTTTTATGAGGTTCGTAAATTGTGTTAACCCTTTTTCTTTGGCTTGATACGGTTTGCTTAATTTTCATATTCGCCTCCAGTTGAGTCTCGATGCCAAAACTAGGCACCGTTTGACTTGAATCACAGCTAAATTGCCGAAAAGACGTGGGGTTATGCTGTGTTTCTGGTTTTCACTTCTCATTCTTCGTTTTCCGTTTTACGATTTTAAGAAATGGAAATCAATGCCGATAAGGAAAACATATAAAAGTTACATTGCTTTAAGGAGCCAGCATGGCAGGCGAAAGGTTATTTCAAGAGAAGGGTGTTTCTATTACAAAGGGAATTGTTAGAGAGGTTGCCCCATTGATAGCAATTTATGAATTAGATAAAAAAACGAAGGACAAAACATCTCAAGAGATTCTTTCAATAAGAAGGCAAAGAGAGGAGATCGAAGAAAGCATAAGAAAGGTCTTAGTAAAAACAAATGTGATTTCAAAAGAGCTTATAGCCAAAGAGAAGATTATAACTGACTCTAAGTTGTATGCTAGCCTTACAGAGTACAAATTCTTATTTAATCAAAGCAAAACCCAAAGAGGAATTTCACTAGAACTTAAAGAAGATGAAGAATGGGACAAGCAATTCAAATTGATGAAGCACAACATTGGTAAAATACTAATTGATATAGGCAATCTTCTTTTATATAAGGAAAAAGAATGAAGTCTATATCCGAATTTAAATACATGCTTGAACACTCAATAAATGAAATCTCTGACTCTAAGGAATGGTCACAGTACGAGCTTAATGAAAAGGAAATGCTTGAAACTCTACTCATGGATTTAAAAGAAGCTGAAATAATTCAGCAGGACCTTAGTGCGGATAATCTAGCAGAGCGTTTTGATAAGCTTAGGGAAATCATTAATGAGAACAAGAAAGGGGATTTGACCGAGGGAAAATTTCTTTTAAGGAAATTGGTTGGAGTTTTCTTGGGATTGTCTTTTTCCACTCTATTTATCATGTTTGGTTTCATGGTTCGTGGCTACCTTGCTGAGCTTAATCTATTTCACAATTGGTTCAGCTTTCTTGAGAAAATAAATATTTTCATCAAGCTTCCCTTAGAACTTCTTTCATTTACGGTTATAATGGGATGTTTTTTTGGCTACGCAGGGCTCACCGTTCATATATCAGGAAAAATTTATTCTGCGTTTTATAGAAAAACCCAGGCAAAGTATGAGTCAGAAGAGTACACCCTGCTTAACCTTTTCAAAAAGAGGTCTCTGGGTCTTTCTGGTTTTTATATATTCTTCATTTCAATGTTTCTTGCAGGTTTTGTCTATCAGAGCTTAACCTCGAAATAGTTCTATTGCCCTGAAAACAACAAGTTAATGCTTTGTCACAATAGAGTTCCTAACTTCCTCGTAAAGGTCTTCCTCCGACAAGCAGCTAGATAAATCAAGGCTTTCGACCTCATTTATTACCGCTTTCATTATGGCGCGATAAAATGAATTATTCGTAAGTCTCTCTGTGCTCACATTTGCAGAGCCTAGCTTCTTTCTTCTCTCTTTTGTAGTTTTTCTTCTAAGGTCGTTAATTCTAGTTACAATTTTTGGGTCTAGCCTGACAGTCGATGCATCTAAGGATACGGAAGGAGCACCTGTGCCTATTTTGACGTTTCCAGTGCTGTAATAAATATCACTGCCAGAGGTTACCCACTGAGAAAGAGAACCTACAGCATAACAGTTTCCGTCTCCATTGAGGTATTCACCATCAGCACACAGATCAGCAGCATTTGAGGAGCCACCTCCTAAATCAGTACCACATTCCTAACGCGTATTGGCCGTGGACCATTTTAGGACCCCGCCATCGGCACATGGTGTATCGTCAGGTTGGTATGTAAAGTAATCACCTGTAGCGTTTGTTATGTTGGCCACAGAAAGTGAAGTTGTTGGGGTCGGAACTGCCTTAGAGGTGCCATCTCCATCGAGGTATTGGTTTGCGGTACAAAGAGTTGCTGCATTGGTGTTGGTATCAACTGGAACTGCCTTACAAGTGCCATCGCCATCAAGGTATTGGTTGGCCGCACACAAAGTTGCCGCACTCGTGTCAGTAAAATTAAAATCTGCACAGCTTCCATCACCGAGAAGAACTTGACCAGCACCACATAGAGTAGAAGCGTTGGTATCAGTAAAACTCGCTGGAGGTGCCGCTATCCAATTAGTACCATCCCATTCCAATATATCACCAACGCTCTTTGCTGAATCATCGACGTTAGCAATATCTGAAATAAGGGAGCCTGTTTTGGGAATATCCGCCCAACCGAGAGTGACTACACCTGTGTCGCCGTTTATTGAAGTGACACCACAAGAGGCCACAACTCTATTCCAAGTTGAAGTATTATTATTGTAAACGGCTTAGTCCCCAACCAAATAGTTATTTGAGCGAATAACTCCATCGGGATCGACGTTCCCTGCCGTTAAAACAATGTAATAATGCCCTGCTAGTACAGTAGAGGTTGTTTGATCGGTAGCATTGCTAGCATCGTAAGTTCCCTCATAACTTAAACCTGATAAAGGAGCTGGCCCCCACGAAGATCCGTTATAAGTAAGAACATCCCCAGTTGTAGCGCCCATATCAGAGATTTTGGTGGCGGTTACTTGACCATCTTCAAGTTCAAATGAAATAGAATAAGTCGCCAATCCGTTGGCATCACTGACAATGAGGGAAAATAGGCCATTAACAATGACCGCAAGATTTGACTGCGAGTTTGCTACGAGTTGAGACGAGTTTTGTGATTCAATGGAGAACGTTTCGTCAAAACCTGAGGGGCCAGTTATTCGAATTGAGGTTGCGTTTTCAAGGTTATTGCCTTTGAGAATAAGTTGATCTGAAATGACATCAACACTAGTAACTTCAACCGACTTCTTGGTTTGGCCTCCACTCTTTTTCGCAATCATGTCCACATTAATCTGTGATTTATTACAGGAGGAAAATAGAATGGAGTGTCCTATTAAAATTAGGATATAAAAAATAATAGAAATCTTTGTGCCTTTATGAGAGAGCATTTAATCCCTTATTTTTTCAGTAATCCATTGGTTTATCGGAAACTTAATATCTCATATTAAATACAAAGCCATGTATTAACAGCTAGTTAAGTAGTGTCGAGGGGAAAGAAAACAAAAAAGTGAGAACATTAGTTGTCTAATGGAGATGCTTTTTGTTTTTAATCGAAGTGAAGGCGAAGGCCTGCACCTAAAAGCATAGAATTTAGAGTGGACCCATCGTTTATAAGATTTTTATATTCGCCAAAAAAGTTCCAGCTGTAGTTTGAATTCAAAAAATAACTCTTTTCATATCGTATGGCAGGGCCAGAAAAGGAGATTGTACTGTTAGCTAGTCGTAGACTTTGAAAGTTGTAAAGAAAATAGAGGCTGTCTGACCATTTGCTGATTTCTTTAATTGTTATACCTTTTTGCTCTTCTTTGATAGTGGGGCTACAAAGATTAAAACAATAGCCTACTCCAAATTGGGTCCCGCTTAGAATTGTAGACTGATAATTGTCATCTAAAAATACTTCAAATTCTCCAGCCACTGACCACTTATCGTTATAGTGGTAACCACCAGAAAATCTAAGATGACCACCTGTTGCAATATCCAGGTCGTTGATACTTTTGCGGTGTAAGCTAGTTGCAATCTGTAGAAAGTAATGAGAGGTAGAATCATCTTCATTAAGAAGGCGCTTCTTTGCCGGCTCGACTCGGAGCTCTTCTACTTCTTGTCCATAGGAAGAACTAAGTAGCAAAAGTATGATGAATAAGCTTTTCACATAGAAATAATAGCTCCTAACCTGATGATTCACAATATTAAGAAGCTAATTTTAGTTCCACTGGAGATTCTTTAAGAGAGAGGACTTCCTCTCTCGCTCTTTTGACAGAAGGGTGATCCCAACCAAGTAATTCAGCGTTATATTGCTCAATAAAGGAAGAAAGCCAGTTCCTAGAATCTTCATCAAAGTTTTCCATCAGTTCTTCAATAACTTCTTCACTGTAACCATGATAACAGAGTGCTAAGGTTTTTAGCGAAATACCCTTCAGTTGTACATGATCTAGAAAGTGGAGGGGGCTCTGATAATAATTGTCACTGGAGTGATAAAAGAGTTCATCCTCAGGGAAGGTACTTGCCCTAGCTATCTCATGAGTGATCTGCTCGAGTTGTTCATTAGATTTATCAAAATCATGATCAAGTGAATTGATAATACGCTTAACCTTTTCAAGTGCTTTTGAATAGACATCATCTGTAATCTGAGAAGAGTCTAGTTTCATAATTTTTAATTTGGCTTCTGTCGGTAAGACGTGCGTCACAGAATCCTTTTTTACAGGGCTCATGCGACTAAAAAGGGCAATCATCTCAACAGCTTGAAGTTCTATAATCGTATTTTTGAGGGTCTGATTGCTGAGCCTTAAGCATTTTAAAGAAATGTCATCATTTGCAAGACGATTGTATTCAGATAGATTATTCATTAGCTTGATCACTGTTTCTGAAAGATCCTTAGTACCCTTGCCAGAAAAGTAAAAGCCTTCAAATTCACTTTCTATCTGTTTATAAAGTTCACTGGGCACGAATTGGCTAAGAAGCTTAGGAATATTTTCACTGTGAGTGTCATCAGAGGCTAAGTCATTCAGTCCTAAGATTAATGACTCCTTAGTAAATTTAGACCACATATCCCGATCATTCCATGTTTGGTGAATACTATCGAGAGGAACAGGTGGGGGCAGGGCGGATTCTGTAGAGCTCGAAGCTAAAGAGGAGGAAAGAGGTATTGGCGGTGGATTTGGCCCTGTTTTTTTCTTGCTGCGGATGAACGTCGCGATAGTAAAAGCAAGAAAGCTCATTAAAATCAAACCGGCCACAATAAGTATACTCGAAAATAAATTAAAAAGGGCCACCACTTCGTTGTCTGTGACGGTATTAAGACCCATTTTCTTTAAGGCGCTCTTAATGGTGGAGAGCTCTTTCTCCTCAGAATTTTGTAATGATGAAGGGGCTCTGTTAGGCTCTTCTAAAGGCTCAACTTTAACTTCATCTTTTACGACTGCTTTCGGGATATTAAAGAGTACGTCAACACGAGTCTGCGCCTCAGACACTGAGGGATGTTTTTGTAAATAATTTTTAATCCATTGAGTGCTCTCTTGTGTAAGCTCCTGATTAACAAAAACTTGAATATGAGCGGATTGGATTGGAAAATCTATAATGGCTTGAGTGGGGGCTCCCTCACGAGGAATTTTGACCTGACCAGCGCCCAGGGGAAGTTGTACATATTGATAGGCATTTTCAGAGAGCTCTTTTCTCTTTAAATCAACTCTCACCACATAACTCTCACCATTTCCTAAAAGTTTACTGAGTTCTGTGCTCATCTTACTGGCTAACTCACTTTCGAGTTGAAATTCAATGCTGGCATTGGTGTTTAATGCGAGAAAAAAGAGAAATGTAGACAATAATACACTTTTCATCTTTTTCTTTGCCTTATTTTGAAGGTCACCTTCCGCATATAGCGGTCATCGCTTTGAGGGTTAAGTTTAGTATTTTTAAAACTATATCCTTCGGCCATTAAATAGCCTGGGTTAAAACCTTCTCTTATGAGTTCCTTAAGGACGGTGGTGGCCCTTAAAACTGATAGCTCCCAATTGTCGGAGAGGTTTCTTGTCATTGTAATTTTAAAGTTTTTGGGATCAGTGTGGCCTTGAACTGAGACGTAAACGTCGTTTTTATGGACTGAGAGTTTTTGAATAACTTCTTTCACTAGGGCCTTGCCCTCTTCGTTGAGTCGATGAGAGCTAGAGTCAAAAAAGTTACTTTGAGGGTAATTAATAATAATTGTGTCATCTTTAAGAATAGTTTCACCTTCAATAATTGTAGAAAACTTTTCTTTAAGGGCCAATATCGATGGCGAAGGTAACTCTTTCTCGACCGAAGCAGGTTCTCTTTGAAAATCTACAGGAGGTGCTTCAGAGAGCTTTTCCTTTTGCGTTGATTCCACAAATTCTTGGTGCTGAGTTTTAAAGGAGAGAATGAGAAAAATCAGCAAAAGGGAGAGCATATCAACAAAGCTGATCACCCACTCCTTGTCGTCGCCCCCATAATTTTTTAGAGGAGTCTTAAGCTGATTTCTTATAGATCTCAAGATTCTCCTCCGTGAACGTGCGACTCTTCTTAGAGGCGATATTAGAAAATGTTTTTAATATCGCGAGTTGGCCCATTTGCCATTGCTGAGTCTGATGGGTTATTCTCTCGGCCAAGGGAGAGATGAAATAATTTGATAAGATTAGGCCGTAGAGGGTTGAAAGCATGGCCGTGGCGATATGAACGCCTATTTTAGAAAAGTCATCCTGTGCGCTCATGCCGGCAAAGACACCAATCATACTGAAGACTGTGCCAATCATGCCAAGCGCCGGTGGATATTTACTGAGGTTACTTAGAAAG
>JAUIBX010000149.1 GCA_030427595.1 Bacteriovoracia bacterium | reverse complement strand
CCCTCTCTCGCCTCTATCAACAAACCATCGAACGCCTAGATAAGGTTCATAATTCCAAGTTTGAAACTCCAGCAAGAATTCAGGCACTCTATCTTAAAAAGGATATAAGAAAAATTTTTGACAACTGGGAGCTGAAAGCTGGTCTCATTAATAAAGAACATCAGCTCAAAAATGACCTCATCTCGACCATAAGAAAAATTAGAGAAAAAGATGAGAAGAAGCTAATTTCTCTATGGCAAAGGGGTTACCTATTAAAGACTCAAGAAAAAAATATCGCCCAAGAAAAAAGATTTGGCCTCATCATGAATAGTGCCCTCTTGGTTGTAGGCTTAATCATTACCTTCTCTCTTTTTATCTTTTTGAAGATTTTTCCCCATCTGAAACGACTGGAAGAGAAAACAAATGAAATGGCCGCAGGTAACTTCACAACAGGTTTTGAAAACGTACCAAAGAATGAAATTGGAAGCCTCATGATATCCTTTAACAAGATGTCATCCCAACTTAGAGATTACCTCGCCAAGATTTCTCAAAAAGAAAGAGAAAGAGCAAAGCTGGCCCAAGCCGTTCAGGAGATGCGCCATTTAAGTGAAATGGGAGAGGCGGCAGCTAAAGTTGCCCATGACCTAAAAAATCCTATCTCCATTCTTAAGTTGTGCTTAAATGACATTAAAAGCTATTTAAATGGTGACCTATCCCAACAAGATCAAACACTCCAAAGCAAGATCACACCTGATGTTGAAAAGAGCTTAATGGCAGTTGAAAAGCTTACTCTTGCGGCCCAAAAACTTTCCTCTGACCGAAAAAAATCAGTCAAAGAGCTCATTGATATTCATCGCGTTCTTCAAGACACGCTTTCTCTCTTTGATGTTCGTCTTGAAGCTCAAAAGGTCGAGTCACAGGTGATCATAGAGAAGGAAGTTGAAAAATACCCTCTTATTGTTCCAAAGCTTGAGTTGATGGGGGTCTTGAGTAATCTTATCGTCAATGCCTTGGAGTATTATGAGGATCATGATTCGCCAAAAAAGATGATCACTCTTAGCGCCAAAGTGGATGGGGATATCCTAACGATCTCTGTAACAAATTATGGCCAAAAAATTGAAAATGCCGAAGAAGTCTTTAATAATTTTTATTCCTCTAAAGAAGGGCCTTTAAGAGGGTTAGGCTTAAGTATTGTCGAAGACTTCATGAAAGAAAATCAGGGTAAGGTCACTTACGAATACCACGGCCAACAAAATTGTTTTCATCTCTTCTTTTTGCAAAATGAAGGCTAGCTATTGAGTTTTTGCACTAGTTCTTTGAGCTCTTGTCTATTTGCAATATTAAGCTTCTGAAAAATATTACTCAAATGATTGCGGACTGTTCCCTGACTAATAAAGAGTTTTTCGGCGACATTCTTATTCTTGCCATAAATGAGTAAGGCCTCGATAACCTCTATTTCACGTTCTGAGATAAAATAGTCATGTTTAAGAACACTCTTGGCCTTTTCAGTCAGTAAGAATTGTTTTGCCAAGGTCGCATGGCCTTGTCGTCTTTTTGCCTCATCTTTTGCCGCTAACATTTGAAAAACAAGGTCTTCTCTTGTCATTGGTTTTTCTAAATACCGAAATACCCCCAAGTTTAGACTCTCTATCGCCAATTTCTCTTTTGAGTAAGCCGTTACCAAAACCAAAACGGGCTTTAGTGCACTTTTCTCAGATTCGGTATTTATCTCTTTAGCCAGATCAAGCCCCTTTCCATCGGCTAAGTTGTAATCAAAGAGAATAACATCAAAGAAGTTTTCTTTAAGTGACTCAAAGGCCTCTGCATAAGTAAATGTACTCGTAACGTTAAATTCCTGACTCAAATATTCAGTGTACTTTTCATTGAGAAGAACTTCATCTTCAATAATTAATAAATTCATTCACCCTCCTCAAAATGTGACATTTCGACACATCCACAAACTCCAAACTTACGTCAGAATAAAGAAAACGCTGGAGGTTTTATGACTAAAAAGAACACATTACTTTTCCTACTTATGACCCTATTCACTTTTTCACATTCAAGCAATGCCTTTTACTTGGACTTAGGCATGGGTTTAGGTGCTCGATCACTTGGTGGGAACCAGAATTACAAAGAAGCTCCTCATCTGGCAGCAGAGTTATCACTTGGTAAGAAGTTTGAGAAATGGGACTTCTCTTTAGATACTCTCTTTCAAGCATCCCGACAAAAAGACTTTACTTACAACTACAATGATCAAACCTTTACTGATGATTACAATTGGATGCAATTTCATATCGGTCCGACTATTAAGTACCACATTAAAAAGGCCAATGGAGGCTCTTGGGCACCTTTCTTGGGCGCCCACTACCTGAGTACAGACCTTAGTAATTCAGGAGATTTTGTGGATCCTGCCACAAATTATCGTGAAGACAGTGACCATGAATTATGGGGCTATGGAGCCAAACTTGGCGTAGAGTTCAACAGTCCCTCTCAGAGTGAGTACCTTGAGGCCATCAAGTATAAATTCTTTGCGACTCACAATATCTACAGAAATATGCAAGGTGACTTTTTAAATAATGGAGCTCTTGCCAAGTTTAATGGAGACCCCTCTGATGATTTGACTGAAACGACCCTTAATTTCACAGTGAGTTTTTCCTTAGGAGATAAGCTCCTTCAAAAGGTTAAAAATAAAATCAACTAAGGAAGTTTAGATTCCATTCTCCTCCTCTTATGGGGGCTAGACTCCACACCTGGTCCCCATTATTAGTTGGTGAAGAACATTTCCAATGTAGTGGAAAATAAGATAAAAGATGTAAGACTAAAGTAAAAAAGACCACAAAAAATGAAATTCTTAAATACTCTACTCCTCACCATTTTTATGACAAGCTCCCATGCTCAAGAGAACCTCATTTTTGATGCAAAAAGAGATTCCGCTTGGTTACCGGCCACCTATGTGCTCAACGCGACTTTTGATGTGGTTCAAAACCCCTACTGGTTCTCCCAAGATAAATATGACGACAAAATGACTGAGGTGTGGAGAAGGGTCAAAGACCCGGACTATTCCATTAGAAAAGATGGCGGTTATCGAAAGCTTATTGAAGACGAGTTCTTCTCTTCCCGTGTTCTTCCCAATATTGGTCTGCATATGCTGGGAGGGGCTTACGATACCCTATGGCTGACGGAGTATTTTAATCACTACAATATTCCCTTCGCCTCCTTTTGGGCCTTCACCTTGACCTACTTAGGTCACTTTGGAAACGAAGCTCTTGAAACCACAAGTGGCGAGATTAGCTCTCATGACCATATTGCTGACCTCTACTTTTTTGACGTTGCGGCCTTTGTCTTGGCCCAAAACAGGCCCGCTATGAATTACCTGGTTAATGACCTTGGTATGAAGGCCTGGCACTTTAATCCTATGTATGACGTGGATAGTGAGGACTTTTTTAATACAGGCCTTAACTATATTTTTCGCCCCAAGGCGTTTCATATGATGGAAGGAAAGGTCAGACCCCTCTACTTTCTTGGTATGCAAACTCTTGTGGGCTCGAGCTATGACTATAAGGAAAACCAAACGTTTTCACTGGCGATGGGAATCAGTCTTACAAACCCTCTTAAACAAAAAGGCCGCTTTGTCACAGGCCTCTTTCATGAAACTAATGGTGAGCTCGATGCCAGCCTCTTTCTTAATGGCTCAGAGGATTACCGCTGGCGCGTCAACCTCTATGACAACCTATGGAACCGTGCGGATTGGTTGCCCCAAGATTGGCAACTGGGACTTATAATTGGTCAGGGAAAAGGTCCCACCTACGCCCTAGGTATCAACATCAATCTACCTTTTGGTATTGGTGGCATAAAGAATACACCTCCAAGAAACTTCAAAGAGATTCAGTACTTCTAGTCTTTGACCTCAAGCCAAAAGAGACCTCTAAAGTCGCCGGCCTTAAAGCCTCGTGCCTGATCCTTGGGATACAATTTTGTCAGCTTTTGATCTAGATCTTTACTCAACTTAGAGCCATGACAAATGAGGCACATTCCTTTGACTTTGATGGGCTCGAGGTAGCCTTGATTGCCATTGGGCAACTTCACAAGAACAGGCTCCTTCCTCTTACCTGAAACGAATTCTTTTAAATAAGGCTTTACCCAATCCTGTGGAGCATTTTCTGGGTTTCTCAACTTATGAGACGTTCGTCCCATACCCACAATTTTTTTGGCGTACTTCTCAGTAATAGGTCCTGCTTGAAGGTGACATGACTCAAGGGCCGCGACAGAACCATGGGCGGAAAGCTTCTTCTTAAGAGTGCCCATAAGATCCATCTTAAGGGGTTTGAGAAGTTCTTGAGCATCTTTCTCTGTTAGCGCGTAGGATGAAGAAACAAGTAAAATTAAAACTGACAAAGTAAAAATTTTCATAAAGATCCTTTTATTAGCTCTTGTTATTTGAGAACGTTCGGCGACAGGGCGTCGGCTTCGCCTCCAGTGTCGCCTACCTAGGAGGGCTGCGCTGCAGTCATTTCAACGTCCACTGGACGTTGATGATGCAGTCGCCTACTTTTTACTTAATGGAATTTTTAGATAGCTCACACCATTGTCTTCAGGCTCAGGTAAACGTCCGGCATCAATATTGACCTGAATACTAGGAAGAAGGAGCTTGGGTGCACTCAGAGTGGCATCCCTTTCACTTCTAAACTTCACAAAATCTTCGCGAGAGGTATCCCCCTTGAGGCGGATATTTTCTGCCTTAGATTCGCCAATCGTACTTTTAAAGCGCAGCTCACGCCCACCAGGTTGATAGTCATGCCCGGTAAAAACAAGGGTGTCATCAGGAAGGGTATAGAGTTTATTTGAAATAGAATCGTAAAGGTCCTCTGCACTCCCCTTAGGAAAATCACAGCGACCAGTGCCGTAGTCTGGCATAAAGAGAGCATCACCCGTAAAGACCATGCCTTCAAAAAGAAGGCTAGTGCAGGCCGGCGTATGACCGGGTGTAAAGAGAACTTTAAAATTTAAGCTCCCTGCGCTCACCTCTTCATTTTCTTCAAAGAGCTGATCAAATTGAGAGCCATCAGTAGCGACACTTAAATTAAAGACCCCGTTAAATACCTCTTGAACCAAGGTAATATTTTTACCAATGGCCACCTTAGCCCCGGGGATTTTTTCCTTAAGATAAACTGAGGCAGTCAAATGATCCGCATGAGCATGGGTCTCAAGCAGGTAATGAACCTTAAGATTTTTGTCATTGATAAAGGCAAGGAGGTGATCTGCGCTTTGGGTGTTATAACCACCTGAAGCATGATCATAATCGAGAACCGAATCAATGATGACAGCGTCCAATGTCTCACTGTCCCAAACTGCATAGGTCAAAGTGAAGGTGGGTTCATCAAAGAATTCTTGTACTCTTAATTTTCCAATTTCAGTCATATTTTCCTCTTCAATCATGTTTTCTTGCATGTCTTCTTGCTTGATGAAGCAGCCTTTGATCTTGGTTTCCTCACCACAAATTCATTGTGGGCAAAACCTTGAAAAATGCCTATGATTTATATCAAAGTTATCCCAATTATCCACGAAATTTCAAAGAGTTGGCCATGAGCACACCTGATACAACCTCAACAAATACATCAATGGAACTCCCCTTCCCCTGTGACTTCCTGACAGAGGACGAAAAGAAATCTGTTCTTAGGCGTGAAGTCAAAAAAGGTGATGTCCTGTACCGAGAAGGAGAAAGTCCCCGTGGTCTCTACTATGTTTGCAAAGGCCTCTTTGGTCTGACCCTTCTTAGTGAGAATGGAGCAGAGAGTTTGGTGCGTGTTTTTCCCAACTGCAGTTACCTTGGTCACCGCTCATTCTTAGCTGAAGAAAATTATCATGCCACGGCCCAGGCCCTAAAGAATTCAGAGGTGATTTTCTTTCCCAAGGAAATCGCTCTTAAGCTCTTTCAAAAAAATCCTGATGTGCTCTTGGCCATCGCACGCCTCATGGCCGTGGATTTGAAAGTCGCAGAAACTCGTCTCAATGATATGGTCGGCAAACGTGCTTTTGCCCGCGTGGCAGAAGCGCTCATTTTCTTAAAGCACAAGAACGAAGAATTCCCTTGGACCAGAAGAGAAATTGGGGAATTTTGTGGGGTAAAAACTGAGACAGTATCAAGAGTTTTAAGTGAACTTGAAGATCAAGGACACATAAAAAAAGAGGGCCGCCTCATAAAAATCACCAATGAAGAAGCCCTCTTAGAAGCATTAGAAATGCAATAGAATTAGACTAGAAATCTATTCGTCTTCGCTATTATCTCCCATACCATCTTCGCTACGATCGTCTGACTCATTCATAAGCTCTTGCTCACGCTCACGAGCTTCCTCGTAGCGAGCATCTTTTTCATGATGAGTGGTGTCCTCGCTTTCAGCGTGGTCATCAGCACTTCCACCAACACCGCATGAACCACAATGAGCGACGACTTGAAAACTTAAGATCATTGCTAGAAATAAGGGAGATAATTTTTTCATTTTTTTTCCTCAATACTTTATAAAGTTACTATTGCGGGCCAAGGGCCCTTTATTAAATTACTCGTCGAAACTTGTATCCTCCACAGAAGACTCTTCTTCCACAGCGGGAGCGAGAGCAGCTTCACTTTCAGGCAACTCAGCAGAGCCTTCATCGTAAATAACTTCTTGGGAGTCGTTATTAGCATCTGCATGCATGCCATCATCAGCTTGAACTGATAATCCAAAAAAGTAGAACAAAGATGCGATAACTATTAGGGCCTTTTTCATGTTTCACCTCAAACATCTATAGGGTTAGACCAATAGCTAATTTTCGTCCTGTTTTGTGGGAAAAGCTAGCGAAAAAAACAGGGAAAATGAAAATAAAAACGCTAGGCAAAAAGCCCCATTTCTATAATTTCAAAAGCTTGTAGTGGCCTTGTCCATTTCCTAGAAAGTGGCAACTTTGCCCGGGAAGAATTTGAACTTCAGCGCCACCCAGAAGCTCTCCAGCAACCGTTATAGGTTCACTCTCTTTGGCCAAGTAGAGACCGATCGTATGATCCCCTTGAGGGCCATCCCCCACAAAGGAGTCCATCCTTGCCCCAGAGCTTTTGGCCTGCACTCTAAAGGTCTGAATGGGAAATTTTTCCAGCTCTAAGGTGAAGGGAGCTCCCCCTTCAAGACTTCTTAATTGATGAAGCTTCCAAAATCCCTGGTTAAGAGTTGGCGCTTTTGTCAGGTCCACACTTAACCACTCCCCTAATTTAGGGTCCTCCTGGTTCCAGATTCTAATACTCTTAAGACTCCTCTTTCCCACCTCTTCGATGACCTGCTGAGGACTCTCTTTCTCTTCAAGCAAGTGAGCAAGAGGTAAGAACCCCAAGGCCAGACGTGGGTCACTTGGATCCTGACCTTGCTCACTTAACCAAGAATAAAATTTTTCAACCATTTTAGGGTCGTGCTTTTGCGGCAGGAAGTGGATATCAAACTCTGGCCCAAGAACATCAAGAGGTCTAATGCCCTCCTCAAAAATCTCTTCGTCCTCATCTAGATAAACTTCAAACCAACTCTTTCCGATGAGCCCATAGTGCAGGCACAAATCCCCAAAGTTGAGATCTAAGGTGAAGTGGCGCAGCTCTTCTTCTTGCAACCAGAACTGGCGCGGCTGCCATAGCTCAAAGGCCAAATAGCGATTAGACTCGGGAACTACTTCGGCCCTTTTTAAGGCCTCCATATCGTGAATACAATAATTCAAGCGACCAATGGCCTCACGTGCGGAGGGACTCGACTTCTGATAGAGATCACTTGGGTTCTTCAGGTCACCACTAAGAACTTCAAAATGGTGATGAATTCTATTAGCAAATTCTTGATCAAACTTTTCCGAAGCCTTTTCGGGTATCTTGTACAAACCCTCCTCATTAATGAGGTCAATGGCCTCATTTAATTCAAGGGCCAAATCAGAAAAGGACTTTTTGTGAGGGAATCCAGAAAAACGACTAAAAGGCGCATGATTATTTTTAAGTGCGTGAACTAAGGTTCTTAGCCATATCAGAACATAGGGGCGATCCAGGCACTTCCAGGTTAAGGTGAAGTCTTTTAACTCCCCCTCAGGATCATAAAATTGAAGCTCTAGCCTCAGGTCCTGCATCTTTAAACTCCTTAGGAGCCAAGCCCTTTAAGATGTTTGAGAAAGAACTGACTCAGGCTTCTTGCGGCCAAGGACTTCTGCACATCGTGACGGTAGACCAAACAAATACGATCCTTAAAAGTCGGCATGCCTGCCATTTTTTCAACTTTCTTGAGATCAGGTCCCATCACACGACCAGGTACGATCCCCACACCAGCTCCGGAAGAGACAAGGGATTTGATCACCTCAAGATTGGATGAAGTCACTCTTCTCTTAAAGGTCATTTTCTTTTGCGGTAGCTGATTGAGAAGTTCCTGAGTTTGGCGCAGGTCAGGCTCGCTGATAAGAACAGACTTATTCTCTTCCTTGATTTTCTTGGCCTGATAAAAGGCCACTTCATCTCCAAAGAGTTCCTTAATAACTAAATCAGGATGTGTCACGGGATTTACGACAAGGGCAAAGTCCAATTTAAAGGAGATCACCTGCTCAGTAATTTTGCGGCTAAGATCGTGCTCAAGCTTTAACTCGAGGTGAGGAAAATCGCGTAAAAGCTCCGGCGCCACAAAGGGTAAAGTGTAGAGGGCCACTGATGAGTGTACACCCAAACTATAGACACCCCGCACCTGCTGCTCGTCTCTCTGGCTTTCGTCTTTGATATCTTGCCAAGTTTCCAGAAGAAGGCGCGCTTTTTGACTAAGCTTTTCACCGGCCTTGGTGAGAACAACACCTGACTTAGAGCGTAAGAGAAGTTGATTTTCAAAGTTAGTCTCAAGTCGCTTCATGGCCTGGCTCAAGGCCGGCTGGGTGACGCCTAAGCGCTCAGCAGCACGAGACATATTGCCTGTCTTAGCGACTTCAAGGAAGAACTGCAAATCATTAGCATTAGGAAGCATAATAG
>JAUIBX010000148.1 GCA_030427595.1 Bacteriovoracia bacterium | reverse complement strand
AGCCCCATTTGGGAAGGGGTTCTTTACCTGGCGGTCTTCGGTCTCATATCAACGATCCTATCCCTACCTCAAAGTTTATACTCCACCTTTGTTATTGAAGAGCGTTTTGGCTTTAACAAGATGACTCCTGTTCTCTTTGTGAAAGACCTCTTAAAAGGTTTAGTTGTTGGCGCCATCCTTGGATTGCCCCTCTTTGCCGGTCTTCTGTGGGTCATGAACACTTTAGGCGAGAATTGGTGGATCTATGGCTGGGGTCTTCTCACTGGATTTCAGTTTATTCTTCTTTGGGGTTACCCACGTTTTATTGCACCTATCTTCAACAAGTTTAGCCCAATGGATGATGGCCCTCATAAAGAAAAGGTATTAGACCTTCTTAAGCGCACAGGCTTTACCAGCAATGGCCTCTTTGTCATGGATGCTTCCATTAGGAGTTCACACGGTAACGCTTACTTCACAGGCTTTGGGAAAAATAAACGCATCGTTTTCTTCGATACTCTTCTTAAGACACTTGAGCCAGGTGAAGTTGAAGCCGTCTTGGCCCATGAGCTTGGTCACTTCAAAAGAAAGCATGTGGTAAAAATGCTTACTCGTTCAGTGATCATGAGTTTTGCCGCTTTCTATATCCTATCTGTTCTTCTTAACTCTCAGTCCTTCTTTCAAGGCCATGGAGTAGTAGAACCTAACCTCCACCTCGCTCTGATGCTCTTTGCGATGGTGAGTGGCGTTTATACTTTTTGGGTAACTCCTCTTTCGGCCCTGATTAGTAGCAAGTACGAGTTTGAAGCGGATGCTTTCGCAGCAGAGTACGCCCAACCAAAGGAGTTGATCTCGGCGTTGGTTAAGCTTTACAAGGATAATGCCAGTACCCTGACCCCTGACCCTACTTTCTCAGCTTATTACCACTCTCACCCACCAGCGCTCATTCGTGTGCAGCACCTGGAAAGCTTAGAGAAGAGGGCCAATTAAGGTTCTCAATTTTGTGAAAATATGGGGATAAGTCGACCCCATTGCGCACCACACATAAAATGTAAGATTAGTCCTTTTCTTACTTAGACGTGATAAGTCACTGAAATCCCCAAAGGCTTTTAAGCAAGGGATCTACACCTGCTTGTCACAATTGAAATACAGGATTACAAAGGAAGTGTAAGAGTAACCTAGAAACCCAATTACGGGTAACTGGAGACCGAAATGAAAATGGTAAAAGCTTTATTGATTTTAGTTCTACTAAGTGGCTTCTCAACTCAAGCATTTGCTGGGTCAAAAGACGAAAAGCCAACGCTTAAGAGTGGACCACTTTCATGGATCCTTGGTGACATTATCATCAAAAGACCACCAATCAATGACGATGGTCCTGGTGGAAACGACGGCAACTAATACCATCAAAAATATTTTTCAATAGTAGAAAGCCCTTTTAAAGAAGGGCTTTTTTTATACCTATTTTTCAACTCCTCCCGCCTTTACGACAATAACTCGCCCACGCTAATCTAACTTTACACACAATCGATATCACACTTCACACGGGAGACTTTTATGAACTCAAAAGACTATATCAAAGATGCCATTCGCACCGAAAGTACAGACTTCAAGGCCATGGATGAGCGCCTCGGCCAAGATGGAACCAAGAGGCTTCTTCATGCAGGAATTGGCATGGCAACAGAAGCCGGAGAATTCCTAGACTCTCTCAAGAAACACATCTTCTACGGCAAGGAACTTGACAGGGTAAACCTGAAAGAAGAAATGGGTGATCTCTTTTGGTACTTGGCGATTGCTTGTGATGAATTAGGTGTCGAGTTTGAACCTCTTATGGAAACAAATATCGCTAAACTTAAGGCTCGTTATGGTGAGAAGTTCACTGAAGAACGTGCTGAAAAGCGTGATCTTGATACTGAAAGACAGATTCTCGAACAGTAAACAGTGCGGGTAACAGGCTACAGGTTACAGGTTACAGGTTACAGGTTGCAAAAAAGTCTAATTTTTTGACAGGGCCCTATAGATTTTTCTAACCGGCTCATGGCCTACCATAAGTCCTGTATAGTGGGGAGAATCGTTAGGAGCGAAGAATTTCGTTCTTGCGAGCCGAGTAAAAGTCCCGATCTTGAGGAGCACCCCTCCCCTCGATTTTACACTCTCGCTTTCTTGGGATCGGGCCCTTTAAGACCCCTTAAAATTCCTATGCGGCTTTCTTTTTCACTGGACGTTGCTGAGGCTTGCCTTGAGCGGAAGCCCGCTTTTGAGCTGGCTGTTGAGGCTTTTCATCCTCACTCTCATCACCGAGAGCTGCATGCTCTTTAAGAAGCTTCTTAATCATCATAAGCTCATTTTTAAGGGCCGGAGCTTTTTGATTCATTTGAGTAAGAAGTTTATTGATTTTGTGTTCTAACAACTTTGCGTCAGCATGATGTTTGGCGGTAATTTCTGTAAGCTGCTGAGTGACTTCAACCTTAACTCTTGCCTCAATTTCAATGGCCAAAATTTGATTGGAAGCCGCGACCTTCTTTAACTCATCCCCAAGCTTATAATCTGGACCAATAAAGACCTGCTGCTGAGGAATCGTCTGCATTTGTGGTTGAGCAGCAACTTGCTGAACGGGTTGTTGAACTTGCTGAGAAGGGACTGCCTGCTGAACTGGAGCTGCTTGCTGTTGAGGCGCGGCTTGTTGGGCAGGAGCTGATTGCCCCTCTCCCTTCGCTTTCTCCCGTGCAGCTTTTCTTGCCTTTTTGATTGCATCTAAAGACGGATCTTCACTGGCCGCAGGAGTCTCCTCGGCTTCGGATTCTTCATGAGCACCAAAAGATAAATCGATGTCTGCAACTGCTTCGGCCTTCTTGCGCTCGGCCTCCTTGCGGGCTTCGATCTCCTCTTCGTCTTCAAATTCAATGTCGAGCTTGTTAACCCCCATCGGGCTCCTTAAACTCTAAAGTTCTTAAAATCTCTTCGGGCAGGGGAAACTCTGCCTAATCCCTCGTACGCTTATCGGGCAATTTTGATGAAAGTTTAAAGGCTTAGGTGAGTAAATCAGTTCTATAAACGATCTAAATTACCGAATTTCCGCTTATATTGTGACCCTCGAGGCTTAATAGGGCCTTTTTTAGGCAAATTCCGGGAGCAAATCCCACCATGGAGCCATCGGCTCCTAAAACCCGGTGGCAAGGCACCACTAGGGGGAAAGGGTTCTTATTGGCCGCTCCGCCAATGGCCCGTACGGCCTTAGGGTTTCCTATTCTCTGTGCCACTTGGGAATAACTGAGCCACTGGCCAAAGCCAATACGGCAAAGCTCACTCCAAACGCTCTTTTGAAAATGCGTTCCTTGATCAAGATCCAAAGGCAAGTCAAACTGAGTTAATTGACCGTTGAGATAGGCTTCAATTTGTCCACGAGCTTCCTTTAAAAGAGGCTCTGCGCTTTTAACAGAAGCTTCCTCTGATGCTAGAAACTCTATTTTTTTTAGGCTACCCTCATCAGCAGAAAGCTTAATTGAACCTAAAGAGGACTGGAAAATTTCGTGAACCATATTGCTATCTTAGATTGTGCGATAAAAAGGCCATCCCTCGTTTGTTATAACCGGCTGGTTCAAAACTTACGAGTGCCTCTTACTTACCATAGACCTTCAACCGAGGGTCTGTCATCTTTAGGCCAAGACAAGGACGCCCTTGGCTATATCATTTTTGGCTCCGCCAGTAATGTTGAAGACCGCCTAGAGTGGCATCACCAACTGGCGATGTTTTGTTTGGAACGTTTAAAAGAAGGTAAGAAAGTTCTAGGCCTATGTTTTGGTCATCAACTGATGGCCGATACCTTTGGCTGTGCCGTTGAAAAAAACCCTCAAGAGAAAAGCCACTATGGAACCAGAGAAATCACCTTCTCTCAAGACTGGGGCAGCTTTAAAAAGGGCACAAAGATTGACCTCTTTGTTGCCCATTCCTATCAAGTCACCCACACCAATGATGTCTTAATTAACCTCGCCCATAGTGAAGACTGTCCTCAAGATGCCCTGATTCACAAGAATCTACCCTATCTTGGTTTTCAGGCTCATCCTGAGGCATCACAAGACTTTGTTACTCACGAAGTTTTAGAAAATAACCATAATCTGGGAGACAGGCCCCAAGAGGCTGCCTCTTACAAACAAGCTTTAGCTCATGGTTTTGAAATTCTTAGGTATTTTTGCGAAGACTTTTAAAGGTCTTTGCATAATCTCGGAATTGTTCCTCTATCTCTGCAGTGAACGCCCCTAACCTATTGCAGTCAATATCGAGCTCGGCAACCATATGGCCTTCACCATCAACTAATGGAATGATCAACTCGCTATTCGTTTTAAGAGAACAAGCGATGTGCCTACTGTCCTCATGAACATTGGCCACATTTACAACTCGCTCCTCCCTTAAAGCAAGACCACAGAGTCCTCTATCAAGGGGAATCACTTCATGATCTGTTGAATCTCCAAAGTAAGGTCCAAGAAAGAGGTCCGTTGTTTCTCGATCAAGGAAAGCAGACGCCTTGTAGTAAATTCCAATCCAGTCTGTCACTTCAGAAACGAGGTTTTTTGCTCCTCTCACCCACGCCATAAGGTCAATCGCCTGTTCCCACAAACCTGCGTGAACATGAAGATAGAGAAGTGGCGCCAACTGCTTGGCCATCTCTTTGGCCTCTTCCTCAACAGCGTCTGTTTGCATCAGTCCCAACTCTTCCCCATTAAAGGTCACTGGATATTGATAAAAGGGACCTTCACCTTTTTTAATCAAAACCTCTTCATGACTTTCTAGCATGAGAGAGCGAAAGGAAAAATGATCTAATAAACCGAGGAGGCTGACTTCACTCATAGGGCATCCACTAAAGAACTTTTGAGAAATTCAAAGTAAGGCTCTCTATACTTTTCAATCTCATTATGAATTTCATGATAAGCGCCCTCAATCACTTTAAGCTGAAAGCCCTTCTCAATATTTTCAAAGTAATTAATAAGATCTGTAGGTGAAACGATTTGATCCGCATCCCCTACGGAAACGTAGGCTGGACAGTTAGGACTAATAGGTTTTGAAAAGGTCTCACCCGAACACTTCACCATTTCAAGAAGGAGTTTTGTATGCAAAGTGAGATGATTTTTGGAATCATTTTCGTAATCCACTTTGACTCGGGCATTGTGGCTTAGGTTATTTAAATCAACTAAACCACCCAAACGGATACTCAAAGGGTTCTTAGCTAGAGTGGCAAAGAGCGTATGGGGAGCATAGCGAACGAGTGGTCCTGCAGGCCCGCCAAAACCGACAGGAGGTGCGTTGAGGTAAACTTTCTCAGGATAGCAGTCAGGCTTCACTTGGCGTTGAACAAAACTCGCCGTAATGAGAGCCCCCATGCTGTGACCAAAGAGCATATAGCGCTCCATGCGGTAGCGATTTTTAAGATAGGCGATAATCTGATCGAGATCCAAGATAAAGTCTTGGAAATCATGAATATAGGCATCCTCTCCCATGGAAAGACCATGGCCTCTGAGGTCATAGAAGAGAATATTAAATTGAGAGGCAAGGAGATCCTTTAGATACTTATGGCGACCAAGATGCTCACCGATCCCATGAGTGACAATAAGCCAAACATTGTGGCCTCTTTCATAGATTTCCGTATGAAGCTCGACTTCATCTCTCATTTTAATAAAATGCTGTTCGCCCTGCACAAATCCTCTCTTTACGCTCTGCCAAACTATAGACAGCCGCGCACCCCATGGTACACTTTTGTGCATGTATTGTCCCAAATGTTTGAACCAGACACTCTTTATAGAGCCTAAGGGTGTAGTGGATATTTATATCAATGGTAAGAAGCGCGATAATGGGCGCTTCCTCTACAACATGGACCCGGCCTATAAAGAGGCGGTCTTCTCTGACTTTAAAAAGAAAGCCGAAGAATTCTTTCGTTGGTACTCAGACTTCAAGAATCAACAGACGATCGAGTATGTTGAACTCCTCACTGTAGATGTACGCTGCGAAAATGGTTGCAAATTCTCACCCATGGAACGCTTCTCAGCAGTCGACACGGTCGTTTCACGCGAGGCCATCCTTGATGTTTTTGATGAGCTTGGCAAAAAGTATGATATGAGTGTCAACCTAAAGGTTTAAGTTCTTAACTACATCTACTTATGACCCCAGAAGAAAAGAAAAATTATGCCAATAAGGTCACCATTTTGGGCTCAATTGCTGATGCCCTCCTTGGGATTCTTAAAGTCATTATTGGAAAACTCTTTCACTCACAGGCCCTCATCATCGACGGTATCCACAGTTTTACCGATGTTTTTTCTGATGTCTTTGTTGTCATCATCACCAAAGTTTCTCACGAAGGCCCTGATGAAAATCACCCCTATGGTCACGAGAAGTTTGAGACCATTGGCTCAGCAGCGCTGGGCTCTGTTTTAATTGCCACTGGTGGTGCTCTTATTTTTGAGACTTTCACAAGTCTTTGGTCTGGAGAAACTGGTCCCCTTCCTGGAGCTCCAACTTACTGGGCCGCGGGTATTTCTCTTGTGGTAAAGGAAGGCCTCTATCACTACACCTACCGAGCGGGTAAGAAACTCAATAGCAAACTGATCATGGCGAATGCGTGGCACTCTCGAACTGATGCCCTATCCTCCGTTGTGGTTCTCATAGGCCTTATTTTTTCAGGTCTTGGTTACACTATGGTGGACTCCTTTGCAGCGGTTATCGTTTCTTTCATTATTGCGCGCATAGGTTGGCGCTTTGTTAAAGAAAGTATAAGTGAGCTTGCTGAATCAAGTGTTGATGACAAGCTAGAAAAAGAAATTGAAAAGATTATTCTTGAGGTAGAGGGTGTCGAAAGTTGTCATGCCCTAAGAACTCGCCGTATGGGTCCTAAAGTCATCGTCGACGTTAATGTTGAAGTCGATTCTCACCTAACGGCTTCTGAGGGTCATGAAATTTCGGCCTGGGTTATTAAAGACCTCAAGGACAAAGTTAAAGAAGTGGAAGATGTTACCGTCCATATGGATGTGGAAGATGATACAGACGACCATGGCGACAACCCCAACATTCACTCTTTTGATGATTTATTGCCCTTAAGAAAAGAAATCCTCAGTAAACTAGGCGAAGTATGGGACTTTTGTCCTCTTCTTGGCGATGCCCGCCACATTCGTCTGCATTATATTAAAAGAAAAATTATTCCCGAAATCATTCTCCCAAGAGAAATGATGAATGAGTTACCTTATAAGGACGTAGCGGCCCTTGAAAAAGACCTTAACGACAAAGCAGCAGTCTACTCGTGGTATGGTCGCACAACTATTCTCTTTGGTGATCTCGGTTATTAATTAAACTCGAGATCCCACCACATTTGAATCTCAACACAGGGACTATTGTCTTTTGAACCACAGATATTTCCACCTGGATGGTTCACTCCCATATTGCCGCCAGAAGGCATGTTGATCATTTCATTATTAATCATGGAGCCGCCATTAGCAGGACTTGGGGTCAAAAGACTACTGAAGTTTTGATCGTAGCTAAAAGCGTGGCAACTGCTACAGCGAACATCCAGAAGAGGTTTCACGGTATTAGTGTAATAATTGAAACCTTCTACTGTAGAAGCGTAGGCCGTAAAGGTATAAGGTGAGCCCTGAAGAGGTACATCCATGCCATTATTATCAGCATAAACATAGAGAGTATGGGAAACACCATCACGATAGAGAATGGGGATGTAAAAATTAAAGGCATGCGCCCCTGAAATACCACCATTAAAGCCTGCAAGGTTCGCTTGAATGGGTGAATTATTGAGAAGAATACCTGCCCCAGAAGGACCATCGAGATAGAAGTTTACCGGCATTGTTCTACTGGGGTCAGTTGTATCCCCAGCATAGCCTGTGACTTTCCCCTGAGACGTCACCACTGAGACCATCCCCGTTACTCCTGTTGCCGGATCAGGAGTTGGTGCTGGTGTTGGTTGCGGAGTAGGCTCCGGAGTCTCAGATGGAGGGGCAACCTGAACTTGCTCCTGTTGATACCAATCAACAACCACCTGACAAATAGGATCAGTCACGCCACCTGGACAACGATTACCTCCAGCATGGCCGATGATATTTTGCATTTTTTGAAGGAGCTCATTGTCTGTCGCTCCGGAACCATTAAAGAGTTTCGTCTTCATTTGCTCATAATTATAGATCGTGAGCGGACCTGGAACTGGAGGATTAGTTGAAGGATCCGCATGGCAAACCATGCAATTATTTTCAAAATTTGTTCTGACGCTTTCATTAAAAAACCTCTCCCCTGCACTTTCGTTACTTGGAGGAGGAGTAGGTTCTGTTGGGCTTGGAAACAAAGGATCACTAAGGCCTGATTCTTCGCCATTATTAAGTGAGGAAGTGCTGCGCGCATTTTTCTTGGTGGCGGACTTTGGTGGTTCAATCACACAATGAGTGAAAGAGCCAAGGGTCATGGCCAGAAAGATTAAAACAAAAATGATCTTAAAAGGATCATTCTTACCATTACCGGGTTCGGGTAGATTTGCGCTCATAAGTGTACTCCTCAACTTCCTTTCGGAAGGAAATATTACTTTCCTGAGCCATTTGGTCGGAATAATATTGAAAAATTAGCTATTTTGAGGACTTTAGGAATGTTCTTTCAAGAACTTATGGATTTGTTCGAGGGCCCTATTGCGAATGGAGTCGCGCTCTTGAAGAACTTCGTGGCGGGCTTCTTTGAGCCTAATAAGGCGACAGTTATTGACCTCATGGGCAAACTTATCTTGTGCCTTATTGCAAACAATTTGATCGTCCTCTGCTTGCATCAGAAGGATTCCTAAATCTAGCTTGTTCTTATTCTTTCTGACAAAGCGACTAAGCCTAGCGGCTTCTCTTAGCCAACCATAAGTTGGGGCACCAATAAGAAGTTGAGGGTGACGTCTCTCAAGCTCTCTATGAAAAGAAAAACGATGCATACAACCTGTATTGAGATTTGCCTCAAACAAGGCCCTTTGATCACGGCTCTCTTTTCTTTTAGAAATGGGACGCGTGTTGAG
>JAUIBX010000147.1 GCA_030427595.1 Bacteriovoracia bacterium | reverse complement strand
GACCACACATAATATTGTGGATGCCTTTCTTATCGGCCTTAAAAGTTACGGTAACTTTTTTTCCTTTAAGGACATTCTTATCCACTTTGAAAGCGGGTATAGAAAAGTTATGAACACCACTAGGAGCATTATTGATAAGGGTGATTTCAATATCGTCACCAACATTAGCAATAAGAGTTCCAGGAAGCCATTGTTTAGTTCCTTCAAATTGATGATTTACAACAGTAAACTTACGAGTTTCTGCTTGGGCACTTCCCACAGCAAGAGTGGCAAATGTTAAAAGGGCCAAAAGTACATTCTTCATGAGTCCTCCTCAGATTGTTTTTAAGATATATCTATTGTTTTTTAAGATATTGAGCCGCTTCTTTAGCGAAATAAGTTAATATCATCGACGCTCCAGCTCTTTTAAAAGAAAGGAGCATCTCAAGCATGGCCACTTCTCCATCAAGCCAGCCTTTTTCAGCGGCGGCCTTGATCATGGCGTACTCTCCACTAACATTATATACAGCTAAGGGTAGCGTCGTCGTTTGTTTTAACCTCAACAAGACATCGAGATAAGGTAGACCGGGCTTAACCATCAAAATATCAGCGCCTTCTGCCTCATCTAATAAGGCCTCACGTATGGCCTCATCCCCATTGGCGGGATTCATTTGATAGGTTTTCTTATCCCCTGCCTTAGGGGCACTATCAAGCGCCTCACGAAAAGGTCCATAGAACCCTGAGGCATATTTTGCGGTATAGGACATGATTGAAGTTTCACTAAAACCATTGTCGTCGAGGTGCTCTCTGATAAAGGCCACACGGCCATCCATCATGTCACTAGGACCAATAATGTCACTTCCAGCTTGGGCCTGCACCAACGCCATTTCTGCTAAAATCGGTAAGGTTTCATCATTGAGGATCTTGCCCTCTTCAGAAACAAGACCGTCATGACCATCACTACTGTAGGGGTCCATAGCCACATCGGTCATAACGAGAAGTTCAGGATACTTTTCTTTTACAGCACGAATGGCCTCAGGAAAAAGCCCCTCACTATTTTTGGATTCAGTTGCGGTCTTATCTTTCTTGTCTTCACTTAGGGCGGGAAAGAGGGAGACACAGGGAACACCTAACTCTTGTAAACGGCCACACTCATCTAAAAGGTCATTAACAGAAAAACGATACTGGCCAGGCATGCTGCCAATAGCTTCCTTAGGACCACTGCCCTCTTTGACAAAGAGAGGGGCAATCAGGTCTTTAACCTGCAGTTGATTTTCCTCAACAAGAGCGCGCATGGCATGGGACTTTCTATTGCGACGAGGTCTAATATTCATCTCTTCTCCCGACTTATTATCTTGGTATTAACTTAGGGCATTAGCTTAGGCCCATTTGTATTTTCGTCTTAAAGGCCACGGCATACATTTGCATCTGTTTCATCATGGCCGACAAACCGTTAGCTCGACTCATGCTCAAATGCTGTTTAAGACCAATTTCTTCTACGAAGTTTTGATCAATCTTAAGAATTTCATCTGGATCGCGATCAGAGTATATTTTGAGAAGAAGGGCGACAATTCCCTTCACAATGGCCGCATCAGAGTCACCCGAGTAATGAATCTTTCCGTCTTTCAATTCAGCAAAGAGCCACACCTGTGATTGACAGCCTTTCACCTTATTGGCCTCAATATGGTGTTCATCGGCCATGGGTGCCAGCTCTTTTCCCATGGCAATGAGGTGCTTATATCGCTCCTCCCAATCAGAGAAACTTTGAAATTCTTCAACAATAGTTTTTATTCGATTATCCATGGCGCCAAGTTAACATAAAATCAATAACCTGCCACCAGACATCGAAGAACAAAACCTTAAGAAAGATGGATTATTGGCACTTAGACGCAGTGTCCAAAAGAATTTCTTTTAACTTCATGGTCAAAGGACCAATGGGATGCTTAGGAGAGGCCATAAGAAAGATGGGATACTCTTCTTTCTTAAGAGGGTTGAGAGTGAGTTCTTGAAGAAAGCCCTCTTTTAGCTCCCTTTCAATCATGTGCTTGGGTAAACGACCCCAGCCTAATCCCCTTTTAATAATTTGGGCCTTGGTGTCCATATCTTTAACCACCCAATGACGAGCACCTTTTAAGACACCAAAGGTATGTTGAGAGGGACTGGAACCCGAGTCCGTCACGATAATTTGAGGAAAGTTTTTAAGGTGTTCTAAATTAAGCGCATCACTTTCGGACTTTAAGTCAGCATCCTTCGCCACTACCGGAACCATCCACATATCAATCAAAGGCTCACATTCAAAATTCTCAGAGACTTCGCTTAAACTGGGGCTAAGGGCCAACTGAACCTCTCCGCGCTCCAGTTTTTCTGCGGCTCCCCCGAGAACCTCAAAGCTGATATTCAAGCGAGTGTCAGGATATTGGTTTGAAAAATCTTTAAGCGCATCTAAAACAAGATCAACTGGGCATAGACTTTCTACAGCAATGGAAATCTCAGTTTCCTCACCTAGTCCCAATTGGCGCGCAAACTTTTCTAAGCTCTGTGACTGAAGAAAGAATTCTTTGGCCTTGGTATAAAAGGCCCTGCCATGAGGGCTGAGACTTGGTCGATACTCCTCTCTATTAAAGAGAACGACACCAAGTTCTTCTTCTAGTTTTTTTACCGCTACACTTAAGGCGGGCTGAGAGCGGTGAAGCTGCTCACTGGCGGCCTTAAAAGAACCACAATCGGCAACGGCCAAGAAAGTTTCAATCTGATCTAAAGTCATAAAATGAGCTTATCCCCCACTTCTTTCTTTGGCAAAAAGGTAGCGTTTTAGACCTCTAAGTGATCGACCAGCGCCAGGATCGAGAGCATGGGGTTTGTCCCTAAACTCGTAGGAAAGAGGGAGCCATCACGAATGTAGAGATTCTCGAGATGATGATAGCGTCCCTTGATATCCGTCACACTCTCCTTAGGCTCTTTACCCATAGCACAACCTCCCATGACATGGGCCGATACCACCTTGAGGTCAAGAGGAGCCATAGAAAGATTTGAAATCTGATTTTTAAAGGCCTGCCAACTTTTCACCTTTTCTCCATGACGATGCACAGGAAAAACCTCCTCGGCGCCGGCAGCAAATTGGACCTCCCCCATTGTTAAAAGGGAACGTTTAAAACCCTCTTGCATATAGGGTGTGAGTTGATAATCGAGAAAGACCTGACCCTTTTTGACAAGGACCTGCCCTCCCGGACTTTCCTGGTGAAAACCATCACGCTGAAGGGCAATGATGGCCTGAGTATAGGCCAACCTCTTCATAAGCTCACGGTGTTGTTTTCCTTTTAGGGGAAGACTTGTGGCCAAAAGTAGTGGGTGAATCGGTGGCACCTCTAATTTATAACCGGGACGCCTTTCATTGAGATCACGAGGAATGAACGCATCCGAGTAGATGGTCTGAGGAGCACCATAAAAAGGAGCAACCTCCTCCTTAAAAGTCGCCCCACAAATAGTCGTTGGGTGAAGGAATGTCCTCTTGCCAAGAGAGTTGTGGGGATCAGGAACAAGGGAGCGAAGAAGAAGACCGGGTGTACCAATGGCTCCTGCCGCACAAATAAAAGTCTTGGCCTTCACTTTATTATTTGGAGCTTCCCCTAACACAGCAGTGCGCGGGCAAACCTCAAGGGCGTAAACCTTGTCCTTTTTAATTAAGAGTTTTTTAACGAAGGCATCACAATAAATACTCGCCCCCAAACTTGAACCGCGAGCAAGGCTGGTACGAAAAGAGCTTTGCTTGGCACCGGTTGGACAACCAAAGCCACAATAACCTAGATTTTGGCAACCCCTGACATTTCGCGGGATACTGGCATAACTCACCCCGAGCTTTTTCAGTCCTTGGGCCAATAGCTCATTATTGGCATTAGGAGGAATCTCCCAAGTAGCGACGCCAATGAGTTCTTTAACTTTTTCAAAGTGGCCTTTAAGACTTTCCCTATTGAGATGAGTTAAGGAGTACTTTTCTTGCCAAGTCCTAAGAGTAAGGTCAGGGGTTTCAAAGGAGCTCGTCCAATTGATGGCCGAGCCACCTCCAAGAGTTCGCCCTTGAAGAATCGTAACCTCCCCTCCTAAGGTGGTCCGACCTGCGGCCTCTTGATAGAGGTTTTGATAGGCCGTGGCTTCATCCATGACAAAATCTTTAGTTTTTAGGCCTGGTCCCATTTCAAAAACTGCAACCTTGAGACCTCGCTCACAGGCCCTTAAAGCAGAAAGCCCACCACCAGGCCCAGAGCCAATGACAACTACATCAAACTCGAGTTCTTTTTGATCAACTTCATTAAAAGAAATGACCTGAGGTTCTTTCACAGTGCACTTCCTTTAATCACTTCCGGCGGGCCAGGGTAACCCACACCCGCCCAAGAATCTTGGCCACCATAGTAAGTGGCAGCAAAGAGTGATGAAAAGCCCAAATAGAGCTTGCGAGGAATTTCTTGAGAAGAAGTCTTCCAAAGATCTAGGACCTTCTTTGTTTCAGAAGAACTGGCCCATGGGTTGATAGAGCCTGTAAGGAAGAAGCAGCTAGGAGCAAAGGCCAATAATTTGATCGCCAATAGAAGCTCGGCCCTTTTGTCCGGCCTCACCACTTCTAAAACAGCATCGAGGGCCTTGAGACGTTGAGATGAGTCTAAGTTTGATGAAGGCCAGTCTTCAGTCCATGCATTGAGAAGCGCCTCAAAGACCTTGGCTTCCTTATCTTTTAAATGGCGAAGATCTGGGACAGAGTTTTGAAAAAGAGGACTTTGATAAAGGAGAGGAACACCCAACACAAGGGGTCCGATGATAGCGCCCTTTAATAATGCCCTTCTTTTCATATTATACGCCCACTAGAAAAATAATAATCTCCCTCTATAATAGAATAAAACCCCATAAGAAGGTAGTTATGATCCTCATTCTTGTACGCCACGGTCAAGCTCTTAATCATGATGTTGATGCACTCAGACCCCTATCAGAACAAGGTAAGAGTGAGGCCAAAGAAGCGGGACTCTTTATTGACCAACTCTCTAAAAAGCCCACCAAAGTCTTCCATTCAGAACTGCTGCGGGCAAAGGAAACGGCACTCCTCCTAAGCTCCCAGTTAACAGGGACCCCTCACCTAGAGGAGGCAGCTGAGCTGACACCCAACTCAGACATCTCTCCTTGGTTCAATAATCTCATGGCCTTTAATAAAGATGATATTATCGCCCTCGTTGGTCATATGCCCTACATGGGAATCATGGCCAGTGAGCTAACTCAAAGACCGGTAGGATTCCCCACGGGCGGTGTGGTTGTTCTAGAAGGCGAGGGCCATCAATGGAGCCTCAAGCAAAAGAACTTCGATTAAACACCTTTAGTGAAGAAGACTCTTTCCAATCAAATCTAATTTTTCATTGATATTGTTGGCCTTAAAGACGGCCATCCTTGTGGTGGGATCTTTTAAGAGGTGATCACTGTAAAAGGCAATAAGCTCGCAAGGCTCTTTGAGGTTATCCATAAGAATACCCACTTCTCTCTCACTATTGAGAAGGTCAAAGACCCTTTCTTTAGTGATCATTCTCAGGCGACGATACATAAACTCCATAGAACTATCGAGTTCACTGACGTGAGGAATTTCTTCAAGTTCAACAGAAAGAAAACCACCCGCAGCAGGATGAACGGCCTTGACCTTTCCTTTCGCCTTTCCAGTAACCACAATAACTTTAGTACCCGCATCAGTTGCGGCCAGTACCTGAACTTTTCCAAAACCAACCTCAGGATAGAGGTATGGGAATTTTTCATGAGGAATTTCTAAAGAATGATCCCCATCTGGTGATTCACTCGCATTACCAATGGCCATATAAACCCCGTCTTTTTCACAAGACTTAAGAAGATTTAAATAGCGTGGCTCAAAAATATTGAGGGTAAGTTTACCACCGGGGTTAAGGATAAGCCGTGGTAAGGGAAAGAGGTGCGCCTGCACGGTAGCCTTGTCGCTCCTCTTGTTATTATTTTGATTATCGTTTGACGTAGTGTTATCTGGTCCGATCGATAGTGTCATATCCATAATGTCTCAAAAAGGCTGCGGGCCAGTCAAGGGCTTAGGGCGAGACAGAGGTCAATCCTCTAAATAAAGTGCTATACATCAAGAGATTTTCTTCATTTTTAAGAAAATTCTTTTAACGACTACAAGGAATGACATTACCAGCGCGGTATTCAAATTCGAGATCACGCCAACTGACTTCTGTTTGCTCAGTACAACCTTTGTATTTATGACAATCAATAATTTTATAGGTTTCTTCGCCAATACCTAAAATCTTCGTAAATTCCCATCCGTCCTTTCGATTGGTTACACATTCACCGGGAAGGAAACGATATCCTCTTTCGGCCGCTTTACGTTTTTCTTGGGCCAAGGCCTGCTCTTCTGCACTCGGAACATTTTCGGCTCCACCAATATTTTTACCAACACCGGGCTTAGATGAACTAGTGACCTTCCTCGCCTCCTCTTTTCTCTTAAGTTCCTTTTGCAAGTCTTCAGATTGCAGCTTACTTAAGCGCATATCTTTGAGAAGAAACCCCACCCCTGCAAGAACAAGTAGGCCAAAAAACAAAATCTTCTTTGGTATCATAAGATGCCCTCCGTTCTTAAATTATAACTTAAAAGGTCAGAGAATGCTCAACCACAAAACCTGTTCATTTCACTCAAGTAACATCAATGGATTGGCCATTCATTTTAGGTTCAATCCTTTTCCTGAACTTCTCTCACAAGATAGTTTGCACTAAAATAGGGGGGAATTTCAACATCAGGGACCTCCATGGCCAAGGCTAAAAAGAAAGCAACCAAAACCAAGAAGAAAGCATCTAAAAAGAAAGTGACTAAAAAGAAGGCTGCAGCGGGCCGCGCAGGCAAAAAAGTCACCAAAAAAACGGCCCGGAAAGTGGCAAAGAAACAGACGACCGTCAAAAAGACCAAGGCAAGCGCCAGACATAAGAAGTCCACGGCCAATAAGAATTCAACTCGCACCCGAAAACGTGTCAATCGTGTTCGCAACAACCCAAGAACACCCCACACCTTTGTCCATAAGAACAAACAAACCTTTGATTCCCAAAATTATTTCAATCGTGACCTGAGTTGGCTCGACTTTAATGCGCGCGTTCTCAACGAGGCCCTTGATGAGCGTACTCCCCTTCTTGAACGCCTGCGCTTTATGAATATCTGGCGTTCTAATAATGATGAATTCTTTATGAAGCGCGTAGGAGCCCTTTTTAAGAAAAGAGAGCAAGGGAACCTGACAACCTTTCTCTCTGGTCACACCGCAATCGAGCTCTTTAGTCAAATTCAAGAAAAAACGATCTATCAACAAACCATTCTCACAAGAAGTTTTCAAAAAGACCTTATTCCTCAACTGCAAGAACAAGGCATACGCCTCTTAAAGTGGAAAGAGCTCACAGAGAATGACCGCAAGGCCATGCTTGAATACTTTGAGTATAATATTTTTCCCATCCTCACCCCGTTGGCCGTTGACTCTGGTCACCCCTTTCCCTTTATTTCAAACCTTTCTAAGTCCATTGGTGTGTGCCTGAGAAAGCCGAGGAGTCGTTCTAAGCAATTTGCCCGAGTCAAAGTTCCTACTGGTGTACCTCAATGGGTTCGCTTAGAAAAAAACCGCCAATTTGAATACCGCTTCATCAATATCGAAGAAATTATCATGGCCCATCTCGACCTTCTCTTTAAAGGAATGGTTATTGATTCGGCCTGCCTTTTCCGGGTCACTCGCAACGCGGCCATTAGTGAAGAAGGTGACGATGCTGAAGATAAAATGGAATGGGTCGAAGAAGGACTCAAGGAGCGTAAGTTTGCTCCTGTTGTGCGCCTTGAGACATTTGAAGATGCCGATCCATGGATTATTGAATTTCTCCAAGAAGAGTTAATGCTGGCGCCTGATAACCTCTTCATTATGGAGGACCTCCCCAGTTACACCAACTTTTCAGAAATCATCGATATCAAGCGAAAAGACCTCAAGTATAAGAAGTTCACCTCCCAAACCCCTCAGCTCTTTAATCCCAAAGGAGACGGTGACTTAAGCCTCTTTGCCATGATTCGCCAAAAGGACACACTTGTTCACTTCCCTTACGAAAGTTTTTCTCATTCGGTAGAAACCTTTGTTAAGAATGCGGCCAACGATAAGAAGGTCCTCGCCATCAAAATTATCCTCTATCGTACAGATACTGATGGCCGTCTAATTGATGCCCTTATTGAGGCCGCGGAAAATAAGAAGCAAGTGGCCGTGATCATTGAGCTCAAGGCCCGTTTTGATGAAGAAAGAAATATCAAGTGGGCCCAAAAGTTAGAGGAAGCTGGCATTCATGTGTCCTATGGTCTTATGGACCTCAAAACCCACGCAAAAATGCTCATGGTCGTCAGAAAAGATAGTGATGGTGTGAGAACTTACGTCAATATTGGAACCGGAAATTACAACGCCCAAACCTCTCGTCTTTATACGGACTACGGCCTTTTCACTTGTGACCCAAGGTTGTGCCAAGAAGTCATGGAGGTCTTCAATTACCTGACAGGACGTTCTATCAAAAAGGATTATAAGAACCTTTTGGTCGCCCCTTTTACTATGCATAAGTCCTTTGTGAAGCATATTCGCAAAGAAAAAGAAAATGCGGCAAAAGGACTTCCAGCAAAGATTATCGCTAAAATGAATCAGCTTGAAGAGCCCATTATTATTGAAGAGCTTTATCAAGCTTCACAGGCCGGAGTTGAAATTCACCTCTTTGTGCGCGGCTTTTGTTGTCTTAGACCAGGAGTTACGGGCCTAAGTGAAAATATTCATGTCTATTCACTCGTTGGCCGCCTCCTTGAACATAGTCGCATTTTCTATTTTCAAAATGGTGAGGAAGTTGAGGCAAATGGCTCTTTCTATATCGGTAGTGCCGACTGGATGAGCCGAAACCTCTTTGACCGGGTTGAGGTCATCGCCCCTATTTATCAGAAGAACCTTAAAAAGGAATTGTGGGACTATCTCAATCTTTGCTTAAGAGACAAT
>JAUIBX010000146.1 GCA_030427595.1 Bacteriovoracia bacterium | reverse complement strand
CGAGTTTCTTTTGGGTTGGCAGTGATGCCAATATCAAAGGCCGCTATCCCAATTACTACGTGCCCTACAGCAACTCAGTAAAGAATAGAACACGGGTCAATCAAGTTCTCAATTGGCTTAAAATGCCTGAAAAAAACAGACCTCATTATCTGACTCTATACTTTTCTGATGTTGATAGTGCTGGACACCGCTACGGTCCAGACTCAAAGGAAGTTGAGAGGGCCGTTCAAAATGTCGATGCTGAAATATCACACTTAGTGAGTGAGGCAAAAAGCTTAAACCTGCCTCTAAACTTCGTGATAGTTTCTGACCACGGTATGCAGGCGATAAATACCAAAAAGAAGGTCTATCTAAAAAACTATATTGATACCGATAAGGCCTACTTCAAAGAACGTGGTCCCCTGACTCTCATTTATCTCAAAGACTCAAAAGATATCAAAAGTTATAAGAAGAAACTTAAGAAAGTCCCCTTCACCAAGGTTTATGAAAGAAAAGAGCTTCCCAAGCGCTTTCACTACTCCAAGAACTCAAGAGCGGGAGATCTTATTCTCTTGGCCGAACCGGGTGCCTATATCTATCCTGAGAGGACTCCTCCCACAAAAGGAAAAAAAGCAGATAACAAACATGACCACTACTCCGGGGGAACTCATGGCTATGACCCCGACCCCAAAGTTTCCCCAGATATGGGTGGAATCTTTCTTGCCTTTGGCCCCCATGTGAAAAGAGCGGGTCTCATCAAGACTTTTGAAAATATCCATGTCTACCCCTTTGTCATGGGGCTACTCGGGCTTGAAGTGAAAAATAAGATTGATGGAAGAAAGAAGGTCTTAGAACCCTATCTAAGAAATTAAAAGAACTTCTCATAGCCCATAAAAGGGGCCAAAAGAATGGCGGCACCAAAGAGCAGAGTAAAGAGAACAAGGTCGCTTATGAGCTCACTCCAAAGAGGCCGCATTTTCTTTTCAAGACTTTCTAAAAGTTTCTTCTTAAGAAAGTAGCCCGCAACACACAAAAGACAAAAGAGAATGAAACCTAAAATGAGCTTAGAAGTTACAATCCCATGTTCAATTTCTTTATGGGAAGTTCTTAGCGGACTTTTTTTTTCTGCGAAGTGACGTCTTGTGACCCATCGCTCTTTGGCATCTCAAGTTTTCCAGGAAGGATCTTACGTGTCTTGCGATAGAAGCGACTAAACGCCGGTCTAGCGTCAGTAGGATTGGCCTCAATCACCACTTCAACTTCAACTTCATTTCCTACAATCCAGCCACCTTGGTCGAGGGCCTTATTCCAGGTAATGCCAAAGTCTGTTCTATCAATAGTCGTCTCGGCCTTGAGAAAGAGACTGCTTTTCTTCTTATCTACGGGATCATCAAATTCCCCCTTCCAATCGAGTTCAAAGGAGTGAGTTTTGGTGACATCTTTAATGGTGAGCTCTCCTGTGACTTGAGAAGGCTTGCCCTCTTTGTATTGAATTTCTTTTCCAATAAAGGCAATGGCCGGAAACTCTTTAACAAAGAAGAAGTCTTTTCTTCTCAGGTGAGCATCTCTTTTGGCATCACGGGTATTGATGGAATTAACATCAATTTGAAAGGCGACATCTGAAAGCTTACCTTTCTGGGAATCCCATTCAAAAGCGCCCTCAAAGCGGTCAAAAGTCCCTTTAACTTCTGAAACCTTCATATAATCCAACTCAAAGTTCACAAAACTATGCTGACCATTTACTTCATAGGTTTTTGAAAAAGAGCTAGCGCTAAGGACGCTCACAAAGATGAAGACAAGGCAGAAAGAGTGTCTCAATTTAAGATCCCATTTTTACGATATGATCAAATTCTACTTTGGAAACGGGTGTTATCGACAGGCGATTACCCTTTTGGAGAATTTTCATATCTTTAAGTTTCTTTTCCTCTTTCAATGCATCGAGAGGAACATAGTTCTTAAATACTTTTTTAAACTTAACATCAATAAGAAACCAGCGCGGATTATCCTTTGTCGACTTTGGATCAAAGTATTTACTGGATTTCTTAAACTGGAAAGGATCTGGGTAGGGCCCACTCGCCACAGTCATAAGACCGGCAACACCGGGGGGCTTGGTATTAGAGTGATAGAAGAGGACCTCATCGCCTTTTTTCATCTCATCACGCATAAAATTGCGCGCCTGATAATTGCGAACACCAGACCAGGGCTCAACACCGACTTCCTTGAGGTCAAGAATACCAAATTCATCAGGCTCAGATTTCATTAACCAATAATTCTTGGCCATGATCTACCTATCTTTTAACCACTGACCAAGCCTCTTCCTCATAAAGGTCGGAAGAGCAAAAGCAGCATTGTGAACTTCAGCATTATAATATTCAAAGTCTAAACCAGATTGTTCTACCCGATCGCTCTTGAAATCATTGGTTGGGTGATACTTCTTAGATCCAAAGGTAAAGGACCACAGTCCACCGGGATAAGTGAGATTACTGAAGTTATAAATTGAAACAATGGGAAATGTATCGTGAAGAATCTGCACCAATTTATTCTGCATTGTCGTTTGATAGAAGGGGCTCTCCCCCTGACTGACTACAATCCCATCGTCACTTAGAGCTTTAAAAATATTCTCATAGAACTCATGGCCAAAGAGCGGTTGTGCGGGACCAATGGGGTCAGTAGAGTCCACAAGAATCACATCGTAGCGATCGCCGGTTTTAGCAGCTTCTTCAACAAACTTGACACCATCACCAATAATCAAATCAACTTTAGGGTCATTCAACTTAGAAGATGTTTGAGGAATATACTCCTTACATGCATTAACCACCATTTCATCAATTTCAACCATTGTGCATTTTTCAATACTAGGGTGACGAATGACTTCTCTAGCAGTTCCACCGTCACCCCCGCCAATAACAAGGACCTTCTTAGGGTTGGGGTGCACGAAGAGAGGCACATGAGTGATCATATCATGGTAGGAGAACTCATCTCTTTCAGTCACCATGATCAATCCATCATTTAAGAGCATTTTCCCATGACCACGAGTTTCAACTACGTCGACACTTTGAAAAGGGCTCTTCCCAGAGAAAAGGGTCTTCTCCACTCTAATTCTTAGGCCAAGGAAATCTTCTAGTTTTTCTTCAATCCAGAGTTCTGAGTTCATTATTCATCCTCTTATTCTTATATGAGTTCTTTATAGCGATAGACTTTTTCAGGTGTGTCCATTTTCTTATTGTAGTAGCGAAAATGAACATCATAGCCAATGGCAAGAGAGTCTTTAACGTGGATAGTTTTCATATAGGTCTGACCAAAGTCAAACTCTGTCGAACAGTTAAAGGTCATCACATCAAAGGAAAAAGGTCTAAGGATCTCAAGAATTTGATGGAGGAGAACCTGACTCTTCTCACATATTTTCAAATTGGTTTCAAAGCTCACATAGGGACTCGTTTCTTGTGGAGTGATATGGACAGTGAAGTAATCTTCTCCGCGGATACCATTGAGGGAGTACCCATAGGGCTTAAAAACAAAGTCGTCTAATTGAAATCCGGGAAGAATCTTTTCAAATTGGAAAAACTCTCTTATTTCTTCGCGGTTTAAGTCTTCCCTTGTCAGAAAGTCGATAACCTCAGGGGCCATATCATACATCAGAAGCTCGCAGGTGCGGTCCTCATCAATAGGTTCATAGGCCTTAGTGGTATGAAAGAGTTGCGTATGATGAGAGTGCATTTTGCCAAGGCGCAAGGCCTCTCCTTCCATCAGACCATCCAAGAGCTTTGCATCTTGAATAAAGTCAGTTGGTTGGAGGTGGGAGCGGTATTCGTTCTTTCGTTGAAAGAATAAGCAATCGATATGATCCGCTCCAAATTTATCAATAAAGAATTGCGCGGACTTGATTAACTTAGTTTGACCACAAGTGAGCATAAGAAGACGGTCATCCCACACAAAGAGACTTGATTCACTTAGGAGAAAAGCGAGTTGTTTTTCATTTCTAATACTTGAGAGAATCGTGGCCTCACATTGCTGAACCAATTCTTCCCAAAAGGAATCCGGTTGCTGATAGAGAGGTTGATGCTCTTTAGAGACAATGATTTCTAGCTTCTTTTCTGCACCTTCAAAAAACACAGGCATGCCCTCAACGACGTCATTAAAACGAAGAAAAAATACTCACTTACAGATAGGCCTAATGTAGTGAAAAAGTGAGGCTATTACATGACTCCTTGCGCCATAGAGGTGTTTTTACAGGGTCTTATCCCTTGAGTTAGCCTCTTAAGGAGTCATCAACTTTCACAGAGAGGTCAAACATGAAACTTATGGGTCACAGAGGCGCACGCAATGAGGCACCAGAAAATACCTTAAAAGGATTTCAACACGCTATCTCTCTTGGTCTAGGGGCGATCGAGCTCGATATTCATACCAGTAAAGAGGGTGAACTTATGGTCATCCACGATGAAACTCTTGATCGTACCACCAATGGCCACGGCCATGTTAATGAGCTTTATTTAGAGGAATTAAAAAGCCTCGATGCTGGTGACGGAGAAAAAATCCCCACCCTAGATGAAGCTCTGAATCTTATTTTACCTCATGGTCTAGAAGTTCAGATTGAGATTAAAGACCCCAAGGCGGTTAAGCCTTTGATAGAAAATCTTAATGGCAGGGATAAGAGTCACCAAGACCTCATCACCGTTATTAGTTTTCATCATGGTTGGCTTAAAGCTCATAAGGAGGCCCTGCCTCAAATTAAGACAGCGGCGATTCTCTACGGCCGCCCCCTCAATCCCGAGGAAGTCGTCAAGGCCTGTAAAGCTGATGGCCTGAGTTTAAATATTTCCTTTATTGACCAAGAAGTACGAAACAGAACTTTAGAGGCCGGCCAATCCTTAACAGCATGGAACGCCAACACCCATGAGCAGTTAGCGCGTATGAAAGAACTCAAGATTGATTATATCGCGACAGATCGCCCGCAGGCCCTTTTGCAGTAGCTTAAGGCATGTAACGCATTAGAGGTGCAAGACCGTCACAACTTGTACTCTTAACAGAGAAGAGACTTCTCACACGACGAATGGTGAGGTTTCTTAAGCGCTCGGCAACGACAGTACCACTGACTTCCCTCTTTTCTTGACCAGTACGACCCGTCACTTCCTTTTCCACAGAGAAGCTTGAAGAACTTTCTGAGCCCTCTAACTTATAAAAAGGAACGACACCTGTAACGTCTGCTTTATGAGCACGAATGATAGTAAATTGAAGCTGATCATCACCGTAAAGCTCTACCATCACGGCACAATTATTTGTGCCTAGATATTCACCAACAAGATTTTCTGGATTAATCTCAGCCTTGGCCTTTACGCTCAACAAGAGAATAAAGAACATGAGAACCATAAGTGACTGAACACTTTTAACCATAGGATTCATAATCAACCTCCGATGCCACCTTTATGGCCTAGGAGATTGATTATGGGGAATGCGTTGTAAAATATTTAAAGAAACCTACTGGTCGTAAACACATTTCAATAACTTATTGAGGTTACTACCCGTCGAGTTTTGAAGTGGTCCGAAGTGGTTATAGGCCCAGCCCGCATAGAAGTGAGGGGTCACACAACGTTCATCGGCCGGTTTGAGGGAGCTGCCCGCTCTATTATCTGGATGAGTGTTGCGAGAATTACGAGAGTTCACTTGAACAGAGAAGGTCTGTAAAAGCTTGTGAACACCACAGTAGGCATTGAAATGCTGAAGAGAAGAGCCCACCACTCGAATCATATCTGAGCGATCACCTCTGCTGATCTGGCAACTGGGATAATCGCGATTCCACTGGCGAAAACAGGGATTGATATTACCACTATAATTCGGCGTGAATTGAAAGAGACCAATATTGAGGCGACTGGCCTGACTTTGGGCAGGATCATCATAGAACTTCACACCGGCAGGTTTTCGGTAACCGGAAGGCGCATAACGAGAAGCCGTTCTTTGAGAAAGACTGGTATCGGCCGTACTTAGACTTTCTGAGTAGGCCAAGCAACCAAAGAATTGGCCCCAAAGCTTTTGAAGATCTTCCTCAGCTCCTTGCACACCATCCAAAACATTTTGGCGGTGACGATTGTGATCATCTGCAAATCTTTGAGCGAGACTAATTGTTGTTGAGCCCGGAATATTTCTCATTGTGCTTGATAGAGTCGATCTTGTTACACGACAGAGAGGGTGACTAATGAGGCTGACGGGATGATAAGTGGCATCACTTGAACTCATACCGTAAAAGGAGGCAATCCCTTGCAGTTGAACCTTTTGCTCTCGAGACAGCTCTTTAATAAAGAACCCAATGGCATCGGCAAAGCGAGGCGCTTCATCGAGATCTTCATGACAAGAGTCTCCTCTTGAGAAGACTTCAAAAGTTCTTGCGATAGAGAGTTCGTCATTACTAAAGATGGGATCAACAGTATCAGCAATATGATCGGCAATCTCTAGCCAACTTAGCTCACTAGCTGGCTCTCTCGGATTTGTCGGTGGAGCAGGCTCCTGTGGATCTGTGGGCTCTTCTGGATTTTGACCAATATCTGGATCAGGATCTGGAACGGGTTCTGGATCTGATTCAGGTGCCGTATTATCTCCAGGTGTTTGAGAGTCATTATCAGCAACGCAATTTGGCGCATCCGGATTAACAGCGCAATCTTCGTTACAACCCGTCATCAGGAGGGTCAGGCCCATAAAGGTGATCAGAAACGTTATTTTTCTCATGAATAGCGTCTCGGACCGATTGACGAAAGCCTTTATAGATGGGCTTCTTGGAGCCTAGGCAGGTTGCTTTTGCCTAGCGCCAAGCGCATGGCCTTATCCCCATTCTCCCCCTAGGATTGAAGGCCAAGTAGGGATAGAGGGGCTGAGAAGATCATTTAGCCCCTCATCAAATAAATTTAATAAGGACGTGTTTATGGACATTGCGAGCTTAAAAGAGACGCTCAAAAAGGCGCAGTACTATAGTGAATTGCGCAGTCAAACCAATCGGGCCCATGTTTTGGCCATGCTTAACGGGGACCTGGTTCAAAATAATGAGAGTATGGATGCGGGACTCAGTTGTCGCACCTTCCATAAAGGTGGCTGGGGCTTTTCAAGTTCTTCACTTCAGCAGTCATCAACTGCAGGAGACCTTCTTTCTAAAGCAGAAAGTAATGCGGCCTTCATGGGTCAGATGGCACCTGACAAAGCAGTCAGTCAACTTCCCCAAGGTATTTTTAACTACCAACGCCCCTACTCTGGAAAAGGTGCTCTTTCGACCAAGGAGCAAGTTGAATTTCTTCAAGAGCTCAATGGTCTCGTTCAAAAGAAGTTTCCTGACCTTAAGTCGGTTCAATTTATTATTGCCTTTCATGAACTAGAAAAAACCATGGTGAATTCTCTTGGTTCAGAGACTTACCATGTCCTACCAAGAACCTCTCTTTATACTCAATTCTCTTACGAAAAAGATGGTGAAGTTTCTTCCCTCATGGGCTTCATTGGTGAGTTTGGCCGTACAGCAGATGTCCTTGGAAAGCCTGAAGACCTAATGGAAAAGCTTGAAACTCAATATAAGCAAGTTGTAGATAAGGCCAATGGCGTTCACGCTCAAGGTGGTATTAAGGATGTGATCATCTCTCCTGAAGTCACAGGGGTTCTGGCTCACGAGGCCATCGGTCACCCCGCAGAAGCAGACCTCGTTAAGGCCGGCTCAGTTGCTGGAAACTATATTGATCAAAGAGTCGCCAGTGATCTTGTAACGATGATTGATTATGCCCACACCTATAATGGAAAAGAACTCCCTGTTCCCGTTTATATCGACGACGAAGGCGTTGAAGGCGTCGATGCCCCTCTTATTGTTGATGGTGTTTTCAAAGGATTCATGAATAATCGTGAACTCGCTGCTTACTACGATCACACGCCGACAGGAAACGCTCGTGCGTATGATTACTCAGATGAGCCGCTTATCCGTATGAGAAATACCCTCATTCATCCTGGAAAGAGCAAGCTTGAGGACATGATCAAATCAATTGATGATGGCTATTACTTCATCCAACGCTCTAACGGTCAAGCTGACCTCACATCAGAGTTTATGTTTGGTGTGACCATGGGTTATGAAATTAAAAATGGAAAGCTCGGTAAGGCGATCAAAGACACCACCATCTCTGGTGTGGCCTTTGACATGCTTAAAACTGTAGACATGGTTAGTGATGAATTTCATGTGGGTACCACCGGCTTTTGTGGCAAGAAACAGCGCATGATTGTTTCCCATGGTGGTCCATCCCTCAAATGTCGTGTTCACATAGGAGGTCGTTAATGAATTTAGTAGAAGTCTCACAAGAAAGTTTAAAGAACCTCAAAGAAAATGGTGCTGAATTTGCGAGCACCCTAAGTGGGCACACAAGCTTTGATGAGTTGGTTTATGAAAATGATGCCTTCACTCTTTTAAGAAGTGTCGATGAGTACTACTCCAGTCAGACGGCCCTTACTGAAAATAAGAAGGCGTCTTACACGGTTAACCAAGTGACGCCACAAGAAATTCAAAATGCCGCGAAGAAAACCCTGGAGATGACAAGAGCTGGTCAGGCGGATGAAGCCTTTGCCATCAGTGAAGGCCCTAAGAAAATAGAGCATAACTACGGCCCTGAAACGGCTGACAAAGAGGGCATGCGCAATCTTATCAAGGACTTTGTTGAAAAAGCTGACAAGAAGTACCCTGAGATAAAACTAAGGTCGGTCACCTGTAAGTTTAATCAAGGCAGGACTAATTTCCTCAACACCAATGGTGTGGAGGCCAATATCAGAAAAGGTCACTACTCTTTCAGTGTTCTCTTTAATGCGCAAGATGAGAAAGTCTCATCCGGTATGAACTACGATGGTCTGGACTTTACAGACCTCAACATTGACCTCCTCGATGAGGAGCGTTTTGGTCGTATCTTTAGTCATACCATTGCTCATCTTAAAGCAGAGAAGCTCGGTAAGAATATTCAAGGGAAGGCCATTTTCATGCCCCAGTGCTGGCAGCAATTTCTCTCTTTTGCCCTTAATCACATTAGTGCGGGCTCCCTTATTTCTAAGACAAGCCGTCTTCAAGATAAGATTGGAGAAAAAGTGGTAAGTGAGCTTTTTCATCTTGAGTCACGCCCTC
>JAUIBX010000145.1 GCA_030427595.1 Bacteriovoracia bacterium | reverse complement strand
AGGAGTTTCAAAATGCTCGCTTGTGCTTGGCCACCTTCAATCCTCTTCTTAAACGCTGGAGCCAAGCAAAACTTCTCTTTGATGGCCGCGGTCACTCTCAAGGAAATCCCACCCTCTTTAGTCATGGAGGAAAGCTCTATCTTCTCTATGTGATCTTAGAAGGTCTTTATTGGAATTCGGCCCAGCTTCATTTAGCAGAAATTAATAGCACCACCCAAAGACCTAAGTATCTTTGGAAGTACGAACTGCCCGAGGGAACCATGGTGCGCCACAGACCTCTTGTAAAAGATAATGAGATCTTTATTCCGGCCTATCTGGAAAAAGAAAAGAAGAGTGTTCTTCTTCATGGCATAAGTCCTTTTCATTATCTCAAGATCAAAGGAGAGCTCGGCTCTGGTCCCATTCAAGGAGATCTCCTTATGGACTCAGAAAAGGAGCTTACTTGGATTTTAAGAGGTACAGGACAACAAAGAAAGGTCGTGCGTGCTCACTCTGTTGATGGTGGAAAGTCTTGGCCCTATGTTTTTCCCACTCCCTTTGAGTGTCCTCTGAGCGGGATTGCTGCCCATAGGGATCATGATGGTGATATCATCATTGCCCATAATAATACCTCTGAGCATAAGAGAAGCCCCCTAAGTTTGAGTCTATCCCGTGACAATTTAAAAAGTCTTTATAAGTCGATGCCCTTAGAATTTGGCGAAGGCGAATACAGCTACCCTGACCTACTGGGGGATATTCACGGCAATATCCATATGGTCTATACTCATAACCGAGAAAAGATTGGTCACTACTTTTTAGGGCGTGACACGTTGGAGAAACTCAAAGAATAAGCATGAATATTTCTGAGTTTAAAAATCGACATCAAGGTAAGAACCTCTTTATTGTGGCCAGTGGGCCTAGCCTAAGAGAGCTAGACCTTAGCCCATTAGAGAGACGCCTCACCATGGGCCTTAATCGCTCTTTTATGGCCTACCCTGAACCCTATTATCACTGTGTCTTTGACCACCGCCTTTTTGAGCTCTACCCTAAAGATCTCGATGCCTGTCGCGTTCTCTTCACTCTTGAAGGCAGACCTTTTGGAATTCCCCTGAAACTCTTAGGCTCGCAAGGCTTTAGTTATGATTTAGAGGAAGGAATTTATTCAGGCTACACCATTAGCTACTTTGCCCTGCAGCTAGCAGTCTATATGGGTTTTAAGCGTATTTTCTTTCTCGGTTTGGATTTACAAAATGAAGGGCAGAGCACTCATTTCTTTGGTCATGACTTTCACTCAAAAGATCATGAGCACACTGAGTATCCCAAGATGATTAAGTCTTTTGTTTCTATCTCTACAGAATTGAAAGAAAAAGGCATCCAAGTTTTTAATTGCTCGGAAAGAAGCAAGCTCAGATGCTTTCCTTATATAAGCTTTGAAGACGCGATGAAATTTTAAACGGCCTTGGCGCCGTCTTCCATCCCCTCATGATATTCTTGCCAAAACTGAGACGTCACGGGGAAGTTGATCACTTCACCATTATCGAGCTCACCCTCAACATGGGTGCCGGCCTCGTTCATTTTCTTAGGGGTAAAAAAGCGTGTCTTATGATCCCAGTCCAAATAGCGCAGGCGAATTTCCTCACCTTTTTCTAAGAAGAGTTGCCACCAGGTTTCTAAAGTTTGGACTTTCATATTCTAACTCCTTGAAAAGACATTCGCCTTGTCAGCGATTATTCTATTATAGCGAATTTCCGCTAAAAAAACAGCCCTTAATTGTACACCCGCACAAAAACTATAGATAATTCGCTGCGCTCTGCCTTTTCAGAAGTTTCCACGGCCCTTAGCGTTTAAGGGTGAAATTCCCGACCATTTTTATTTTTTACATTTTTCTTACCCTGATCTCCCTGATTTCCTTTAAGACCAATGGTGCCCCCACCGTGGCCATCGTTGATTCAGGAGTAGACTTTCGCCATCAGGAGCTCACACCCTTTCAATTCTTCAATGAGCTAGAAAGGTCCAATGGTTTTGATAGCGATCAAAATGGTTATGTAGATGATGTCAGTGGTTGGAATATAGTCACCATGGACAATAGAACTTTTATCCCAGCAGACTTCCCCCTCTTTGAAGAAGACTTCTATCGCTACTACGAAGTCCGTCGCAAAAGAACTCTTAAAATTTCTACTGAAGCAGAAGATCAGTGGTACCAGGAAAAGAGAAGAGATGATGAATTTCAAGAAAAGCGTCGCCTCTTTAGAAGATTTATTCATGGTACTCATGTGGCCGGTCTGGCAGTAGGACTTGGACTTAAAGAAATTCTAGGCGGTCAGCTGCCCCGCTCTTTTGAGAAACCCGACATTATGGCGATCACTTATCTTGGTGATACTCAAACGGGACCAGCAGCAGAACCACTATTTGAGCCTCTTGAAAAAGGCTCTCAAAGGGCCAAGCTTAAGCACTTAGAGGGCTTTTTAGAAAATTATCTTGATTGGCAAAAGAATAAATTTAACTTGGCTTCATCTTACGCTGCTCAATTTGCTCACGTTCTTAATGCCTCCTTTGGTATCAGTTATAAGAGTGCAGGTAATATGGTCGAAGGTTGGTGGGATAAACAATTTCCTAAAAATACTCAAGGACCTCGACCTGAAGAAGAAGTCCTGACGCAATTTCAAGATCAGTTCAGAGAAGGGCTGTTACGAATAACTAAAGAAGTTGTTGATCAATACCCGCGCCTGCTCTTTGTTTTTTCAGCGGGAAATGGCAATGACCCCACAGAAACTGAAACCCACTACCCTTCAGGTGTGAGCTGTTCTCATTGTGTGACGGTGGGAGCTTCCTTTGGCACCAAAGAGCGCGCCTATTTTTCTAATTATGGTCAAAGCTCAGTAAGCCTCTTTGCCCCAGGTGTTGCCGTACCTAGTAGTGTCCCAGAGGATCGTGAGCTGCCCGTTAATGGCACTTCCCAAGCTGCCCCTCAGGTTGCCTTTGCTGCCGCCAATATTTTCAATCAAGCATGGAAAGAAGGCCTGTGGATTAATGCGACTATGGTTAAAGACATTCTCCTGGCCAGTGTGGACATAAAAGAAAACCTCAAAAGTGAATGTGAAAGCGCAGGAATTCTAAACCCTCTAAGGGCCCTATACCTGACGAAAAAACTAAAAAGCTATTCTCTTAAACAAGCAAGAAGTATGGCCTACAGGTCAATTAAAGACCTCAGCTTTATGCCTGAAGGAACCCCTCAAGATTCAAAAGTGGCCAAGTCTTTGAAGACCCAATCATCTGAAATAGACGTAGATCCCCTCCTTCCTTAAGGCCATGAAATTCTTGCCGAGGACCTCAAAAGCGTCCCTCTAAAATCACGTCAAAGCCCCTTTAGTCCGATCCAGTAGAGACTAAAGGAGTTTATATGAGTTCAAAATTGGTTCCTTCTCAACTTGGTTTCGTTGCTGCCACTCTAGGCTGCTTGGTCCTAGCGTCCTGTACAGGAAGCTACCGGCGTCCTGAATCCTTTGAGGCCAAGATGGCAAGGTTTCGTCCTCGTAACGACAACCCCAATATGGTACCCACCATTGAACTTGATCCGCGTATGCCTCAAACTCTTAAGGCTCCAGCTCGTCGCGGCCCTGCTTCAGCTAGTGCGAATAAACTCAAAAAAATGCCTTCAAATAAGAGGCTCTACTTTATAACCCTCTATGGGCAATATCGCGCCCTCAGCTCCTTTGTTCAAACTGAGCAGGCTCCCGATATCAAGCATTGCCCTAGCTTTCATACAACGGTTGTAAATTATAAAGAGGGTCTGCCTCCAGTTCAGCCTCAAAAAGTTTCCTTTGAAAGCCGCTATCCTCAAGAGCTTCACCCTGATGTGATGGCCTCCTATCCTGAGTTGTCTCTTCCCATGACTCTCAATGATAAGCGTCCTCGCCTCTATGATGTTCTTAAAGATAAGAAAGGCAAATCGACGACCTTCTATGTGACTCAGGCCCTCAAGGTTCACCTCACAAAGACCTACAAAGAGCTTGAGGAGTTATGTGAGTCTGGAACTTCAGAAAATTATTACAACTATGAAAACCTCACGACTCATATTCAACGTCAAGGTGACCTCTTTACACCAACTAAAGAGTCCCTTCAGATCCTTCTTAAAACGACAGTCTTTTCTAATATGACTCTTTTAAAAGGCCTTAATAAAACTCAAGGGGGCAGAATGCCGGCATCCGCTGTTGCTGAAAATCCCTATGAGGAAGGTTTAATCGACAAGCTCGGTGTCCAGTGGACCCGCTCTTACTTTGATGGCCTAAAGAAATAAGGTGATCTTAATGGAAGACGTAGAGCCTATTGCGAGAACTATAGGCCGCCAGCGTCTCACCCGAAACCATCAGCTTTCCAAAAAGAGATGAACTGCTATGACCAAAGGAGAAGCGCTCTGTTTCTCCTGAAAGGTCAGGCTCTAAGGCAACAAGCTCCCCACTAATCGTAGCGGCGACAACTTTATTCTTCCAAATGGCCATTGAAGAAATCCCAGTATCAGAAATCTTAATCTTGGCCACTTCCTCAAAGTTGCTATCTAGGCGCACCAACTCCCCTTCCGAGGTTCCAATGAGAAGGTAGTTATTGACGATCAAAGGGGCGCGAGCAACGAAGTATTTAAGGCGCCTTTCAATGAGACCGCCGGTAGGATTTAAAACGGTCAAAGGTCCAGACTGACTTCCGACAATAATCTTTCCGGAAAAGAAAGTCGGGTGACTATCGACATCAATAAACTTATTGCCATCAACCACTTTACTTTCCCACAAGAGCACACCTTCTTGCAGACTAAAAGCGGCAACAAAGCCGTCAGCAAAGCCCACATAGACTTTATTATCTTTAACGGCAGGACGACTGACTCGTTGAAGTGTTGTTAAGAAAGGCACTGACCTCTTATAGGCCCAAAGAATCTTCCCTGTAAGAGCATCAAGGCACACAACTTTATGATTACGGGTATGAACGAGAAGTCTGCCATTATGGACAACAGGCTGGCTTTCAATGGCCGCTCCTAAGTCGACATTGTAGACGAGTTCACCGCTTAAGCGCTTACGGGCATAGAGACGACCTTCAATATTGCCATAAATCACCATCTCTTCGTGAATAATGGGGGCTGAATGGTAGGGCTGACCCTCCTCTTCAAACCACACCTTGCGACCATTGGTGAGGTCAAAGGCCTTCATCGTGCCTATGTTGTGGCCGACATAAAGTATGCCTTTATGAATGGCGGGACTTTGCAATCCTATGGGCAGGTTTCCCGTATTGTAGGGAACATCGAGATTCTTAATCCAAGCAGGTGAAAAGAGCTTGCGCTTGGGCTTCACCCCTTCAGGCTTTAAAGAACCACAGCCACCGAGGAGGCCAATAAGACTTACGAAACAAAGACTGAGGACAACTTGAGTGAAATTCTTCGTCATTACTTAAGTTCATCCAAATAAAGGCGCGCCATCTTCTTAAACTGGACTTCACTACCTTCATCAATGACATATTGAAAACTGGCCTTGGCCTTTTCTTTATCCCCTGTTTCAAGATAGAGGCGACCAAGATCAAGATAAACCTTACCTTCAAAATACTTCACACCACTGCCTACAATCTTCTTGAGGTGAGCGATGGCCTGTTCTTTCTTACCAAGATCTTCGGCAAGAACAGCAGCGCGTACATTAATGAAGTAATTGAGTTGAGGATTTTCAATTCTTTTGTCGGCATCAGAAATAAGCGCATAGGCCTCTTTATAATTTCCTTTGGCCGTGAGGGCATCGACTACTTGAATCACATAGGGAGCTGCTCCAGCAAATGAGCCCATCTCTTGCCAAGCGGCGGTGAATTCTTTAGTGAGCTCTTCGGCCGTCACCTTCCCCTCTTGAAAGGGAGTAATCTTTTCAGACACTACGGTATGAAGAGCATCAGCGTACTTATTTTCTTTTTCAGTGTTGAAGTGATTCCAAACACCGTAACCAAAAATACCGAGCACAATGAGTGCAAGGGCAGAAATAACAGGCGCTTTATTTTGAGAAATCCAACTCCCAAGCTCTGTTTGGCCTAAAGCTTCATCGATTGAAGTTCCTTGCTTAGGTCCGCTGGTTTGACCGCTTGTATTGGTAGTTGTGTTCATAGATATTTCCTTTCCTTGGTCTGAAACGCCAAATTTACCGAATTAAGTCTTTATTTGCTATCAGATTCTAGAAAATGGCGTGTTAAGTTGTCAAAAATAGACGGAAGATTTACCATAAAAAGACAAACGAATTGAGAGCGCCAAGATTTTAGGAAGTAAGTTTTAAGGCGCAATGTCAAAGGAATGGCGTGATCATGAAATCACCTCTTAGAAATAGCCCCTTGAGCTTCTTTTCTCTCCTTACCCTGACCATTTTCATCTATGCAACTAGCGCATCTTGTTATGCGATGGACAGAAGTGGTCGCTTGGGGATCGGCTTTGCTAACCAAATGGCCAATGACCTACCGAGCATTAGTTTTAAGCTGCAAAAGAGTCAGGCCTTCGCCTTTGGTGGTCAAATCGCTTACAGCAATGATGATAATGGCGGTGGTTCCGCCGCCGCCGTGAAAATTTATCGCAACTTCTTTGATGAACCTCACCTCCTCTTCTATGGCAGTGTCCTAGGTGGCATGATTAGTCGCAATAGAGCGGGAGAAAGTGACTCCGGTTTTCAAGCCGATATTACTTTGGGTTCGGAGTTTAGCTTTCCGGGACTCGAGTCCTTGGGCTTTAGTTTAGAGTTTGGGGCTTCATTTAATAAGCTTGATGACTTTGTTCTAGAAACTGTTGGCAATAACTTCTTAGTGTCGGCCGTACACTTTTATCTGTAGGGATGCTTATCAAAATTAAGCGCAAAATCATTCTCGCTCTTTTGGTCTTATGTACAATCACTGTTCCGACGAATGTTCATGGCCAAGTGGGAACGGACCCTTTTGAATTGGAAGAGGATGACCTCAATATTGGTGGTGATATTTTTTCTGACTTCAATGAAGATATTGAGTCCACCCAAATGGCCGAAGATGAGCGCTTCTATCGCTACGGACGCTTCTTCACTTTTCAACTAGGTATTGGCCTAACCAACTTTACCGGTAACCGTGGTATTGCCTACGACAATGATCCTCCCACTTATAATCTTGGTGTGAATTACTTCATGGATTTTCAAAACTCCTTTGGTATGGGAGTCGAGTATTCACGTCACAATATGTTTGTGGACTCTGAAGTTGTGGGATTTCCCAATTTTGGTGGTGATGCTCCTGTCGGTCTGATCGACATTTCCATGCTGAGAGTCTACTTCTCAACTCGTTACTACATCGACACGGCCGATCTTGGTACGGCGATCACCTACTCTAACCCCTACATTGTTGCTCGCCTTGAGTACTGGTATCGGGCCGCTAAGTTTCGCGATCAAGAAGAGATCCCCAATGAAAGTGGTGGTGGTTTAGGCGTTGGTCTTGGGAGTGGTTTAGAGTTCCCCATTAAAATTAAAGAAAGTTACCTAGGTGTAGAACTTCTGTGGCACTCGGTTAGCTTTGACGACAAGTTCACTCAAAACTTTCGCGCCGATCCCAATGGAGAAGGCACCTTCAATATCGATGATCTCACCGGCGACGTCTGGTCCCTCATCGTTTCCTACGTCATTAATTGGTAGGCGCATGCGTCACAAAAGGCCAGTGGCCTTTTATGTGACCGCATCGCAGCCCACCCCAACGAGTGATACAGGAGCGCAGCGACGCCCTATCACGAGGCAAAGTTAGCACCCCACCAGCAACAGTTGGCAACGCCAACTAAGCGACTAGACTAAAGGAGCACCAATATCAACCAAAATGACACACTTCCTGAAAAAGTACCACGTACCCACAAACCAAAATGACACACTTCCCGAAAAAGTACCACGTACCCACAAAACAAAATGACGCGGTTCCCGAAAAAGTACCACGTACCTTTGAACAGAAAATAAATTTAAAGAGGAGATAGTTGGAAAGAAAATCCGGGTAAGCTTCCCATGAAATTCTAGATCTGATCAAAAAAACCCAACAAACCCAAAAGTGATCAGTTTTCCCCCAAGGCCTAAACCTTGGTTCGTTCTAGAACGTCGAGGAGAGAGAGATTGGGAAACTTACCCGTCTTTCTTTTCCCTGGCGTCGCCAGTTCTTGAATGAAGGGAAGCTAACACGATTGTTCAGGGGAGAAAACACTTAATTTCTCCCTGCATAAGAATTACATGACAAAGAATTACATGACAAAAAACTGTATTTAGGAACCCAATAGAATCAACGACTTGTCGCTTCTTGAAGGTGGCGATAATCGTCTACCAGACCCTCGTAGGGACCAATGCGATCGGGGCCTGCCAGGTCATTTACTCGCACATCGTTTTCTCGCATGACCTCTTCTGTGGCCGCAAAACAGTTGTTGAGGCGCTCCTGATTGTCACAAAGACCTCTAAGGATTTCTCCATGGGGGTTAAAACCACTCCAAAGACCTACCATCTGGCGGTGACTAATACCTTCAGTGCCGTTGTGAGCGCGGCAACCAAATTCGGAGTAATCAATTTCCTCTTTACCATCACCATCAAACCAAGTGTCATTAAGTTCAGCACCAAGTCCTTCGATGAGGGCACCCACCATACGAATGGTGTTGTTACCCGTAAGACGGGCTCCAGTCGCCGTTCTTGCTTGGGCCAAATCAGCTTCACACGTATCCGCTCTTTGAGCGTAGATTTGGGTGAGCTCTTGGACTTTTTGGCGTACTTCAGGATGACTATTACTGATATCATTCATACCCGCAGAAACCGCAGTATCGGCAAAGAAACTCACTGCTCCTGCAGCACCAGCACTAAGCCAAACCCAGCCGGGCACCACAAGAAGAGGGAGTACGGCGTAGGCATCATCAATTAAGAAAAGTTTTTGAAAGACATTCCTCTTGTGAAAGAGATTACCTGCGGCAATAAGATTGGCCTTAAAACTCTTGGTAGGATCAAAGGTATAAGTCTTACCATCAACAATATATTTACCGTTGAGGTAATCAGAAACTGACACCACACTTTTTTCAAAGGTCGTCGTCATGACAATTGTTTTCTTATCTACTGTGAAAGTGGCCTTTCTCTTTTTGAGGCCATCAAGAAG
>JAUIBX010000144.1 GCA_030427595.1 Bacteriovoracia bacterium | reverse complement strand
AAGCGTGGAGAAAGACCGAGGTTAAAGTTTTCCTTGAGGTTGGTCTGAGGAGAAAAGGACTTCTTCCCCTCGTAGAGTTCACCAAGTGGACAATCCCCTCTTTTGTAAGCGCCACCAGAAAGAGCGTGCCAACCCATCATACCGGCAATTTCATGAACGGCTGCGGGGGCGAGATAAACTTTATACTTACCAGGTTTAAGCTCCACTTGTTCTCTATCCATAACTTCAAGAGCACGACGAGATTCTTCAAGATTGGTCTTAAGACCTTGTGCAGAAAAGTTACTCCCAGCATAGGTCCCTTTGACGGCCTTTTCTTTGGCCGTATAAAGGCTGTAGTCAAAGAAGAAGGACTCACTTGAAAACCAATGATTTTGGCCAAGAGAGTTGGCGTTAGCACGGTAGTTGGTCCCAGAAGTCATATAACCCGCTAGGTCTGCACCACCGGTCGCCTCCAACATGCTTGCTACAAAGGTTTCCCCGCTAGGAAGTTCTCCCTTTAGTTCAGTGCGACTCTCCCCTTCATTTGTCATGGGGGTAAAGAAGGGGTCATCTGGAAGAGATCTCACTTCCTTTTGAAGTTGGCTTAACCCATTAAGAAGGACCTCTTCATTGATTGTGCTGTCTAGGCCGACAGGCAGAGACAGAGTCGCTTTCTTCTGTCCCACATGCATTTCAAGAGTCAATGAGCCCTGTTCTACGGTTGTGGCCTGACGAACTTTAGCATTATTGAGGCGAATGAAATCACTCTCTTCAGCTGTAAAATTAAGATTAAGTGTCTCATCTGAGGCAAGCTTACCAAAGAGGAGGTCACGACTTTCATTAAATACTTTTTCCCAAGAATTCATCATATCCTCCCTATGCTCCACCAAAGACTTCAATATTTTCAAACTTACATGTGGGAATGGCGTGGCCCACGCGAATCACCTGATTGGGCTCACCTTTACCACAGTAGGGAGAACCCCAAATTTCAAAGGTCTCGTTATTTCCGACATGGCTGAGGCTATTCCAAAAGGGAACAGTTGAAGAGCGGTAATTAGGATTCTTCACCACACCTTTAAGTTCTCCATTTTCAATTAAGCGACCATACTCACAACCAAATTGAAACTTATTTCTGTAGTCATCAATGGACCAACTGCGGTTGGTTTCCATATAGACCCCTCTCTCAGTGCTTTTGATCATGTCATCAATGGTGCTGTCGCCTGGCTCAATATTAATATTGCCCATACGATCAATGGCAGGACGATTCCAAGAAGTGGCGCGTGCACAACTGACACCTCCAAGCCCAGAACGCTTTTGAGATTCAATACCACCAATGCCCTTTTTCAAAATCCCTTTTTCAATGAGGTATTCTTTAGTTGCCGAAACTCCATTATCATCAAATTTATAGGAGGCCATCTCTCCAGAAAGGGTGGGATCAAAGGTCACATTGAGAATCTCTGGGCCATAGCGAAGACTGCCAAAATCTTCTGGGCCTACAAAACTCCAACCCGCATAATTTCTTTCATCTCCCAAAATACGGTCAAGCTCTAAGGGGTGACCAATGGACTCATGAACCTGAAGGTAGAGCTGATCCGGGGCAAGAATCACATCCATCGTTTCACTGGGGCATTCCTCAGCATTAAGAAGTTCATGAACTTCTTTAAGGGTGCGCTCGCTAGCGGCCATAAGTTCAGCTTCTTCGAGAGACTCGGCTCCCCACTGGCGCCCTTGCATACCAATGGAGCGTTTCTGAACGACCTCGCCTTTCTTGGCCGTCACACCTAAATCTTTAGTTACGATACTAAAAGTTTGAGTCCATTCTGAACCGTTCGAGCTAATATAGCTGATCTTCGTTTGGGTAATCATGGCCCAAGCATTGGCCTCTATGACGGCCTCATCCTTTGCGAGATGGGCACTAGTTTTCATCAGGCGCTCTTGCACAAGGGCCGGATCAAGCTCAGACAGGGGCTTCACACTTGGTGAAGTGTAGGTGCCTTTTTGAACAGGACGCACACTCATATCAAATGTGGCCAGGGAGCTCATCTTAACGAGCTTGGCATTAGCAAGGGCCTTAGCACAGGCTTCCTTAATACGGGCAGCGGATAGACCATTGGTGGCGCCATAACCGATATGGCCATCCACCATCACTTCGACCATAAGGCCATGGTCGACTCCTGTGGAGTTTTCCGCCGTCTGGCCATTTCTTGCCATGCGAAACTGAGTGGTTTCACTATATTCACGTACACCCCACCAATCAACGCCGGCCAAGGCTTCGTTGACGCTAGAGCGGATATCTGTCAGTTGAAATTGTGTTGTCATTTTGGATTCCCCCTTTTCAAGCGCCCTCAGCATAGACTACAAAGAAGGGAACTGCCAATGGAGTTGCCCCATGAAGCGCGAGCTTTATCTAGACGGTGCCGTTATTTACGGCATTGAAGACTTTCACGATCAAGTCAGTGAGCTCTTTGGGCTGCCTCACTACTATGGTCGCAATCTTGATGACCTGTGGTCATGCTTAACAAGTTATATTGATCCCCAAGTGCGCCTCATCATCCACGACTTCAACCACCTTCTTAAGGTCTTTGGCCCCGAAGCCGAGGCCCTTAAGGAAATCTTTGAGCGTTTGCCTCAATATTGCCCGTCCTTTGAAATCATCTACAACTAAGCACCTGAAATTACATTAATCTAGGGCGACTTATCCGAGTTCTTAACTAAAGTTATGGGTCATAGATGACCGAAAAGACTCTTGTGAGAGATGCTAGAAATTCAACAAATTTCACTTTAAAGACTTTGGTAATTGGCCTTGTTCTTTGTCTGTGCGGCGAAGGTTTTGCCTTGGATAGTAAGGACATCGCCACGGTTGAGGCCATCGTCAAAAGACATAATCTAGAAAAAGGTCTAGGCCCCCAGCAGCTTTTTCAAGGCTACGCCATTTTAGCGCGCGAGCTTGAGGCCTATGGTCATCCCAAGAAGGCGAGCGAGTACTACCTAAAGGCGATGAAGGCCAACCCAAAAGATGAGCGCCTTCTTGAAGTGGCGACCAGCTATCTTTCCAATCTTTTTCGCCAAGACCCACCGGCCGCAAAGAATTACTTTCAAACGAGCTATCTCGACATTCTTAAAAAATCAAAATCCCCGATGAAGAATGACTTCAAAGAGTTTTGGGAAAATGTCTTTAAAGAAAAGAAAGAAAAAGTTGATTCCAAGAATCATCGTGGTTTCTACGGACAATTCTTTAAGGAAAGAGATGTAAAAGAACTCGTTGAAAAAGAAAAATTATATGAGGCCTTTGCCCTCCTAAGTCCAAAAGGACTTGAGTCTCGAGACATCAATAGCCAACTCCAGTATGACACTCTTTCTTTTCTCAATGGCAAGAAGAAGGGCTTCTTTTGTAGTGCGATGTTAAAGAAATACCCCAACTCTCCTTCCGTTCCGGTAGAAATTTGTCGCTACCTTAAAAGTGGTAAAATTAAGTATGGAGACCTTAAAGAACTAAACGCTAGAGCAAAGAAAGAGCTTCCTCATTTAAGCTATCTTGTTGAGGCCTTGCAGTCTGGGGGTAAGAAATGAGCCGCCATACTGCCTGCTTTATTATCGGCCTTCTGTGTGCCCTGGGGGTGGCCACCAGTTGTAATCAAAATGGTCTTGGGGTCGTGACTGCAGCAAGAAACTTTATCACCAGTCCCATCCGTGCCATCAATGGTGCCATCAGTGATAATCGCTACCGAGAAATTGCCGGCGCATCAGGGGGGGGCTCTGTTGTCACTCTTGATGAGTCTCGCCTATGCCGTGAGGCCAATGGTGGGGTGATGGATATTGATCCCTATGAAGGTCTCATGCGGGCCACTCGTGACAATATTTGCACCTGTCGTGCTTGGGGCACTTGCCGCAAAAATCTATGTTCATGTGAAGAATTGTGTCCTTCTGGATTTGATATTTTTAGAAAACCACCTCTTAACAACTCAACTGAAGACTTAAGCTCAAGAGAGCATTCCCTTTCCTTTCGCAACATGGAGTCCATGAGGCTTGCTGATATTGAAGGAACCCAAGGCTATTGCTGGGGCCACGCTTCTCTCACCTCAAAATTTAATCGCCTTGGTTTTTTTTAACCTAGTGATACTGAAAAGTATGAACAGCTCAATGGCGCTCCCGGTGCCGAGCGCGATCGTGCTCTTGAATACTATAAAGATATCATTGATGACATCGCTGACAATAAAGTGCGTGAAATCCCAGGCTTTCCCAACCTCTTTGAGATGAGTTCCCATCCAGAACCTCAATCCTATATGGCCGACGTTGTGGCCAGAGAGTGGGCCGATCGGGCCATGACCTTTCAGGGTCTAAGAGCTGCCGTTGGCGCCAATGCCATGGGTCCTCAAGCGGCACAAGAGTTTATCGAAGATGTCAGAGAAAAACTTTCTCACAATCATCAACCTCAAATTGTTTTTACAGAAGAAGGGGGCGCCTTTAGAACCCATGCTGTCCTAGTCTCTGGTATTAGAGAGGAAAATGGAAAGACGGTCTTGTGTATCAGGGACAACAACTATAATCCACTCTCTAATGAAAATTGTTCCAATAAGATGTCCTATGGGACAAATCCTCAGGGTTTTACCTACACTGGTTATGGTTGGAATCGCTTGGGTCGTGTGACTGTTGCCCACAATAATGATTCAGATGTGGTGGCCCAGCACCGTGCTCTTACTGAACACTGTAATGAAGTTAAAGACTGTCCATAGCCTAAACTTTCCTCTATAAGGAAACCCATGGAAATTCCTATCCTCTTTCAAGATGAAGATCTGCTCATCGTTAATAAGCCTCCCTTTATGATGGTCCACCCTTGGCGTGGTGGTCCACGTGGAGAGGCCTCCTTGATGACGGTTCTCAAAGAGCAGACAGGACTTTGGCTCTATCCCGTTCATCGCCTAGATCGCCAAACATCCGGGGTTGTCCTCTTTGCGCTAAAAAGTGAGATTGTCACTTTCTTTAAAGATCGTTGGCACTCTGAAGAAATTGAAAAGCGCTACCTCACTCTTGCTAGTGGTGCCCTTCCTGTTGCAGGAACCTATGACAATGCTCTAAGAAATAAGAAGGGCATCAAACAAGAGGCCACGACCACCTTTCAACCCCTCGCCTTCTTTGATCATCCAAATTTCCCCGCCACTCTTTGTGATGTGGCCATTAAAACCGGAAGAAAGCATCAGATTAGACGCCACTTTAGCCGCCATATGAAAAATATCATTGGCGACACCCGCTACGGCAAAGGAAAGATTAATGATTTCTTTCGCGAGTACTATAAGCTTGAAAGGCTCTTTCTTCATGCCCATTACCTAAGACTGCCCCACCCCAAAAAGAGTGAACGCTTAGAAATCCGTGCCCCTCTAAGTGAGGACTTGGCCGTTCTCACAAAGGAACTCTTTAAAGAAGATTGGCAGGAGCTTTTACGACTGTCTTAGAGACTCGGCAATAATTTGCGGAAGCATGTGGAAATCAAAAGGCTTTTCAAGAACATAGTCCACAAAGCTATATTCTTCTTTGGCTCCGTCTACATTATGGCCTGTCATGATAATGGTCAGAGGTCTCTCTTTCCCAAGTTCCTTTTCAAGAAACGCGAGAAGATCAAGGCCATTCATGCCCCCTTTAATGCTTTGATCAGTCATCACCATGGAGTTGGACCAATTCTTTAAGGGGACCATTTGCAGTGCACTTTCACAACTGGGGTGGTCGTGAACATGATGACCTAAAATAGCGAGCTCTTTCTTTAGGAGATCAAGAAGGTAGGGCTCATCTTCTAAAAGGATTATTTCTTGTGGTTTGGTGTAAGCCTTATCCATAGTAATAAACTATCAAAGGTCTAAATAAGCCTCAATAAACCGTGTTCTTAATTCTGCTTTACCGAAGTTTGATAAAATCGCGTAAAAACACTTAAGAGAAGACTGACCCATAAGAGGTCACCCAAGAGAAGATGAACGAGGGCACCCCACACAGGGGCCATTAAAAGCCAGTTTAGTGCACCAAAGGCAATAGCGATAAAAATGAGAACAAAGGAGAGACCATAGAAATTGGGTTCATGATTTTCTCGATAAGACTCCCGCCACTTAATAAGAAGTCCTAGCCAGAGCGCGGCCATAAGAATGGCCAGGGCCGGATGATAAATGCGCAAACGTATAAGAAAAGGCGCTTGGGGGTCAAAGTCACTAGCGAGCCCCTGAATAAGAGAGTCACTTGGAAATAAGGTATTTCCCAAGGCGGTGATGGCACCAAAGGCTCCCACCAATAAGAAGAGAGTGAGACCTAAACCACTTAATAACTTTTCTTTGCGGAAACCATGAGTCCATGAGTAGCTCGCGTGAGCTTTGTGGACAAAGAGACAGAGGGTAAGACTTCCCATCAAAAGAAGGGTGTTTACCAGATGGGCGCCAATAACCCAGGCACGCATGGCCGAGTCGTTGTCGACAACCAGGCCTTTTTTAACCAAAACGGCGCCAATCAAGGCCTCAACAACGGTGAGTATCAGAAAGACCAATGATCCTTTAAACTGCAAATGACCCTTACCAAATTCTTTGGCCGCAAAAATCACTTGGCCTAAGACCGTAAAGCCAAAAATCCCCGATGTTACACGGTGAGTAAACTCAATGAGAGTTTGCAGGCTCGGGGCTAAAGGCACCACCTCTCCATGGCACAGTGGCCAATGCTCACCACAACCAGCGCCAGAGCCCGAAAGGCGCACCCAAGCGCCCCATAGGATAATGAAGACGGCCAAGAAGAAGTTAAAGCTCGCAAGCTTACCAGTCTTGGTGGCATTGAGTTCCTTAATGAAGACCATAAATGAGGCGGAGCTCGCTTTTTCCATGGGCTTTTCTAGCATGTTTAAGGCCATATTGTCTTTTGATAAAGGTTGTTTTTGACGGTCCCTATCACCCTTATCTACACTATTAACTCATCAAATTTATTTGAAAGTCCACAACCTTAAGGAGAGAGGTATGCTTCAAAAACTCATCATAATTTGTGCCTTCATTTGCATTCTTCCCGCAGTCTTCGCATCAGATCGTATTGGCTTTTCTAGTGGGGATACTTTTTCGGCCTATGATTATGAAGGAAGCATGACTCTCTTTTGTCCTGGTGAAAGTCGTCGTGTGATTTGTCGTGGCCATGGTCTTGAGCCCGGTGAGTTTGACCACCTAGTTTTTCCAAGCACGATTGATGCCGATAAGGTGACCCTTACCCGCACCAACACTCGCGGTGATACTCGCACAAAGAGCAGTGACATTAGAAATGGTCAAAGCCGCTCAAAGAAATCTTTTAACCTGTGGATTAGAACTCTTTTTCAAAGACCCCTTCTGTCCATGGGAGACAACACCATTCGCTACAGTTTTGAAAAAAATGGCAATGTCATTGAAGAAGGTACTTTTCATACTCAAGTTATTGATGGTGGAATCAAGTCTTGTCGTCACCTGACACTCACTGGTGGACAAGGAGAATGTCAAAACCCAAGCTTAAAGTGTAACGAATACTTTAGAAGAACCAGCTGCCAATAGCCCGCCCGGTAGAGTAAGAAAGGAAGACCTTTGCTCAATAAGCAGCTCCTTAAGGGACTTGGAATATTCATCCTGTGTTTGGTTGTTGATCAAACCACCAAGCAGATGAGTATTGGTGAAACCACCTATGCGGAAAACCCAGGTCTGATCTTTGGTTTGGCCCAAGACCTGCCTGCAAGTTTGCGCGTGATCGGTCTCTCCTCCATTTTTGGTTTTATCTTCTTTCTCTACCTTCTCCTTCTCTACTTTCTTCCTTTGCAACTGACAAAGCTGAAGTATGGTCTGTCCTTTTTGGCCGGAGGAATTTTTGGAAATGTCGCCGACCGCGTTTATCGTGGCACCAGTATCGACTTCATCCCTATGGGCTGGGGTGACACTATGGTCTCTTTTAACTTGGCCGATGTTTTTCAATGGTTTGGCGCTGGCCTCATCCTATTCAATGTCATCGTTCATGAGAAAATCATTTGGTATCCAGACAATCAAAGAGGCCGCTTTCTTATCAATCCACGGGAACAAGTACGCTTCGCTTTAAAGCTCTCCATCGCGACCCTATGCATGGCCTTTCTTTTGGGTCTCTTTTCCTCAACCTTTTTAAGAAATACTCTCGTCAATCTTAAGGCGACCTCAGGTCCGGCCCTTACCATTTTTCTCTTGGCCTACCTGTGCTTAAGTCTTCTCTTTGCCATTGTGGTCTTCTTAGCAGGAATAGCTCTGTCCCATAAAACCGCAGGGCCTTTCTATGCCTTTGAACAATATGTGGAGGATCTTCTTGATGGCCTTGATCGTCCCTTTGTCTTACGTGAAGGCGACCACTACCGTCACCTTGAAAATGTCGCAGGCAGAGTAAGACACCTCATAAAAGAACAGGAGCGCGACCGTTAATGAAATTAAGAAGCTTTCTTTTCTTCTTATCTATTCTTCTTACAGCCTTTTCAGGTTTTCAGGATGTTTACGCCTACCCTAACTTTATTGGCTTTGGTTACACTTCCTGCCTCACATGCCATTACAATCCCTTCGGCAATGGTCCTCTCACTGATTATGGCCGTGCTCTTGGGGCCACCACCATCTCTGATGACCGTTGGTATTCAGAGGGGACGACTCTGGAAGATGTGGGCAATAGAAGTGGCTTCTTCTATTCAAAGCCTGAAAATACTTGGTTTCGCCCCTCAATAGATTATCGAGGGCTTTTTCTCAGACGCGACCTTTCAGGGGATCTTGCTGAGAATGAATGGATTCACATGGATGGCAATGTCAATGTGGTTCTCCGTTTAGGGCCAAAGGCCAATAAAGATAAATTCATCGTCTCGGCCTCCATGGGTTATGCCCCTGCCCCACGAAATGGCAATAGTCAGGATGTTGATGAGTACAGAAGCCGTGAGCATTATATAGGCTGGCGAATCAATGAAAACTGGGGCCTCTATGCTGGTTTAATGGATAAGGTCTATGGCATTCGCATCCCTGATCACATTGCCTATAGCCGTGCCATCACCAACAACACCATGAACGACCAAACCCATGGTCTCCTCTTACATTACACTTCTCCTAATTGGGATATTGGTTTTCAACCCTTTGTTGGAAACTTAGGTGAAGACGAAAATGTGCGCCAACAAGGGGCTGCAGCGACGGTGG
>JAUIBX010000143.1 GCA_030427595.1 Bacteriovoracia bacterium | reverse complement strand
CATGCAAATCCTCTTTTGCCTCTAAAAAAGCTGAAAAAAATCTAGAGAACCTAAAATATAAGTTTCTGTCAGCTTACTTCGATAAAGGAACGGCCTATTGGGCGATGGAAGAGAGAGAAAAGGGTCTTTCCCATTGCTTTGAAGTTTTTTTAAAGGAGCTTCCTAAAAGCGGTCTTGGAAAATACCTCAAGGATTCTTACAAGCTAATTAAAAGTGATCAAGGTAATATTTATCAAAATCTTGAAAATTTTCAGAAGGCCCTAGAAGTTCCTCATCATCATTTTAAAAATTATCTCTTTCAAGTACTTAATCAGAGTAAAGGGTGGACAGGGCTCGTATTTTCCCTAGATGAAAATCCCAACTTTAATCCAACAGACATCAAGATCGATAAAAATGAGTATATTACTCTGTGCCTTACTTTCGAATTGGCAGGTTACCATTATTTAAAAGATCAGAAAAAGTTAAACACTTTTGTTTACGAGAAAAAAAGTGGTCGTAGTCATCAGTTGGCGATTCTTTCATTTCTTTATGATCAGCTTCTTCTTGATGGAATGGACCATAAAGAAGTCCAAAAGACTTTTCTACATTATCGCTATCAACTGATTGACCTCACCTACCCTAAACTTATTAAGGTTTGGCAAGAGGCCTATGAAGCTCATCTTTATCATCAGCTGATCTCGGCCCATAGCGAATCTCTTAAAGACCCTAGTGAGCCTCTTTCAATTCAAGTCGTTACTTGCATCGATGATAGAGAAGAATCAACCAGACGCCACTTTGAAGAATATAGTTGTTCCATACAAACATTTGGCTATGCTGGTCACTTTGGTCTCAATATTAATTATAAATCTTTAAGAGATGCTCATTTTAGGGCCCTATGTCCAGTCAATGCTAAGCCTGAAAAATATGTTTTTGAAGAGGTTGTTCCTGGTGAGAAACTTAATTTTAAATTGCTGGCAACCTTTAAGCACTTTCTCTTTCACAACTCAAATCTTCCTCTAGTAGGAAGTTTTCTATCTCTAATTATTGGACCTTTCACTGGGATGCTCTTTCTTTTTGAAAGCATTGCCCCCAAAAAAGTCTATCAACTAAGAAAGTATTTAAAGAAACTCATGTTTCCACCTGTTAAGACACGCTTAAACTTCAAAAAAGAAAACTCCCGTCCCTTGGAGGGATTTAGCGACGAAGAGCTCGCCCAAGCCGCCCTCAATATGATCACCATTACAGGGTTAAATAAGGAGTTTGCGCCTATTGTTTACTTATGTGGTCATGGATCAAAAAGTATGAATAACCCCCATGAAGCTGCCTACAACTGTGGTGCCTGTGCCGGAGGGAAAGGTGCTCCCAACGCCCGGCTTATGGCGACAGCATTAAACACAAAGGGGGTTCGAGAGATTCTTAGAAAAAAAGGGGTCATTATCCCAGAAAGTACGGTCTTTATCGGTGGCTACCACTGTACCTCGACAGGTAAACTCCTCATTTTTGATAAGGAAAACTTTGATAAAGAAAAGGTCTCTACTCTTGAAAACGCATGCCTCTATGTTGAGAAGCATGAAAGTAGAGAGCGTATGAGGAAATTTGAAAATGTTCCTTTGGAGGTTACCCCTGAGCAGGCTTTTATTGCAGCTCAAAATCGTTCGTATGATTTTTCTCAACCTCGCCCTGAGTATGGCCATAACACGAATGCTTTTTGCCTTGTAGGGAACAGAAATACAAGTAAAAACCTTTTTATGGATAGACGGGCCTTTCTCGTTTCTTATGAGGAAGAGAATGATCATCTTGGAGATAATTTATTAAGTCTCCTGTCAGCAGTCATACCAGTTTGTGCTGGCATAAGCCTAGAGTATTACTTTAGCTTCGTTGATCAAGAGAACTTTGGAGCCGGAGTCAAGCAGGCGCATAATGTCACTTCACTTATGGGCGTTATGAATGGTTATCAAAGTGATTTGCAAATGGGACTCCCATGGCAAATGGTTGAAATCCACGAGCCTGCACGAATAACTTTTCTCATTGAATCAGATAAAGAAAAATTTGATCGTGTTTTAGAGTTAAATGAAGAAGTGAGAAACCTAGTTGTGAACGAGTGGGTTTTGATCATCTTAAAGACTCCAAGAGGTGAATACCTTCACTATCGTCAGGGTAAGGCGATCCCATTGCCCCCCCCTAAACCTAAAAAGAGAAATCGGACCGCTAAAAGTGAAGATATTTACTTAGGAAAAAGAGGAATACTACCTATCACTGTCAAAGGAGGGAAGTAATGAATCGTCTCTACTACTTTCTACTTATGCCTTCGTTAGCTTTTCTCTCTTGGCAAGGGTTGAGTTATTCGATTAATAAGAGTCTCACTAGTGAAAGAGTCACTCGTCTCTTTTTTCAATTTCTTGGGCTCTCTTCCCTAATATTTGGAGCTTTTGTCGCCTTCTCTTATATAAGTGGAACAACATCCCTGTTTGGCTTGGCTCCACTCACATTCACTCCCACAAGAGGAGTCATATTCTTCACCTCAAGTCTTCTGTATGCAATCGTCGCTCATTTTAGCTGTAACTACCTTCATAAGGACCGAGGCTTTTCTAAGTTCTTTCTTAACTACAATATTTTTTGGCTTGGACTCTTCTTCTTTATTTTTGGTAATGACATTTTGGTTTTATTCGGAGGATGGGAGCTAATTGGAGTGAGTTCTATCTTCCTTATCGGCTATTATACTTATCGCCCCGCGCCCGTTTTTAATTCTCTCTTTGTTGTAAGCTTTTACAAGTTTGCCGATATTATTCTAATAACAAGCCTACTTCTTTTTGAGCACAATGATATTCTTATTGCACACCAATCCTATATTCCATTCCTTTACATCGGTATTATATTAGCTGGGTTGATAAAGAGTGGCTCTTTTCCCTTTACCCCATGGTTGCCCAAAGCAATGGAAGGCCCCACAACATCAAGTGCTATTTTCTATGGAGCGCTCTCTGTTAATACAGGCATTCTTTTAATTGTCTTCTATTTAGATAAAATACTTTTGGTTCCCCAAGCTAAGAACTTTCTACTCGCTTCTGGAGTTTTAACAGTTCTGTACTCAAGCTTTCAGTCTCGAGTACAGAATAATGCTAAAGCACTCCTTGCCTACTCATCCTCTATTCAGATGGGTTTTATCCTGATCGAGTTATCTTTTGGCTGGACTGGCCTTGCTCTATTCCATCTCTATGCAAATTCATTCTATAAGGTTTATCAATTTATCAAAAGTCCCTCTATGCTCCACTCCTTTCACGAAAGAGTTGGAGAGAACCAAAGTCCTTTCAAGGTAAATGGACTTCATTTTCAAAAGCTAATCCCAAAAAGAGTTCGATATTATCTCTATTTTCAAAATCTCCATCACTTTCACCTCAATTCTCTCTATGATGGTCTTGGGGTTCTTAGTTATAGGCTCAGTCATTTTGCAGAGAAGCTCTTCTTTCCTTTTATCAATAAAGAAAAGTCCACCTCTTTTTGGTCCCTCATGTGGGTTGCCTACTATATTGTTCTCACTTTCTTTATCAATAATCAGGCGATTGAAGTCCATCAGGAATACTTTGATATTATTCCCTTTTTCATTTTGTTGGTTTCCCTCTCTATGATTCATCAAAAGAGAACAAGCTCTTTCATTGCCTTAATGATGATTTATAAGATTCTAGAAAGTTTTATCTTACATGGGGTTCATACCCATGAGCCTTTCAAAGTCGTTGGCGTTCTTTCTCTTACCTTATTTATTTTCTTCATGATTGCTTTTGAAAGAAGAATCCCCCTCCTTAAAATAGGAAGAAGCAAAATGGCGCCCCTCGTCATCTTTTTTATGCTTTATTTCACCAATTTTCCTTTCCTTATGCAGAGTTTGGTTAACGACCACATTATCGAGGCCTTTCTTGAAGGGGATATGTTGATGGATCTTGGCTTCTATTGCCTTGCAAACACTTTTTTTAACATTGGACTTTACCAGTTTATCTTTAATAAAGTTTACCTAGAGGAAAACAAGCAGGAGAATTCATATGCCTAATTCATTAGAAAACCACTGGAAAGATGACCTTATAGCGGGCTTCATTGTATTCCTTATTGCACTTCCTCTTTCAATTGGTATTGCCCTAGCTGCTGGAGCCCCTGCTTCTGCCGGAATTCTTTCGGCCATTGTTGGCGGTATCGTTGGCACGTTAATTACTGGAACCCATATAACCATTAGTGGCCCCGCAGCTGGACTTATTGTCGTTATTGGAGGCTCTATCACCAGTCTTGCTGATGGTGGCGACTTGATGCTTGGTTTTAAGAGAACCCTTGCAGCGACCATTATCGCAGGAGCCTTACAAATCCTCATGGGTCTTTTTCGATTGGGAAAACTGACCTTTCTTGCTCCCTCCTCCGTGGTTCACGGAATGCTCGCTGCAATTGGTACCATCATTATGATCAAACAAATCCCCATCCTTTTAGGAGTTAAAAATACAGCGACCTCAATATTAGGAGTCGTCTGGAATATTCCTGAGATGGTAGGAAAAGCAGACCTCCCCATTCTCTTTATCGCAATTGTTGCCTTGGCCATTTTGATCATGTGGTTGGCCTTGCCAAAGAATATTTCAAAGATTATTCCTGGACCACTCGTCGCAGTACTCTCAGGGCTTCTCTTGAGCCGAGCCCTTAATGTCAGTATTCCCCATGATATTCACTGGCTTAGCTACAAATACCACGTAGGACCAGAATTTCTCGTTCATGTGCCAGATTCAGTTAAAGACCTCTTTATTTGGCCACAATTTGACATTATTTTTTCACCACGCTCGCTAGTAAGCATCATGACTATTTTTCTTGTAGGAAGTCTTGAATCCCTTCTTAGTGCTTATGCAGTCGATAAACTTGATCCCTATAAGAGAAAAACCAATATGGACTATGACCTTCTTGGCAAGGGGATTACTAACATGACTTGTGGTGCCTTGGGAGCCTATCCAATTATTACAGAGATTGTAAGAAGCTCTGCCAATATCACCAATGGAGCAAAGACAAAGTGGTCTAACTTCTTTCACGGAGTTTACATTCTGGTCTTTGTTGCCTTCTTTCCTAGTGTGATTAACCTCATCCCTCTTGCTTCCCTAGCTGCAGTTTTATTCTTAGTAGGATATAACCTCGCACATCCTAAGCACTTCGTTGAAGTCTACCACCATGGAAAAGAGCAACTGGTCTACTTTTGTGCAACCTTATTAGTCACTCTAGTTGAAGACCTTCTTGTTGGAATTGCCGTTGGCATACTCTTAAAAGTCCTCAATCACCTCTTCATCGAAAAGATTAAGGTCAATCAATTCTTCTCTCCAAAAATCGATATCGTAGAAGAGGAAAATAAGACAATTATCAACATACAAAGCCCAGTGGTATTTCTTGGATTCTTAAAGCTAGATGGAATTCTAAAAGGCATTGAGAAGAACAAAGAAGTCATCATCAAAGAAAATAGTCACTTTCTTGATTTTACAATAAGAGAAACACTGAAAGATTTTTACTCTCAAAGACAAGGTCAACCAGCAAAACCCTGTGGTGGTGAGTAATATGAGAATGACAAAAGTAACAATAACTCTCATCATCCTCCTTTCTTTATTTGCCAAAAGAGTGTATTCCTCTGAAGTCGAGTTTATGCCTTATGGCTTTCTCAAAACCTCGGTTATGTATGCCACTGATCCAATCCTGTCCTTTCGAAATACCAATATGGTCGCCCCAACGAGTGCGGCCAACTTAGATCTCTACAATACAGGCAATGATCGCACCGCCTACCAGGTTGCTCAATCACGACTAGGAACTAAGATTAAACATAATTCGGGGGTCCAAGGTTTATTAGAAATCGATTTCATCGACTTCAGCCAATCAAGTCCTACAACTCAGTCAAGACCAAGATTAAGACGCGTTTTTGTGCGTAAAGACTTGGCCCATAAAACCACCCTCCAAGTAGGACAAGATTGGGATACATTTTCCCCCTTAAGACCAGATACTTTTGACATCATTGGACTTTACTTCCATGGAGGAAATGTTGGTTTCATGAGGGAACAGGTTAAACTCATTAAAGAGGTTAATAAAGGAAAGCTAGAGTTCTCAATTGGACAAGCCGATAAGAATACCTCAGTAGGAAATAATGAGGTAGAGGAAGAGAATCAGCTTTCAATGGCCTTTAACTATCAATACTATGCCAATGAACACAATACATTCGTCATCTCAGGCATTATGGGGAGATCAAGTGATTACAATGGTGTGGACAAAAGTCCCTTCGGCACCACTATTGGTTACTCTTATAAAGAATCTGAGTCACAACTTACTTTTGAAGGATACTATGGTGAAGGACTTGATGAACTCAATGTACTGGATCTTCCCGGAGGAAGGTTTGGAGAATCTTTCGGCGGCCATGTCACCTATCAAAGAAATCTTCGCCCTGACCTCTTTATTCGCCTTGGTCAAGGTTACACCAAGAGAAATCTTGTAGGCATAAGTTCTATGAATGCTGATAAGACCTATTCTAATTTAGGCTTAAAGGAAAATAGCGTAAGCCGTTTAGCTCTAGCAAAGACATATGATCACTTACAGGTTTATACAGAAGTGACTCATTTCAACTCTCAATTTGCAAGGACTTCTCAGGCACAAACATTTGAGTTTGGCCTTTTGATGCCTTTCTAAGGTCATAAAGACAGGTAATTTACCGAGCTTTTTTATCCGCTTAACATCAGTTTTACTTATGGGAAACATCTGCTTTCTTTAACTATTTATTTAAATCTATAAAATATTGGTATCAACTTATTTAAAATCAGAGTGAAATGGTTATAAAGAAGACTGTCCTATTGATGGCGATCATATTTCTTAGTTTTAAAACAGAGGCAAAGCTTAGCTGGCGTGGGTATTTCCAAACGGACTACACCACAAGTGACAACCCCAATAAAAATGAAGGCTTCCAGCTTAGGAGAATCAACCTTCTTTTCAATAGACCTATATCTAAAAAGGCAAGGGCCTTTGCAGATATTGAGTATGAAGACGGAACTGAGCTTTCAGGTAGTGGTGGCCAGGGTGAGGTTAAAATCTCTCGCGGCTTTGTAGAATTTAGAGTTAGCAGAGACTTAAAATTAGCTGCAGGGAAATTTTTAACTCCCTATGGTTACTATAATGAGATTCATGACTTTAGTGCGTCCTATATTCCTCTTGATCCTCCTGCTGTCATTTACGGCAAAAACCAAATCTTTCAAGGATCTCAGGCCAAGAGACTTTATTCGAAATACTCAACAGGCCTCCGACTAAACTACAAGAAGGAAGACCTCACTATAAAGGCAGGCGTTGCAAATGGGTCAGAACAAACGAGTAGCGGAACAGACGCCAATAAAACCCCCATGTTCTTTTTAAAGACAGAGTACAACATTCTAAATGACTCATCTGTTTCTTTCTCATATCTAAGAGATAAAACGAGCACAAGTGAACTTCCAAAATGGGAAAAACATGTAAATTTCACACTAAATTTAGAATACTTAAAGTGGTTTCTGATTTCTGAGGCCGGCCTCGGCTACACTAGAGAGGCGAATAGCCTATTAGGCGAGAGTTACTTTAATCAATCTCACCTCATTGGTAGCTATATAGGTGATGCTTACGCCGTTTATGTAAACTATCAATCACTATTACCTGATAGAAGCAATAGTTCTACACAGTATCAAAACTATATTTTTGGTTTAAATTATCACTACAACATTTTCACAATTTTTAAGGCTGAAATTCAAAAACAAAATTTAAAAACTTTAAACTCAAAGAACGATTACTTAACCCAACAAATAAGTATTTCAATGCTCTTTTAAAATGAATAGAAAACTGGCCCTCATCACATTATCTATTATCTTGAGTATCTCAGCTTACTCTAGTGAGATTGTCATTGCCGTTAATAAGAGAAGTCCAAGAAAAACAATCTCCTTAAAGGAGTTAAAGTCTATTTTTACTGGAGAAAAGGCTGAATGGAGTGACGGCGAGAATATAAAAGTGATCGACTATAAAAGAGATACCAGTATTAAGAAAGTTTTTTGTCAGAAGGTTTTAAAAATTTCTCAGGTCCAACTCTACAAAAAATGGATACGAGCAAGCCTTCTTGGTAACAGCAGTGAAATCATCCTCGTCAACGGTCCACAGGATGTCATTGGCCACCTAGAGCAAGACCCTAAATCGGTAGGTTACCTTGAGAAGTCACAATTAAATAATATTAACCTCAGAAAGTTAAAAGTGACGAAGTGAAAAAGGGAATATCTTTTCAAGTCCACCTTTTTTTAGCCTTCTCAATTGTATCTCTCGCCTTTGCTACTTTCTACTATCAAAAAAACTTGTCACTTCAAAATCATATTCTAGAAACAAACTTTATTAAAAATAATAAGCTCATTTTTAACACGGTCAAACTCGGGCTTGAAATTGGTCTTAAGTCAGATAATTTCAAGGCGGTATCAGACGTCTTTCGTTATGCAAAAGATCAAAAGGACCTCAGTTGGATCATCATCACTGATGGGGACAAGGAAGTCTTCGCCTCATACCCCACTGACCTTGAGTTAGAAAAAGCATGGAAGGAAGCATCTCAAAGAGACTTCAATCCAGATCATTCGCAACAGTACACCGTGGCAGGACAATACAGCACACCTCTAACCAATGGCAGATTACTCATCTCATTTAAGACTTCCTCCTACAAAGAAGTTAAGAATGAGCTCAAAAGGCAATCTCTTATCCTGTCAGCGAGTGTTTTGGCCATCTCTCTTCTTATCTCGTTTCTGATCTCAAAACTATTGATGGCCTCGCTCTCTTCCCTACAAAGAACTATTGAGAATATCGCCGAAGGAAACTTCTATGAAAAAATAGGCATAAGAGGAAGGACTAAAGAGATCACGAGTCTATCAACCTCTTTTAACTTTATGATGGAGCAAATCAATTTAGAACGTGAGCGTTCTGAGAAACTTCTTCTCAGTATTTTACCTGAACGAATTGCCCAAAGGCTTAAAAATAACGAGACGACTATAGCTGTTAGTAATAAAAGTGCCTCTATTCTATTTGCAGACCTCGTGGGTTATACCAGTTTTTCTAAAGACAGGAGTCCAGAAGAGGTGGTTCACCTACTCAATGAAATTTTCAGTCAATTTGATGAAAGAACCACGCACCTAGG
>JAUIBX010000352.1 GCA_030427595.1 Bacteriovoracia bacterium | reverse complement strand
TTTGAAAGTGGAGTATTGACAGGGTATTGATAAAAGCGCTTTTCAAACTCACTATCATTAATTGAGCTCTCTGCTCTTTCCTTAAGAAGATCTACCCAAGAATAACCCACCCCATCACTAAACTGTTCTTTTTGGCGCCACAAAATGGACTTAGGTAAAAGATGATTTTCTTTGAAGGCCTCTCTTAAAATCCACTTTTCAGGCCTTCCTCCAGTATAGACTTTTAGTTGAGGATCAATCGCCATTGAGACTTCTAAAAATTCTAAATCAAGAAAGGGTACCCTTGCTTCAACAGAGGCGCCCATAGTTGAGCGGTCGGCCCTTAGAAGATCGGCCGTATGAAGGAGACCTACTCTTCTTAGACACTCATCATGAAATTCTTGGGCACTTGGCGCGTGTCCAAAGTAGAGATAACCACCAAAGATCTCGTCGGCACCTTCTCCACTGAGAACCACTTTATAACCATCCTCTTTGATAACCTTTGACATCAGATACATTGGAGTGGAGGCCCTAATGGTTGTGACATCATATGTTTCAAGAAGACGAACCATCTCCTTTAAAGAAGCTACCCCTTCTTCAATATCAAAAATAACTTCTTTATGATCAGAGCCAATATGCTCCGCTACAAGTCTTGCGGCCTTAAGGTCATCACTATCTCTATCTATTCCTATAGAATATGTTCTTAAACATTTTCCTTGTTTCTTAAGTTCTTTTTGGGCCAAAGCAGCTACTAGTGAGCTATCGAGGCCTCCACTTAAGAGGGCAGCAACTGGAACATCGGCCATTAGTCTCTTTTTCACGGCCTTTGTTAGAGAAGTTTTTATTTTTTCACACGCCTCTCCCTTTTCTGAGATCACAGGGGATTGTTCTTTATAGAGAGGCCTATAATAGGGTCGAAACCCCTGCGCCAATTCAAAGAAATGACCAGGAGGCACCAATTCAACCCTTTGAACAACCTTTTCAATCGCTTTCCATTCGCTGGCAAACCACCATAATCCCAATGAGTCCCTTCCATAGTAGAGAGGCTTCACCCCTAAAGGATCTCTAGCGACAAACGCCTTTTTTCCATCAATGATTATAGTAGCGAAAACACCATCAAGCTTCTTAAAGGCCTCCTCACCAAGCTTTCGTACCATTGGCCCAATAACAGCTGAATCACTATGAACACTCCCCGTATCGAACTGGTATTCCTTAAGCAAGTCTTGGTGATTATAAATTTCTCCATTATGAACCCATAACGTTTCTGCCATTTCAGACTTTGCTAGAGTTAAAGGCTGGTGACCATGTTTGAGATCTACAATACTTAAACGAGTGTGACCTAAAATACCTGAAGAACCACCTTCGATTCCGATGTCATCAGGTCCACGATGAGAAAGCTCCTCAAGACCTCTCCTGACCAAATCCTTTACTTTCTCCAACTGCTCTTGGTTTGGTCTTAGATCTTCACTCCATAAACACGCCAAAATTCCACACATATTGCACTCCTAAAAGATCTTTGACCATTATTGGTCACTCAATACATAATCGGCTTAATTAGCATATTTGTAAATATTTAGCTTTATTTTTAGCATTTTCATGTTTTTAATCAGTTTTTATTAAAAGTCTAAAAACAATCTATCTTAAACAAGGCTTCAAATTATCACCTTCACAATAGCTCTTAGAGAAGTCATCATAAGGCGCTACTGATTCACAAGTTCTTAAAATAAATGGCGAAAAGGAGATAGGACGAGATGGAAGCTGAATTTTGGAAAACAGCATGGGATGAGGGAAGAATTGGATTTCACAGAAGTGAGTTTCACCCTGAACTTCTCAAATATTTTCCTCTTCTTGAAGCTCAAGGTGAGCAAT
>JAUIBX010000142.1 GCA_030427595.1 Bacteriovoracia bacterium | reverse complement strand
TCCTTGAATCTCAGAACGCACAGGACTGAGTTTTAAGGCAACGGCCTTTTCTCTCTTGTCTTGAGTGTTAAGAATAAAAGAACGTTGAATATAACGATTTTTTATAAGGCCTTCCCTATAGGGAAGTTTTAAATTTTCTGCTAAAGAGATTGAGGCCGTGCGTGAGGTATCGGGCACGGGGCAGACAAAGTCCGGGGCAATCTCACCTGCATCCCAAGATTTTTTTACTTTATTGGCGAGAACCTTACCTAGATTGAGGCGAGTTGAATAGACTGAGCGCTCTTCAATAGTCGACTCTGCTCCAGCAAAATAAACCCACTCAAACATACAATGGGCCTTGCGCTTTTGTTCACTGACGACTTCACTGAAGACTTCGCCTTTTTGGGTAATAAGAAGAACTTCTCCGGGGAGAACATCACGAACAACTTCGAAACCAAGAAAATTAAGAGCAAGAGTTTCTGAGGCAACACAATATTCGTCACCCTTTGGACCTTGGCGCTTTCCAAGAACAAGAGGCCTGATACCGTTGGGGTCTCTTAGGGCGAAGAGCCCAACATTGGCCATCATTCCTACTAGAGCATAAGCACCATTGGCCTCTTTAAAAATCGTTTTAGCGGCTTCTTTGATGTGGCGAAACTCAAGAGGAGTATTTGAAGTTTCACGATTTTCTAGAATCTTTTGGCACCATAAGTGAAGCATCAGCTCAAGGTCATTATTGGTGAGAAGCTGAAAATCAAAGTCTTCTCCCATTTTCTTGGCAAGGGAGTGGTAGTTGAGAATATTGCCGTTATGAACCATACCGACGCCAAAGGGAAAGCCAGTGACCATGGGTTGAAGATCACTTACGCCATCAGAACCTATGGTTGCGTAGCGGGTATGGGCAATGGCCATATTACCGGTACAGGTTTCAAGATCTTTTTGATCAAGGGCCTGACTGACAAGGCCTAAATCCTTCTTACCGTAAAACTTGCGGCGGTCTTTATCAAAACTAAGAACACCGGCCGCATCTTGGCCACGGTGCTGTAAAGTGAGAAGCCCACGGTAAGCTTCGTAAGCGGCCCAGAAGGGCACCTTTTCTTCGTGGTAAGAACCAATTAGCCCAATAACTCCACACATCGATGGCCTCTCTTTAATAAGCCCAGAATAAGCTCAAAGCTTTGGTCCTGAGCTAGATAAAATCGCTGCAAAGTACACGATGCAGCATTTTGCCCGATGGCCTATTCAGACCTCTCAATCAGGCATGATCATTAAGTTGGGATGGCCTAATGACCACTTTCTCTCGTCGGGTTTGTTGTTAGGCTTATCTTCCCCCTGTGCGAACAACTTGGCCACTCTTTTTTAAAGCTAGGCTAATATTTACCATTAGCCAGGGCTTATAAATAAACTGCTAACTATAAGATATTGTAGATTTGAAATGGTCTTTGCCAAGGCCTGTCAATTTAGTTATAAAACGCTCGTGTTAAGAAGTTTAGACGGGGAACAGCCCCACTTTGAATATCAATTAGAAACTCATGGCGTTCTCATCAACGTCTTTCCTACTTATGTTGAGGAAAGATCGGCTCCAGAGAACGATTATTACTTCTTTGCCTACAAGGTTACCATTTCCAACCTCAACAACTATCCTATCAAACTTCTCAATCGCCACTGGATTATTCGTGATGGCGCTAAGAAGGAGCGTTTTATCAATGGGGAAGGCGTAGTAGGTCAAAGACCCCTTATTGAAGCCGGTGGAGAATTCTTCTACCAGAGCTTTTGCCCCCTAGACACGCCTACAGGCAATATGCGCGGGAAGTTTGAATTTAGTGATAGTGAAGGCAACCGATTTTGGGTGCCCATCCCCGTTTTCTTCTTTCGTACGCCCTCTTCCTTTACCCAGTAAGCTCCATCATTTCATGCTAGCTCGGTGGAATTTTCCTCAGGCAAAGAGCAACAACTTCTCTAAGGTATACTGAGCCTATGAATACGCTGGTTCTTAAAACTGTCATTTTTCTAAGCGCCCTTATCACAGTTTGGTCTTGTCAGGCACGCATCCCTAGTGCTCATTGGCCAAAAGATTGTGCTGCTGAAATAAAGCTTGAGGATATCAATAACTCCTCATTTGACCTTAAAGAGCAACAACTAAGCCAGAATCATAAAAACCCTCAAGCGACCTTTGTCGCCCTCGTCGTGCATGGCCTTAACCTCAAACCTCAAAAAATGCAGGCGATAGAAGAGCAGCTTCAATCCCTTGGGGGTGAAACTGTGCGCGTGGCCCTTCTAGGTCATAGAGGCAGCCTAGAGGAACAAAAGCAAGTCACTTGGAATCAGTGGCTTGAGCAATTTCACGACCACTACTGCTTGGCCTCAAAGAGAGCAAAAGAGCTCAAAGTACCTCTTATTAATCTTTCTTTCTCACTGGGGGCACTAGTCTCCTTAGGCCATCTTGGTCAGCAAAATGACTGGCCATACAAGAAACTGGTGATGATTGCACCTGCGGCCTGGATCCATTGGTATGGGAAGATTCCAAGCTGGTTTAGCTTTCTTGGTAGCCGTTTAGGTCTGCCCTCAAAAAACCTTGAAAGTTATCGCGCAGAAAAAACCACCAGCTTGGCGGCCTATGAGGCCATGGCCCAAGGACGAGCCGAGGTAGCGGCCCTATCAAGTGAACTCATAAAAAGGGACACTCTCGTTGTTATGGATAAAGACGATGAACTAGTCTCCCTTAAAAATATTAAGGAGTTCATTGAAGAAAAGAACCTCAGTGACTATTGGCAGGTTTATCAAGTTTCTAATAAGAATCACCAACTCAAAAAAAGCTATCACCACTTGATAATCGACCAAGCTTCTATGGGCCCTGACACCTGGAAAGCCTTTCTGGAGCGGCTTTCGAGCTTCCTTAACCTGCAGTAATTTCCGCCAAAAAAGAGGGTCATTTTCTCGGGAATTTAAGGACTTACTATCATTTTCTTACGGCCTAAGGCGCCTCTTGACCGTAAAACCCACGGCCATGCTATCCTATTAAAGAGAAAGTATTTTGTACTGTAGGGATACAGTATAAAAGAGGATAGCTGGCCATGGAGGTGTAAAGCCATGAGAACCCTAGTCTTAGACTCCACCTACTTCCCAGTAAGGATCATTAACTGGCAAAAAGCAATGATCCTCTTATTCACTGGTCGCGCGGAAATTGTAACCGAATACGATGACCGCAGAATCCACGGTGTCACTGATACCTTTAGCCTCCCTAAAATTCTTCGCCTATACTCTCGTCATAAGAGTGATCGAAAAGTGCGCTTCTCTAGGCATAATGTTTTTTGGCGTGACTCTTTTAAATGCCAATACTGCTATGAGAAGTATTCAAGTAGTCTTCTCACCATAGATCATGTTCTTCCTCAAAGTCGTGGGGGAAAAACCACCTGGGAAAATGTTGTCTCGGCCTGTGCCCCTTGCAATACCAAAAAAGGCAATAAGTTGCCCCATGAGGCCAATATGAAGCTGATGCGAAGACCGGCTCAGCCAAAATGGTCGCCCCAAATATGCCTGCGCTTAAAGAAGGATGACCCAGAGGAATGGTTCCAATGGTTTCGTCTTAAACCTGCTTAATTTAATCAGCGTTTTTTCCTAAACAAAGAAAAATTATCTGTCTTCAGTTATAATTGGATTCTATGAAGGTCCTTTTTATTTGTGACAACAAAGAGGAGTGGAACCTCCTCACCAACCTCTTTCACGCTCATTTTACTGGAGTGGATTTGGTATGTGTCCTCAAGGGACAAGAGGCCCTCGATACTATCATGTTTGATGCCAACTTCAGCATGATCCTTATTGAATGTGGCCTCAAAGAAAATGATCCCACAGACCTTGCTGAAGATATTTTTGAAACCATTGGTCCGAGACCTCTCATTTTTATTGGCACTCAGGCCATGATTAAGGATCGTGTGCGCGATGATTTCTATAATGAGTATGAAAATGTAGGTCTCTACCAAAAACCCTATGAACCACAAGAGTTCGTTGGGGTCATTAAAGAGGCCATGGAGTGGAGTAAGCAGCACGAATTTGAAAATGCTGTAGTTGAGCTTAACCCTGATGATTTCTTGCCCTTAAAACTAAGAAACTTCTACCTCTATGACCAAGTTCCCTTTGATGTTTATATTGAGCTCACCAAAACCAAATACCTTAAGGCCATAAGTGCCAATAAGAAATATCCTCAATCCACCATTCAAGATTTTAGAAAGAGAAATATTCGTTACCTCTACCTTGAAAAAAATGAGCATCTTAATTTTTTAGAAAACTCTATTAAGAAAATTAGCCAATCCTTTCATCAGATTAAGAGCGATGACCGCAACAGGCGCATGCAGACCCTCGTCGCGGCCACTCTGGTCATTCACCAATACTTAAGAGATGTGGGTGTGAGCGATACTCTCAAAGACTTTGTTGATCTCTATATCGCCCAAGTGGGAAAGACCTTAAAAGAGCATACCTCTCTTAATGAACTCCTTCTTAACTTCCCGCTTGAACAGGCCGATCTGGCAGAGCAAGCGGTCTTAAAGGCACTCTTAAGTGAGTTTTTGGTGCGCTCTCTAGGATGGAGAAGTGATAGCACAAGGGCGAAGACGACCCTCGCCTCTCTTCTTCATGACACTTTTATTGAAAGAGAGGAATGGTCCGTGATCACCTATAAAGATCACCCTCACCTCGATGACATTACCAAAGAAGAAAGGGAAAACTTTTTGGCCCATCCCCTAAAAGCTGCGGAGACCGCCCATTTCTTTACCCAATACCCTGACGTAGACTTCATCATTGAGCAACATCACGAACAACCTGATGGCACTGGTTTTCCCCGTGGAATAAACGCCGGTAAGATCACCAAACTCTCTGCCATTTTTATCTTGGCCAACAACTTCGTCATTCAGATGGTTATTAACGGTGTAACGTCATCATCCCTTCAAAATATCTGTCAAAGTTTTCAAGGCCTATACAATGTAGGTAATTTTAAAGAGCCCTTTGGCGAGCTCATCAAAGAACTTAAAAGGAAATAGTCTCAAGACAATTGATAATTTTCTTGTAGGTGTGTTTAGTAAAACGCTTCTTAAGATTGAGGATAATCTCCTCAAGATCGGGTTCTCTAGCTTCATTCTTAAAGCGCATAAGGTCTTCAACGAAGGCCTCACTAATGATCATCACTTTCGCCAGTGGAGAAATGTCATCTTTATAATCGAGAGTGAAGCCCATGCCATTATTAGTCCCGTGGTGTTGCAGGATAATAGCATCAGCGCCCATAGGACAGCGAGGAAAGGTCTTGACCATTTCCGCTGCCAGGCGGGCATGGTTGATCACAATTTCTTTTTCCTTTTCACCAAGACTGTCTTGAAAAACTAAGTCTTCCTCAAATTGTAATTCAGGGTGACGATTAAGGACCGGTGCCAAGAACATGTCATGAAAGAAGAACACAAAGGAGAGCTTTTCAGCGTGCTCATCTGCGCCCCAGCTAATCTCTTTAACGATATGGCGAGCGACATAAGTCCCCATGACTGAATGAAGGTAGAGGTAGCCTGTTTTATTCTCAAGCATCTGCATGAGGAGGCTTTTGGCACGTGGAACCTTGGATATTACATTCTCCACAGACTCGATACATCTCTTGGAAATATCGAGAACTTCAGGTGTCACAGCTTCACTCTCACCAAGGAGACCGGCAACCACATCGTAACCTTGTTCAGTGACTTTGATCCTCTCTTCATCTGCGAGGTTAGGATCATCAAGCCTTTTCATCACGACTTGTGAGGTTTGATTAACAATTTTTAAGCGCAATTCAGAAGGAATATAGAGATTTGGAATTCCTTTTTCTCTATACTCAGAAACTTTATCCCCTAGGCCTTCGTCCTTGCCTAAAATCTGCACAAAGTCAGCTTGGCCGGCGTTACGACTGGTTTTAATAAAAATATCACAAGGTACTTTTTCAAAGGTTTCAAGGAGAGAAATGGGAAAAGGGTAAAAGTCAGGAACTTCTTTAGTGACCATATCTTTGGCCGTGACTCCCAAAACTTCAGCACATTTCTTTATAAGAGCGGCTACATTGAGGTTAGCAGGCAAGGTCACAACCTTACCCGTTTGACTCACTTGAGAGCGCTCGCCAATAACCACAACGATGGTGTCCTTGCCCTTCTTTTCAAGCTTATCCACAATCTCTTGAGCAGCATCGCGACCGGCCACCTGACTCAGGGTAATAATAATATCCCCATGGGCCTCAAGATCTATAATCTGTAAGGCCTCATCAAGGGAAGATTTGGCCGTCAGACCAAGATCCACATACGCCTTTAAATTGAAAAGGTAGAGGTCATTCAAAAGAGGATGGTCTGATACTAAGAGTCCGTGTGCCATGGGAGAATTATAGCATAAAAGGCCTCATTTCTGTGAAGCTAGGAAAAGCCTTGTGAGTGTTTAAAAGGCTTAAGAGACAAACGATAAAGGAAAATTACTTAGTCAGAAACAGCGAGAAGGTAGCCCTTCTTATGAAGAGACTTGATAGTTAGACGACTCTTTTCGATTTTCTTTCTGAGTTTAGAAACATGCTGATCAACTGTGCGGTCTATAACATTTTGATTCTTGCTCCAAACAGTTTCTAAGAGCTCTGCCCTGGAACGAACAGCACCCTCATCTTTTGCCAATTGATAGAGGATTTTAAATTCAATAGGTGTAAGCGCAATTTCTTCTTCTTTGTCCTCTTGGACCAGAAAGAGAAGTTGAGAAGTAATCTCTAAACGGAGGTCTTCCCTCTCTAAAGTATTAGCACCACCATTAAGCACTCTTAAACGCGCGTGAACTCTTGCCAAAACCTCAAGAGGTTCAAAGGGCTTACTAATATAATCATCAGCACCTGCATCAAAAGCATTGAGTTTATCTTTAAGCTCTTTTCTTTGAGTGAGCATAATGACTGGAATGGATTCCTTACCTAGAGTATTTTTTATTCTCTGACAAAGTTCTGAGCCAAGACCATCGGGAAGAACTTCATCAAGAACAATAAGATCAAAATCATTACGAGAGACCTGAGACTCTCCTTCTGAAATTGTTTCTGAAAAGGTCAGTTCAAATTCTCTAGAGAGCGTATGCCTAAGAAGGGCCAGTACGTCTTGGTCATCATCAATGATTAAGATTTTTTTCATAAGCTTCAATAATTTAAGTTCCCATAAATTATACTGAAAACTAGGGGCGTGACCAAAGAAAAAGTACCCGCCTCTTTTAATTAGTTTTCGATTTTGTGCAAAAGCTTTTAAGTTTTCTAAAAATTAGTACAATTGAGACTGATTATTGCAGTTAGTCCAATTGGAGGAGGAACTTTGAGCGAAAAGATTATTGTCAATATTGATGCGGATTTAGAGGAAATTATTCCCACTTTTTTAGAAAATAGAAAGAAGGATCAGACAACAATGGAAAGTGCTCTTCAAACGGGAGACCTTGCTGCCATTGAATCTATCGCCCATAAGCTTGCAGGAAATGCGGGCAGCTATGGTCTCGATGACCTAGGTGAAATAGGCGCTCAATTGGAATCCGTATGTCAGGCCGGTAAAAAGGAAGAGGCCGAAAACCTCATCTCCCAATACAAAAACTACCTGGCCAACCTCGAAATTCAATACGAAGACTGAGCTTTCAACGTACTAAGGAAAAGTCATAGGGATGAAACTTAAAAGACGTGACCAAAAGGAAATCTTAGTCATCGATGATGACCAAGATACGCGCACCTACCTTAAGAAAATTCTTGAAAATGCCAGATACTCTTACAGCGAAGCCTCAAATATTGAGAAAGCGACAACGGCCATTGAAAAAAAAGCTCCCCACCTCATTCTCCTGGACTACAAATTAGGTGAAGACAATGGTTTTCAAGTAATGAGTCAATTGAAGGGTGCTCAGGGATACGCTAATATCCCAGTCATCATGGTCTCAGCAACCACCACGAAGAAATTAGTCGTCGCTTCAGTGGCCAAAGGTGCGGTTGAGTTTATGGGAAAACCCCTAAAAGCGCCCGTCCTTTTACAAAAGCTCAAAAAAATCCTTCAAGATTATGAACTAGGAAGTGTTACCTTTGATTCTCCTCAGACTGTGAAGGCCAGCATTCATGGTGATCTCATCAGGATCAATGAAATGGGAGTCATTCTCCAAAGTAGTGTTAAGTTTGCCCGGGAAACATCTTTAGTCATCAACTCAGAGTACCTTAAAAAAATGGGGGCAAGCCCTTGCAGCACTGAAACAGCAGGCCCTGCCAAGGTGGCCAATCCTGGAGTTTACCGCAATGAGGTTCACTTTAGGGGAATGGATGAAAAAACTGCCCAAAGAATTAGAAATATAAAAGTCACTTAAGACGAAGAATGAGACCATGTCAGAGGAAAGCAAGGCAAAACCTACAAATAACACCATTATCAATCTCGATGATGATCCAGATTTTAATAATCTCCTCAAAGTGGTTTTAAAGAGGGCCGGCTACCAGCTCTTTTCAGCGACCAAACCAGATGACTTTGCCAAACTGGTTAAAGCGCTTGATCCTGCTCTCGTTATGATTGACGTAAATTTGGATTTGGGCCAAGGAGCCGGCTTCACCTTTCTTGAGGCCTTAAGAAATAAACTAGGCCTAGACCTTCCCGTCTTGGTGTGCTCAAGGCGTACTTCCCGGGCGGATATTTCTCGGGCCATGGAATTAGGGGCCAACGACTTTATCTCAAAACCTCTCGATGACACTTACCTCCTCCAAAAGCTCAATATTTACTAAGGAAAGAAAGACTTTAAGCCCTTGCCTTTCTTTAAGATCACCGAGAGTAACTCGGCTGCAACTGTTGACTTCAATATCCAAGTTCATAAAGTCAATGAAGTCGGCCTTACTGTTAAAAGTCAGCACTTCCTGTCAAAGGGTACTTATATTGAGCTCAATGGTGACCTAATTCAAAGTATTACCGGAAGAGAGAAACCTCTACGTGGCCAAATTAGTGACGGCCATATTGACGAAGAAACCCACCTCTATCATGGACTTTTAGAGTTCGATGCCCAAGACTTAGAGCTTTTGGCCAATATTCGCCATTACCTTTTGAAAAATGGTCATCACACGGAAGAAAGTCCTTAATGAATCCAAGAGAAGCCCTTAAGAGATAGCTGATTCAATAATCTTAATAAGTTTTTCTACCTTTATATTTATACCAGGGGTGCCAAAGTCGAGCCT
>JAUIBX010000141.1 GCA_030427595.1 Bacteriovoracia bacterium | reverse complement strand
TGGTCAGTTTCAAAGAAAGATGACCCCAGCTGAGAAATTAAAAAGGCAAAGAGAAATCCTTGAAGCAAGAAATGAAGCCCTTGTAAAAAAGCAAATTGAAACCTTACGCCTAAAACAAGAAATTCAACTGATGAAGAAAATGGAAAGGGCATTCGAACAAAATCTAGAAAACTTAGAAAATATCTAAAAAAAAGCCCCTCAGTGAGGGGCTTTTTTTTATCTAGTTTGAGCATCCTGGTCAGAAGAATTACCTCCTTGCGGACGAGACTGTGCCCACAAATCGTCTTCCTCTAATATATCTCTTACACCTTGATCAAAGCATGACTGAAGTAAACGCTGACCATTGATCACAGGAGAATTTCCCATTCTTCTTTTTAACTCAATGTAACCCTCATCGTTTAAGCCTTTTAAAAAGCTTTCATCACTTCCCATAACCAACATAGCAGGACTTGAGTAGGCGAGGTTTCCTCCCATGCCATAGCCACCATAGCCTAGAGAGCCAAAGCCCCCATAACCACCGAATCCACCAAAGCCTGCACCAAAGCCCATAAGACCAGAAGCTTCCGCCTCAAATTTCGGCGCGTGCTTTTTAAAGATCATCCCCATACGCTCATTGATATCTTTGCGAAAACAGGCCGATGCTTCAGGGTTGGCCTTTAAGAACTCATTGACGTCACGACAGAGATCTAAATCTAACTGAGTCGTTGATATAGTCGCTCCATCTGCTTTTGGCTGGATATAACTTTCACCAGAAACATGAGAAGGAACACACTTATCATCTTTAAAACGAAATTTAATTGAACGACCTTTGTAGGTCATAAACGGGGGCTCGTACTTTTTATCTTCCCCACCCATTGTTTCATCAAGTCTCTTCCTCACTTCTTCAGGAGTGTTTTGGCGATAGTAATCATCTTGCATCTTTTTAAGTCTCTCAAGCTGAGCCGTTGTAGCCCCGCCACCCTCATAAATTTCTATGATTCTGCCTTTATCATCTCTTTTGATAATATATTGCATTTTCATAGGCTCACTTTTGACTTCTGCTCCACTAGCATAGGCGTAGGGCATACCAGGTAGCTCATAACTAATAATTTGGGTTTTACCAGCATTCTCTGTTTTAATATCAGCAAAGTCTGCCTTCTGAATGGTTCCATCATCCTTTATAGAGAATCCAAAGACAGGGCTCATTCCAAGACCAATTCCCGCCCCTCCATTGAAACTACTTGGATGCATGAAGTTTTGGCAGCGAGAATAATCTGTTGCTGAGAGAACTTGAGCTGAGGTTGTAACGAGGGCAAAGAGAACAAATAGATAACGATGAAACACAAAAACTCCTTTTTTGTATACGCAACTCATTATAAATCTAAAGCGTTATTGAAGGTAGCCCTTTAAAGGCAAGTGATCTACATGGTTATAAATAGTGAACTTCAACAGTCGTTTAAAAATTAGTCAGGCCTGTAAAAAAGTAAAACCAAATTCACAGACTTATCCCTTCTTATTCTTGGCATCAAATTTGTAACTAATCCGAGAAACCATGATTGGAGGGAGAATATGAAAGTTCATCACTTGGCCGTTGCGGCCATGCTACTAGGGACAGGTTGGTCTACCAACGTCGTTTATGAATACCAAACAGGTCAATCACTTTGGCGTGGTGTTGCCTCTGAAGAAGTTGTGCAGATCACAATAGACAACTTAGAGGAGCAATTCGAAAAGTTGGTGGAGCTCAAAGAAGCAACCAAAGAAAAACAAGCTGATATTGATACTAAAATTGCTAAGGAAGACGTTAACTTAGAACAAATTATTGAATTAAGAGATGTCGATTCAAAGGACTTAAATACTAAAAATGATGCATTTAACGGTCAAGCCGATAGGATAAGGGCCTTTATTGAAGGTCTCGAAGGCCAAGTGGCCCAGTCCTCTCAAGAACGCTTTGATGAAATCATGGCAGAAGACGTTCTTACGAGCTCGCACATCACTCTTTACCAAGCCATTGAAAAGAAACTAGAAGAAAAAACCCTAGCTCAACAAAAAGTTCTCGATGAATTAAGCACAGGAATTTGTGAGCAGAATCGCCAACTTTCGTCTCTGACAAGCAAGATAGAAGAGCTTCTCGAAGATAAAAAGAAAGTGGTTGATGCTGCTGACGATGAGGAAGAAGAAGAAGAGGAAGCAACTGAAGAAGATGAGCAAGCAAAACTTGAGCGCCAAATCGCTCTTATGAGTGCTTTTTCTTCAAACTTTGTGATGCCACCATCGACCTTTTTTAATACTCAACAACCCATTGGTCTAGCAAGTGAAAGCAACCCACTCGGTGTTGATGTTAATTTCATGATGATGGCCAATATGCTTACAGGATCAAATGGTTTTGGACCACGAGCGAGTATCAATTATGCTCCTGTCTACAACCAGCAAAGAACCTACTATGGCATGCCAAGCCTCACCAACTACAGTGGCGATGCAATTCTTGGTAATACTCTTCTTGAAGGTCAAAGTAATACAGGTCTTAATCCTGGATACCTAAGAGCAATTCAAGGAAATCTTAATGCAGAAAACGGTCCTATCTTCACACGAGGTAATGGACTCCAAGGCGCATTTCAATTCTAATTAATTTCCCCCAAGACGGTGGCGACAAAGGTGTATAAAACTTTCTCGCCACTGTCATATTTTTAGACACTTCCCTTAAAAAGCCCACCGAACAATCAAGAACTTAGTAACTCAAAACTGGCACGAAACTTGGATGAATATAGGCAAGGAGTCAATATGACGAGAGAGAGTAAATTGAGAGTCAATTTGGTTTTAGGTTTTCTTAGCCTAAGCATGCTCTTTGTTGCAGGATTAAAGCGCAACTCAGACCATAGCACCGAAGTCTCACAGAAGAGACAAGACCTAAAACCGACGACTCCTTCATTCTGTCGCGCTATTGATTTGTCTAAGCCTTCACGTAGCATTGCCTCAGGTGATGACGAAACTCAAACAGAAGTCGATGCAGACCTTCAAACAATCTGTGAAAATGAAAACCGCATTGCCAACCTCAAAGAAGAGCTCGATCAACTACAAGCAAAGAAAGAAGAAACTCTTGCTTTAATTGAAAGAGTACAAAAAGAACTCGAAGAAAAAGAAGAAGACGATAAAGACAAAAAGAAGAAAAAAATAAAAGTTGAAACAGAAGATCAAGCGATGCTTCTTCTCTTAGCGAACCGCTATTCCATGATGCAAAACCAAGCGAATATGGCCAATCAAATGGCCATGTCACTGCCAGCTCCTATCGTCGAAGCCTATAGTCCGCTTCACAATAGAACAAGTCAGCAAAATATGGATTATCTGCAAATGGCGCTCATGCATAGAATTAATTTTTCAATGCAAGAAGATCATTACTGGCACCCGGAATGGAATGCCCAAGGGCATCTGACAAACCCGATCTATGGCACACCTAATACATGGTCTAATATAGAGAGTATGTACCGTGATCCCGTTGGCTCAAATGTCTTTCAATTACCTGAGAGAATGAGTTCAATGCCCCTCTACCACGCTCAACCGAGTTATTTGTTCTAGTTCCATTTTCTTAAAAGCGGCAAAATTTTCCTAAATATTTCTTTAAATCAGTCGATAGATTTCTCAAGAGGTTCTCTTAAAAAAAGAGTCCTCAGGGGCACGGACCGCCCACAACCATCGAATGAAGGAAAGGAAGGTCTACTATGAAGGAACTCAAAAGCCTGAGTAAAAAGAACAAGCTTATCATCAAAAAGTGCCACATGTGCGGCACCATTATGGAAGGCTTTCAAGAACAGAAGAAATGCACGAAGTGTAAAAAGTCCTTTCTTCCCAATAACTACTTTGGAAAAGTTCATGCCAAGAATTCAAAAGAATTCGATGAGCTCTTCTCCTCTAGTGACGACCTGCACGAAGAAGATCTTGTTAAAGGGATTAACGTTCTTTGGTAGGGATTTTTTAATATAATTCCAAACACTTCTCACCGCGTAACAAAGCTCGTTCTATCCTAAGCCCGTTGCTCATGCTACTTTCAGAACATGACAACAACACACAACACAACGACCCCACAACAACCCAAACAAACTCTTCACCCTATTATTCTAAGACTCTTTGAAAAGAAGGGCTGGGGTTCCAAAGAAATAGAAGACTTTATGTCCTGGGACTTAAAGCAGCTTCCTGACCTCACGGCCATGCAGGGAATGGATCAATGCTGTGAGCGCATTATGGATGCCTTGGCCAACGAAGAGACCATAGGCATTTACGGTGATTACGATGTGGACGGCACCACTAGTTGTGCGCTTTTTTATCACTTCTTTAAGATGCTTGGTCATGAGGTTAAGCTTATTCAGCCCAGCCGTTTCATAGAAGGCTACGGTCTGCATGCAAGCAGTGTTGACCAGGCCTTAAGTGAAGGCATCAATCTTCTTATAACTGTCGACTGTGGTATCACCAATAATGAAGCTGCAGAATATGCAAAGGAAAGAGGCCTCGATCTTATTATTACTGACCACCATAAGGACGCCCGGGATGAAATGCCTGCGGCCTTAGCCGTTGTAAATCCTAACAGAAGAGATGAGCCAGAAGACTCTCCTCTAAGACCTCTGGCCGGTGTAGGTGTTGCCTTCGCTGTTTGCTGGGAAGTGAAGAAGAGATTAGAAGAAGTTGGCCAAGAGTGCCCTTCTTTGTACCCTTTGTTGCAATTTGTAGCCGTTGGTACCATTTGTGACTTGGCCAAGCTTACACCTATGAACCTGAAACTGGTTCGTCATGGTCTCAAGCAGATTCCCCAAACTCAGTACCCTGGCCTTAAGGCTTTTTTTAGTCCGGAAGAACGTAAGCTTTCTTTCGTCCCAAGTGAGAAGCTCTCCTTTAATGTGGGTCCTCTCATTAACTCGAAAGGTCGTCTCGACCACCCTGAAAAAGCACTCAATCTCTTAATCAGTGATAACTCCACAGAGGCCTTTGAATATTACAGCCATCTCGAAGTCAGCAACAAAGAGAGAAAGTACATTCAAGCTCAGGTCTTTGATGAGGCCAAGGAAAAGTTTGTTAAAGGCTTTGATGGTTCTGACCCTCTCATCGCCATTGTCTATGATGAAGCTTGGCATGAAGGAGTCATCGGTATTGTGGCAAGTAAACTCGTTGAAACTTATAAGGTGCCGGCAATTGTTTTCACCAATGCTGAAGAGGAAGGCATTATTAAGGCCAGTGCGCGAGCTGCTGGAGACCTAAATATTTTTGACTGCCTCAATGCCTGCAGTGACCTCTTCGTAAAATTTGGTGGCCACAAAGCAGCAGCAGGATTGAGTATGCCTAAAGAAAATCTTGATGAGTTTCGCTCTCGTATGCACACTCTTTTAAAAGAAATTCCTGCTATAGAACGAACAGCGCAATTTACTTATGACCTAGAAATTGAGCCTCAAGAAATTGACCCCAAGCTATTAAAAGATCTGGAAAGGCTAGAGCCTTTTGGTATGGGTAACGAAAAGCCTGTCTTTAAGATGAAGAATGTTCTCTTGAGTAACTACGATATTTTAAAAGATATTCACGTGAGATGGACCTTTAAAGCTAAAGACCCTGCCATTAAAGCTCCTCCTCTCAGAGGAATTAGCTTCAATTATATTGGTGCCTACGAGAAGCTCCACCCCCAAGAGATTTTTAACCGTCAAAACTCTGGGGCTGAACTGAGTGTTTATTTTACTTTAGGAATCAATAGATTCAACGGCAATGAGTATATCCAATTGATGGTCAACCGCATTGCCGTTGATGAGATTTAAAAAAGATTAGTCTCTAATTACTGTGACTTTTTCCATAACTACTGGCTCAACGGGACGGTCATTATGATCAGTCTCTGTTGTGCCAATAGCTCGTACTGTTTCCATTCCAGAAATAACTTTTCCAAAAACCGTGTGGCGTCCATCAAGGTGAGGAGTAGGAGCAAGGGTCACAAAGAATTGTGATCCATTTGTACCTGGCCCAGCATTGGCCATACTGAAAACACCTTCAGAGTCATGCTTAAGCTCTGGGTGGCACTCATCTTCAAAACGATAACCTGGTCCACCAGTACCAATTCCATCGGGACAGCCTCCCTGAATAACAAAACCACCAATCACACGATGAAAGATAAGACCATCGTAGAAAGGCCCCTCTTTCTTTGTTTCTTGACGGCCTTCTGCGAGGTTCACAAAGTTCCACACAGTCTCGGGACATTCCTTGGCATACATCTCTGCTTCAAATTCACCAAGGTTCGTTTTGAAGTGAACCTTGATACGATCAAGGTCTTCTTTGTGATCAGATTTTTTAGTTCCACCTAGTCCAAACATAAGTACTCCTAGTATTTAATAATTTTAAAACTTCCCTCCAACACATGAGGTTCACTGCGCCCCTTCGGTGTGTAGAGGTAGATTTGTTTATTCTTTCCAAAAATTTCATCAACAAAAATATGGTATTTCGTATCGAGCTCGCCATCGAGATTATAGGGAGAAAGCATCTCATAACTCAGAAGACGAATATTCCTATTTTGAAAGCCATGCTTCTTCATCCAGTCTTCAAAAGATCTTCTCGTTAAACATAGACTCACAAAAACGGGGTGACCGAGCCCTACTGACTTACGGGCCATGAGGTTCTTTAGTGTCTGTGTCTTTTCTAAGAAAGGATCAACCCAAATAAGGTGAATCCTTTTAAAGGTCGGCGCACGAAAGTCGCGGATCCCCGCTTGGATTCGATCACTTGCCTTAAAGAAAAGTCGCTCTTCTTCTTTAAAAGGAATGTGAGCAATATGCTGTTCCTTCTTGAGATCAAAGATCATCGTATTGAGCATAAGCTGCAATTGAATGGCCTCTTCATACTCAAGAGAAAGAGAGCCTCGCACCATTTTAAGGTCGAGATACTTTATGGATTTTTTGCGGCGACAACCGGCCACAGAGGAAAAGTTCGCCCAATAAGGAATTTCAGGCAAGAAGTAGCGAACGACTCCAGAGCTTACAAAATATTCCTCCACCTTACGTCTCTTAAGAGAGAAAGGGCTGTCCTTCTTTTTAAGGTTCGTACAACTAGGGAGAATAATGAATATCCCTAGCAACAGGACAATGAATCGTCTTTTTGTGATCACTTAAGATTTACGCCTTACTAAAAAACTTAAAGATGTCGGATTTTACCAAGGGAAGACGCTCTAGACTAGCTTTTGGCGTATGATGGTGCTGATTGCTAAAGAAGGCGAAATATCCTGGTTCGTCCTCGTGCAATCCCTCAGAAAATTGAGACTCCTGCCTGTATCCCACCGCAGCAATCACATGGTCCTGAGCGACCGTCACCAATTCCTTCTTCTCCGCATCACGCCACTGAGGGATTTCCAAGGTTAGAAAGAGCCCATCTCGATCGATCAAACGATCTACTGAGCTTACCGAATAGCCCTCAAACAAGCGAAGCTTGGGTTCAGGAAATTGGGGTTGGGGAACCTTATTCTTCTCATGTAGAGGAAGGTCACGCCACTTATGCAATTCTTCTTCTGTCTTAAGGCAATCTTGTCGCCACAACTCCATATGCCTCTTGATGAGCTCTTTAAGTTTGATCTTAAGGTCATTGTCCAACAGCTCACTCTCAAGTAGCCCTTTAAAGAGACTTCTCTCACTTGAAATTATGTTAAGAATATTTCCTGGCTTCTCCAACCAATCTTCAAGAGCAAGAAATGTAAGAGCACAGGCTTTGCCTGAGCCAACGAGTGTTAATACCTTCTTGTTTTGGTATTGCTGCAGCTCCTCTAGAGTGGGAAGACCATAACTAATCCCCCCCAAGGCGGCGACACTCTTTTCATTAAGGGCGTAGTGATGTCCAGCTCCGAGAGGAATTGGTTTTTGAAAACTGCCCCGGCAATCAAAAATGAGATCAAAGTCTTCAAAGGATTCCACTTGGTTTTTTAATGAAGACAAAATCTCTTGGCCTAACTTTTCTTCAAGTTCAGGATTCTCTTTAATCTGCTCTTCCACAAGACCAGAGGGATTAAGACCATAGGTCAATCGAAAGAGGTCAAAGAGACGAGAGTGACCGGGGATCTCCTCTTTTGGATCGAGAAATCTTTTCTGAACTCTAAGAACTTCTCTTTGATGAAAGAGACCTAATTCATAAAACTTTTTAATGAGAGGAGAATAGTAATTCTCCCATAATTCGCGATATGTCTCTGGTTGCTCCTGAAGGCCTAGAAACTCTAGTCCCTCTGGTGTGGTATAGTCGTCGGCATTAACCTTGAGATCTTTAAAAGATGAATGAGATCCCATAAACGCCAATTTTGAACATGGCGCCCTCTTTCCTATGACTTTTACGTGCGCCCCTTCATTATAGAAATCGAGGGCCGCTTCTAGGGCCACTGGCCCGCTACCAATCACTGCAATTTTCATGAGTTGGTGGTATCACCAAAAAAAGAAGGGAGCAAATTCAGCTCCCTTCCAAAACCTAGATACAACTAGATAGATAAGTTTAATTTAAAGAAAAAAGACCTTTTGTGAGCCTTTATCAAGACTAGAGTGCTCTGCAAATTTATACATAAAGTCTATAAAGCTCTCAACAGCTTGAAAGCTTGGCATCGAAGTATCGAACTCCGCTCCGTATTGCATGTAGGTCTGACCATCTTCATCCACGTGTTCTTGACCACGCTTGATTTCCATTACAACGGGAATGAAAGACTTCTTGGTGAAGTACATTCTCATCGTAATCTCTGTTCCCTCTTCAATTTGAGTGTCCCTTTCCATATTCCAAGGAACTTGAAAGAGACAGCCTTCACGAGAAACATCCACTAGGCTGACCGGATAAATAGAGCCCCCCTGATCAACAACGGTATAGGCACCCAGAAAGTTATTGAAGAGAATACGCTCAAACTGTCGGCGTTTCTGCTCGATATTTTCTTCTCTTTTTGCGTTAAAATCCAATACCTTATCGGTCATTGAGGTCTCCTTTATTGCCTACTAACTTGTAGACTTATCGGACCTCACAGGGGGAGACTTAAAGTTTTTTGCTCCAAAAGGGGGTTTGAGAAATTTCTTCTTGAATACGCCAAAATGACTCTAACCTACTGAAATAACACTGCTTAGTCTGCTCATCCCAATCATTATTGTGAAAGGCACAGCCTTTCGAGTTTTCAAGGTGTTGGCAATCATTAAATTTGCAATGAACGGCGACTTCCTCAAGGTCAGGAAAGAGCGCCAAAAGCTCACGGGGATCGAGGTCTTCTAGGGAGAAGGAGCGGATCCCGGGGGAATCAATCAGGTTAAAGAGGGGGAGCTCAATAAGTTCGGACCAAGTGGTGGTATGACTTCCCTTACCTACCTTGCCAAC
>JAUIBX010000140.1 GCA_030427595.1 Bacteriovoracia bacterium | reverse complement strand
TCTACTACAATCGTGACTATGAACCCTACACCAAAAAGAGAGATCAAAAAGTCACCGACACTTTAACATCCCAGGGTGTTGAATTTTTTGACTTCAAAGATAGCGTCCACTTTGAGGGCCAAGAAATCCTCACTCAAAAGGGAGAAATCTATAAGGTCTTCACCCCCTTTAAACGTGCATGGTATGAGAAGTTCATGGCCCAAGGTGGAGAAGTTCCCACCTTTAAAGTGAATCTTAAAAACCTAGCAAGCGTCACAAATAAAGACTCCATTCTCAAAAAAGATTGGCATAAGACCCTTGGCTTTGAAGTCTGTGAACCTCCCCTAAAAGGAGGAACTAAAGAGGCAAAGAAGCGTCTTAAAAAATTTGCCAATGATATTAAAGATTATGATGAGGCGAGAAATTTTCCTGCCATGAATAAGACCTCAAATATTAGCGCCTATATCCGCCATGGAATGATTTCTGTACGCGACCTTCTTAGGGCAGGTATGGAGGGAAAATCAAGTGGTCACCTGACCTGGACCAGTGAAGTGATCTGGCGTGAATTTTATCAGGGCATCCTTTCTAACTTTCCCCATGTAGAAAAGAAGTCTTTTAAGCCGGACTATGATGCGATTAAGTGGCGTGGGGGAAAGAAGGAACTTGAGGCCTGGAAGAAAGGTCAGACCGGATACCCCTTAGTGGATGCCTCCATGCGCTGTCTCAATGAAACAGGTCTCATGCACAACCGTCTTCGTATGGTGGTGGCAAGCTTTCTTTGTAAGACTCTTCTCGTTGACTGGAAAAAGGGTGAAGAATACTTTGCTCTTAAACTTCTCGATTTTGACTTGGCCGCCAATAATGGAGGCTGGCAGTGGAGTGCCTCTACGGGAACAGACGCCCAACCTTATTTTCGCATTTTTAATCCCTACTCCCAGTCCACAAAGTTTGATCCCGAGGGAACTTTTATTAAAGAGTGGTGTCCCGAACTTGCCAACTTTCCCAAAAAGCTTCTTCATGATCCCTCTCAAGCCGATATGTTGCAACAATCTGAAGCTGGTTGCACGATTGGAGAAGACTATCCGTTTCCTGTGGTGGATTACAAAATGAAGCGAGCGGAAGCACTTGAGATGTATAAAGAAGCGGTCAAAAAAGATTAGATTATTAAAAGATTTGACCTAGGAGAAGAATAATTCCCAAGTAAAGACTAACGGAGAGCATGTCACAAAAAGAAGTGACAAGAGGACCTGAGGCGATGGCCGGATCAATGCCGGCCTTCTTAAAGCCAATGGGAATAAGCATGCCAAAGAGGGCGGCCGCACTCATAGAGACCACCAAAGTCGTTCCCACTCGAGTTCCCACTCCCATATCACCGTAAAAAAGGACGATCATCAGGTAGGTGGTGGCTCCGGCCATCAGGCCCATGATGAGGCCAACAGAAAACTCTCGCATGAGAGGAAGGCGAAATTGACCAAACTCATTGGCCCCTAGAGCAAAGCTTCTGGTGATGATCATCGCCGATTGGGTGCCGACATTTCCGGTAGTGTTCATAATCAAAGGCACAAAGGAAGCAAAGATGATGGCATTGGCCATGGTGCTTTCAAAGAAAGTCAGAATATAGCCAGTAACAAAGGAAGCCGAGATAGAAAAGATGAGCCAAGGAAAGCGGCCTAGGGCAAGCTTTAAGCGGTTGTCATCCACATCGCCAATAGATTCTTCAGAAGAAACCCCCACATAGGCCAGGAGGTCTTCACTGGCCTCTTCTTCCACGACGTCTTGAATATCATCAAAAGTAATTTGGCCGAGAAGAATACCGTCTTTATCGACAACAGGTAAATAACTTAAGTCATACTTAGAAAAGGTTTGGGCGACTTCTTCCTGATCTTCTTCGGGGGTAACATAATGCTTAAGAGGCTTCGTGATTTTCGCCAAGGGTTCCGTCATTGAACTTAGAATCAAATCATCAAGTTGAACGAGACCAATGAGTTTTCGCTCTTCATCGACAACATAGGCATTAACTACTTTTCCTAGTTGCTGTTTTTGACGCCTGATAGACTCGACGGCCTCCTTACAGGTCATCCCCTCTCTTAAGAGACAAACCTCCGTCTGCATGATGGAACCGGCTGACTCTTCTGGGTAGCTTAGAATTTTTTCAATTTGCTGGCGCTTATCAAGCTTTGGAAGAAGCTCATCCTTTTCCTCCTCAGAAAGGAGTTTGAGGAGGTAGGCGGCATCATCGGTTTCAAGATGATTAAAGAGAACCACCAATTTATCAGGATCAAGAATCTCAACAATATCCTCAAAGAGACTCTTTTCAAAAAGAGGCAAGATTCCAGCAAGCTCATCATCATCAAGGCTCGCCAAAATCACCGGATAATGATGATTTTCGACGATATAGAAGAGATCTACCACCTCAAGGGGGTCTAAAAAATTTAGGTAGGCCTGGATGTTTTCCTTTTGACCACCCTCAAAAATCTCTTTTAAATCAATTGCTTTCACCACTTCTAGTTTGACACCTTTGCTGAGAAAAAACCACTTGTAAGCAAATGGTATTTACCCAAGTTTTTTAGTCAGTATTGAGAGATTTTTATGAACTTTTCTTCATGAACTGCCGAAAAGAAGACAAATATGACATGGCTAGATTTTACCCCTCCATTATCAAAAGACGCGCCTGCCGCGGAAAGAGAAAAGGCCCTGACTTACTATAAGTTGGTTCTTCTTCTTTCCCCCATTGGTTATGCCTTCGTCGTCCTCTACACCTTTGTCTTATAGGCCCCCCGATCGGCTGCAATTGTTTTTGGTCATGTGACGATCCTCATCTTGATAGGACTTACGGCCTTTAAACTCAAACTGTTGAGCTTTAAGAAATTTATCCGGGTTGGTATCACCATCTACCTGTCCCTCTTTATTTGCCTGTGTTTTACAACGGGAGGAATTAAGGGACCTAATATTTGGTGGTTGATCACAACACCTGTCGTGGCCTCAAACTTTGTCTCCAAAAAAGAAACCCTTTTTTGGTCGGTCACCTCCCTTTTGATGACCCTCTTAACCTTTACCGATATTTTCCAGGCCAATGTCATCAATGAGGTTCAAACCCAATATTGGGAATACTTTGAACTTTCTTCAGTATTAGCTCTCGCCATTGTCTTTGCTTCAACTGGCTACTTTAGTATTTCAACTCGAGAAAAGATCCAGGAAGAAAATGAGCAGGCCATGGCCGCTGCTAACCATGCCTCTAACCTATCCTCCCTTGGAGAAATGGCCGGTGGTATTGCCCATGAAATCAACAATCCCCTGATGATCATTTCAGGTTCGGCCCGAGGTATTGAAAAAAATCTTCAGAAAGAAAATCCTGATATCGAAAAAATAAATAAGAAAATTGAAACCATTAAAAGGTCAACAGAGAGAATGGCGGCTATTATCAAAGGTCTTAAGACCTTGGCGCGAGATGGCGTCAATGATGAGGTTGAGGCCGTCACCATAAGCGAAACCATCGATGACATCATCTCTTTTATGAGCTCAAAGTTTTCTCATGAAAATATTCAATTTAATTATGACCGCCAGGACTCACTCTTTCAGCTGGCTTTTCCCCTATATAAAGTCCAATTCTCACAGGTCATCCTTAACCTTCTCAGTAACTCCTTCTATGCTATCAAGGACCAAGACGACGCCTGGATTAAAATTGAAATGGAAAAGTATCAAGACCATTATCGGGTGAGAATTTCTGATTCAGGAAAAGGTATTCCTGAAGAAATCATTGCCAAAATTTTTACGCCCTTCTTTACTTCTAAACCGGTAGGGGAAGGAACAGGCCTAGGTCTACCCTTATGTCATAGCATTATGGTGAAGTGTGGTGGTGACCTCTTCTACGATCAAGAAAGCTCCAACACTTCCTTTGTCATTGTTCTTCCGAAACCTCTTAAATTAGGTCAGCATCAGGATCTCAAGAAAGTTTCTTAATACCCTTTTTAATTTCTTACCACATGATAGAGAAGAAATTTAATATAGTGGTCACTGCTATTAAGGCCTTCAATGGGATGATCACAACCTTGATGGCCTAGATCTAATAGCTTACAAGAGAAGTTCGACTCAAGAAATCCTTGGTGAACCGTCTGATCTAGTTCATCAAGAGTGACTCCATGGGTACAACTGCCAATGGCCAAAAGAGATCCTTCATGAACCTTAGAGGCAAGTTGACGATGAAGCTTTTGGTAACCGCCAAGAGCTTTTGACTTATTTTTAAGGCTCTTTGAAAAGGCCGGAGGATCACTTATGACAACATCATAAGTCTCTTTATTATTTTTTAACCATTCAAAGACATTGGCCCTTACAAAACTTCCCTTGCCTGAAAAATCATTGAGCTCAAGGTTCTTGGTGACAGACTCATCAAAGTCTCCTTGATCCACAAAGGTCAATTGAGAGACGCCACCATTTAAAGCATTGAGCCCCCAAGAGCCCATATAGCAAAAGAGGTCAAGGCCACTTTCCTTTTTCCCTTGATAGCGCGCCAGCCAGTCACTGAGTTTTTGACGATTGGGACGATGGTCATAATAATAGCCAATTTTTTGCATCTTAGAGGCGCTAATAAAATACTTAAGACCATTTTCAACCACCTCCACATTGGGAAGCTGATCACCTTCATGGTGGGGCAGACCTTCTGCCTCACGGTATTCCTTGTTGTCAAAGAAGAAGCAGTCTAGACCGGTTTCTCTGTTGAGGATGTCCTTAATGTGGTCACGGTAATTATCCATCCCAGCCGTATTAATTTGAATGAGACAAGCATTGAGGTAGCCATCCACAATCACACCGGGAAGCCCGTCCGCTTGACCGTAAATAAGTCGGCAGCCCTTTTCAAGGTGAGAAAAGTTACGGCGCCATCTCATGGCTGCCACAAGACGCTCTTCAATATAAGTTTTAGGATCAATGGAGTCTTTCTTCTTTATTGCACGCAGTACACGAAGGGGTGCACTTCTTTGACTCATAGGGTTGGCTACACAGAGAAGGGCCCAATCACTTTTGGGGTCATCAGAAACTAAGACCCATTCTCCGGGCGTGCAACCTTTTAGCCCCTCACTCACTTCCCTCTCATAAAATTCTTGTCGTCTTAAAAGGGCACGTCCCCCTTTTTTGGCCTTAATCAATACTTCGCGCAAAACACTCTCCACTAGAAATAGTAGCTCACCTCATTTAAGCTATTCTCATATGAATCCTGCAACTTGGCAAAAATTGAGAGAAGATTACCCCCTCATCATAAAGGGCACCTACCTCAAGAGCGCCTCCATTAGTGCTGTCCACCCCGATGTTCTTGAGGAAATGAAGAAGTGGCTCACCAGTGTGGCCGAACAGGCGGCCATTGATGAAGGCCGCTTCTTTGACTTTCTTATGGAAAGCCGAGAAGTTCTGGGTCGCTTCCTGAAGTGCCCCCCTGAAGATGTGACCCTCCTTGAAAACTCATCACACAATATGAATCTTGTGGCGATGATGCTAAAAAAAGATCATAAAGAAGGACGAATTGAAGTGGTGGTCCCGGCTGATGAGTTTCCCTCTTCAGTACTCCCCTTCTATCATCACGGATTTGAGGTCATTCAAGTCCCCAGTGAGCATGGTCACCTCACAGAAGAGAAGCTTTTCGCTGCTGTTAATGACAAAACGGCGGCCCTCATTACTTCCCATGTGCAATTTTCCTCAGGTCTACGCCTCAATTTAAAAAAGCTAAGTGACCTTGCTGAAGAAAAAGCAGTACCCCTTATCCTAAACACCACCCAAAGCTTAGGGGTTTTTGAGGTGGATCTCTCTCAACTTAAAGTGGCGGCCCTCACCTCAAGTTGCCATAAGTGGTTAGGTGCGGGCATTGGTCAGGCCATTCTCTATTTATCGCCAGAGTTTCGTGCTGGGCGCCCCTTTCCCTTTGCTGGTTGGTGCTCAGTGGCCGAGCCCTTTAACATGGTCAACGAAAAACCTATTCCCAGAGATGATGTGGGGGCCCTCCAATTAGGAAGTTTGCCCTTTGCTCTCATCGCTGGTGTCATCAAAGCGATCCAGCTTATTGAGTCTCTAGGAGTAGCCAATATTCAAAAGCAAGTTTTAGAACTTTCTCATCAACTAAGATTAGGTATTAAGGAATTGGGTTATCAGCCTTTTGGTGCTCATGATCTCCACGAAGAAAGTGGCATCGTCACCTTTCCCGTGGACGATGCTGATGATTTGGTTGAATTCTTAGATCACAAGAAGATCTACGTGAACAACCGCAGAGGCAGCATTCGCGCTTCCGTTCACTTCTATAATAATAAGAGTGATGTTGAGACCTTTCTTAAAGCTCTTGAAGATTACTCTTCAAAGCGTAAGCGGTAGCCCACTCCCCTTACGGTTTCAATAAGACTATCGTAGAGCTTTTGGCGAATTTGCAGGACATGGGTATCAACCGTTCTGGTGCTTGGATAATTCTCGTAGCCCCACACCTTATTAAGAATTTCTTCGCGACTAAAAGCGCGGTTAGGGCTTTCAGCAAGCAAAACGAGGAATTCATACTCCATTTTTGTGAAGTCAACAATTAGGCCTTTAAAGGTCACTTCTCTTCTTTCTCTATCGATAAGAAGCTCGCCCAGTTTCATCTGTGTCGCTTCACTAGAAGAGTCCCCTTTTTCAGATTGATGGCGCAGTTGAACGCGAATCCTGGCCGCAAGTTCACGCGGTTCAAAGGGTTTAGTGAGGTAATCATCAGCACCGCTTTCAAGACCAACAACTTTATCAATGACTTCAGTACGCGCGGTGAGCATGATAACAGGAAGCTTGATGCCTCCTCCACGCAATTCTCTTAAGTAGTCGATACCTTGGCCATCAGGGAGCATCCAATCGAGGATCATAAGCTCGTAGTCATCATAGGTTTTTGTCTTGGCCTCGGTAATACTGGGGGCCAAGTCAACAGTATAGCCTTCGTCTCTTAGGAAAGTTCTTAAGGTGCTTCCTAGACTTTCATCATCTTCGACAATTAAAATTTTAGTACTCATACTGTCCTCACTTTCTTAGGCCCCGTTAGGGGTATAACTAAACTAAACTTTGTCGGATTGAGACTGAGCTTAAGATCAACACCCATTTCGCGACAAACTTTCTTAACAATATTCATTCCAAGACCTGTGCCTGTGGACTTATTTCCTTTAACAAACTCCTGGCTCATAATACCAAGACTTTCAAATTGGCACTGGCCTTGATCAACCACTTCAAAGAGGATGGCATTTTTCTTTTCAGATAAGCTCACCTGCACCGGGGGCGCCCCATGAACAAAGGCATTATCGACAATATTTTTAATACAGATCCCAAGCCAGTAGGAATCGACAACAACTTCTCTATCTTCTTTAAGGTAATGAACCTTAAGCTGACCTTCGTGGACCTCATGAAAGGGTTCTAGAATATTTTCAATATAGTGATTAAATGAGTCTACCTTCTCGGCATTGAGGTCGAGGAGCTGTTCCTTCTGTTCGGCCTTAAGATAGTTGCGAGAAGTTTCTGTCAGACGACGCAATCGGTGAACCTCACTACTTAAACGCAAATAGACCTCTTCCATCTCCTCATCAAAGCTCTCATACTTCTTTCCCATCTTTTCTAGAAGAAGGGTCAAACTGGTGATGGGTGTACGAAACTCATGAGTTAAGACCCTAAGGGCCAAGCTTCTCTTTTCATCTTCAAGCTTTTGGGCACGAATTTTAACGAGGAGAAGCCTTACGACCACTAGGATAATGAGGATCAGCCCCACAAAGAGGGCAAGAGTTGAAGTGTTGGCCAGCTTAAAAATATGCTTTACGTTGTAATCCCAACAAAGACTACCATCACGATAAAAGCAGGTGCGTCCCGGTTGGTAGTTATGAAGGATGAAGGGGCTATTTTTAAGGAAACGATCGAGACTTCCACGGGTATAAATTCGGTATTCAAGAATATTAAAAATTTTAGGATAGTTAAGACGAGCAAAGAGGTAATCACGAGTGAGAATGGTCCCCTTACCACGCACTAGGCCTGCTAACGCTTCATTGCCCACACTTTGGAGAATCTCAAAGATGCCATTAAGTGGTCCATAGGCCGCACGAATTTTTGAAAGTTCACTCACATGAAAGAAAGGGAGATGGGCCATAACCCATGCCCTTTCATCGTAGTTATTCCTTCCTAGCTTATAGGCCAGATAGGCAAAGCTACGACCAGCGGGGTGGAGAAAAGGGGGTTCAATAAAGAAGGAGCGTGGTAAGTTTCTTCTTCTGCCACAACGAAATTCTTCCCAAACCCACACCTTTTCGAAGTTTTCTTGGTTGAGAAGGTTACTAAAGGGAATGTCACAATTTCTATTGCTACCAAAACGGCCAGGATCATCAACATTACTTGTGGGCTCTAAAGAAATACTAGGATCGAGAAGTTTAAATTGGTCGTCTGAAAAATAGAGGCTGTTAAAATTGATAATAAAGACAGGATCGACTTTTGTTTGGAAACTTTGCTTAAGTTGATTGATCTCAAGAATATCACTACCGGTCGCACGATAAGAGCCCTGCAAAAAGAGAGCAATATAGCCTGTGGTAAAGGCCATCACTACCGCTGTAAAAATAAGGACCATGTATAAACGCATGAAAAGACACTCCCTCCCTCAAAAGACTTTATCAAGACCTTGCCGGCCAATTTGTCATCGCTTTGTCAGTTATAAGGAAATTTTCGCCCCTCGTAAAAGGAATCTGTCCATAATTCCCTATGGAAAGACCTTACAAATGACCTTTTGGGCCTTATAGTTGGGTACTTCAGAATTAAAGCCGCTAAAGGAAATGCAATGAGTCAAAGTCAGCCCCGCTACATTCTTGGTATCGACCTCGAAGGTATTAATCGCGATCTGGTCCACGAAGGTGTCGACACCAAAACCGATCGAGTTATTGAGGTGGGGGCAGTTCTTTGGGACTGGCAAGAAGGCCAGCCGGTGCGCATCTTAAGTGAGCTGGTAGACGAAGTAGATCGCCTGCCCATCAGTGAAGAGGTGGCCGCCATCACAGGTCTTAATGATGACATTCTTGAAAAGTGGGGCGCCAAAGGCACGGCCATTCATGGGGTTCTTGATCGCTTGGTCGAACTGATGAATCAGGCCGATTACTTTATGGCCCACAATGGTGTCGGCTATGACATCCCCATGCTACGGGCGATGTTCATTCGTTACGACAAGGAGATGCCAGAGAAAACCTGGATTGATACTATGACTGATGTGGAGTATCCCGCCAGAATGAATGGTCGTTCCATGGCACTTTTGGAGCATTCCCACGGCTTTATTAATCCCTTCCCTCACCGAGCGGTCACGGATGTTCTTTCCATGCTTAAAATTGCCAGTCGTTATCCTCTG
>JAUIBX010000139.1 GCA_030427595.1 Bacteriovoracia bacterium | reverse complement strand
TACCGTGACAAAAGACTTCCCCCTCATCAGCGCTATTACCATGATTGCCCCCTCTCCTGACTGGGTTATTGGAGTAAGTGGTCTTTCTCTTCTCAAAGGGAAAGAATTTATTAAGAGAATTGAGCTCCCTCTCTATGCTATAGATGCTGGTACTGACAGTGGCAAATACTATAGCTCATCTGACAAAGAGACCAGGCCTCAAGCCCCTATCACCTTACTAAAGAATGTTTCAGGCTTATGTATCGACCGTCCGTTTGGAGTCCTTATCCTTGAAAAGCTTTAATACTCTAGTACTTTCAATACTCACAATTCTCTTTAACCATAATGCACTTAGGAGTCCATTCACAGGAGAACTTATCGACACAGAAGTTGTCCCCAAACCTCGTCGAGTCGCTGATTAAGAATCCTGCTCAGGCCCCAAAAGACTAGTCCATGACCTTTCGATCTTATATGATAGATCTATACTGACCCCAACTTCTTATTCGAAAGGAAGAGATGTTAGAAAAGCAGAAAAGGTCCGCAAGCCCCAAGAAAGTTGTCTTTATTTCTTTTATGGTTGATGTCATCGACGTGGTGACCAACCTTGCTGTGGCCATGATCACAGGAAGTGCCACCATTTTTAGTGAGATGGCCCAAGGTGTAGCCGATAGTATTGGCTCCATCTTTTTAGTCATAGGAGAGAGACGCTCCCAAAAGAAGAAAGATAGTGATCACCCAATGGGTTACTCGCGGGAGGCCTTCTTTTGGTCTCTCATGTCGGCCATTGTGATGCTCATCATTGGAGGGGGTTTAAGCTTTTGGCGTGGCCTTAACCAACTTCTCACCCCAGAACCTCTTACCTATCCCCATCTTGCCGTTTTAGTTATCGTCATTGCCATTTTTACGAATGGTTATGCTGTAAGCCTCTCGGCCAAAAGTTTGCAAGAAGAACTTGGCTCCCTGAAGGCGATTTTTAAAAATTATAGCCACCCCTTAGTTAAGGGAGCCTTTCTTAGAGATGTCGTTGGTACAACAACTAGTATTTTAGGTCTTATGGCCATCTTGGCCTATGAATTCTTTGAGCTCAATATCATGGACGCCATCGGCGCTTTAATTTCGGCGGTTCTTATGATGGCCAGTTCTACTTTTCTTATTATTCAGGCCCGTGCCCTCATTACCGGTCAGGCCTTACCACCAAATGAACTTGGCCTTCTTAAAAGTCTCATTCTTGAAAATGACAATATTGATGCGATTAATAGTCTCGTCGCCATTTACTCTGGTGCTAATGAAATCCTCCTTGAAGCTGACTTAGATATCAATGAAAGCTTAACGACAAATGAAATAGAACTTTTACTCGATCATTTAGAAGAAGATCTTGCGAAAAGTTTTCCTAATATGAATAGGGTCAGTGTATTATTAAATTCGCCTCAAAAGAGCGAGGAAAACAAATGAAAGACTTTCAAATCATTGTCGCAGCCGCAACAAGTATCATCCTCTTTGTTTTTGGACTTGAAAACTTCTCAAAAGAAATTCAAAGAATATCGGGTGAGAGCTTCAGAAAGTTCCTTGCTTCAGCGACGAAGTATTCTAGTTTGGGTATTCTCATAGGTGCGGTTGTTACGGCCTTTATTCAATCAAGTTCAGCGACTTCTATTATTGCGATTAGCTTAGTTAATGCTGGCGTACTTTCCTTTAAAAATAGTGTAGGCATCATTTTTGGTTCCAATATTGGTACGACTGTTACCGCTCAGCTTGTGGCCTTTAAGCTCACGGCCTTTGCCCCCGCCTTTATTATTTTAGGCTTTCTCCTAAACTTCATTAAGTCCAAATACTCTGTTTTTGCCAAGTCTCTCTTTTACTTTGGCTTTGTTTTTTTCACGCTTAATCTTATCTCCTCTACTTTGGCGCCTCTCCAAAATGATGAACGTCTTATTGGCTATCTGACTGCAGACCATAGCCCCCTCGTAGGTGTTCTCATAGGCTTCATTATTACCGCCCTCGTTCAATCAAGCTCTGTCACTACCGGTCTTGCCATCATTTTCACACAACAAGGTCTCATGAGCTTAGAAAATGCCATCCCTGTTCTCATGGGCGCCAATATGGGAACGACTGTGACCGCACTCATTTCCATCATCAATATGGATATTGCCGCCAAGAAAACCGCTTTTGCTCACTTTATTTTTAACTTAGGTGGTGTTCTTATTTTTCTCCCCCTCGTTTGGTGGCTTGGAAAAGACTTCCCCCTGCTTTCCGATACTCCGGCAATAGCCCTGGCCAACTTTCATCTCATTTTCAATCTCACCACAAGCGTCTTCTTTGCTCTTCTGATCAATCCTTTTACTCGAATTATTGATAACTTTATGGGTGAAGGAAAAATGGACTTTGAACGTTTTGACCTCAACTTTCTTCATAGCTCTCAAGAATTAGAAGAGGACTTTGACCTTGAGGCCAAGCTTAGAGAAATTGCCATGTCCTCTTATGATTTTATTCAGGAAAATTATAATCTTGTCACCCTAAGTATTGAGACCAACTACAAGGGAGTTTATGAGGCATCGAAGAAAAGAATCGATTACTTTGACCATGTCAAAGCGGAGCTAATGAAGTTCTTCTCCAATCATATTGGAGAATGTAATGACGAGGAGGAAATTGCTCGCATTGTAAAAATTATGGGAATCTATGAGTATATCTTTCAAATTCATGACTCTATAAAGGATCTTACCTCCCTAAAAGAAACCATGGATGCCAACTATATAGATTTAAAGAGTGACCTCTTATTAATTATAAGGGAGCTCTCAAGTGAAACATTATCCCTCTTCGAAAAGATGTCTCATAAAGAAGCTATTACAAAAGACTCAAAGAGAGTTTCAAACGAATATCAAAATGAATTGAACACTTTTAATAGAAAGATTCTCGCCATTATGGCGCAATCAGAAAGACCAGATGCAGGGACCATGCTTCATATGATTACCTATTCCCAGCGTCTAAAAGACAAGCTCATTAAATACCATGAACTATCAGCTCCACAACCTGAAGCCTCTTAAGCAGACTCCTTGTCTTCTGTATCGACTTCAAGAAAGTCTATTTCTTGAGCGTCAATATAAAGGGGAATCACAAGGATAAAGCTAGTTTCATCATTAAGCCTTTCATAGAGAAGGGCGCCCCCCTGTTCTTTCATAAGACCATAGGAGATAGAAAGACCAAGACCTGTCCCCTTTCCAACTGGTTTCGTGGTAAAGAAAGGCTGAAAGACCTTTTCTCTAAGCTCTTTGGGAATTCCAGGACCACTGTCAATAACCTTTAAGCTAAGCGAGTCATCAATATTCATTTCATGTTCGATTCGTAAATAGCGACGACCTTCTGGGGAAGACTCAGGCTCTCCAATAGCATCGACAGCATTATTGATGAGATTCACCAAGACTTGATAGAGTTGGCCATAGCGACCGACAACATTGACCTCGCTACAATCCTCGGCTACATAGAAATCAATCATGCGATGACGCATTTTCTCTTGAAAAATTTCTTTCACATCACCAAGAAGTTGCTCGAGATTCACCATTTCGACAGGGTCACGACTAGCGTCCCTAGAATAATTTTTAAGGCCATCAATGATTTTCACAATACGATCACATGTGGCCTCAATCTTGGACGCCATTTTGACTATCTTATCAGCTTCAAATACTTCTTTTTTGGCATTCCTTTTTATTTTCTGAGCGTTGGCCAGTATGACAGTTAAGGGGTTATTGATCTCATGAGCAAAGCCTCCTGAAACTTCCCCAAGCTCGGCCATTCGTGACTTCTTAAAAAGGGTTTCTTGCTGGTTACGAACAATTTCTTGAGAGGCGATGAGTTCTTCCTCTGATTTCTCTTTTGTGTAGAGAAAAATCATCAGCATCACGGTATTAAAGACAAGGGAAATGAGTTGGTCGCCTTTAAGATTATTTATCCATGAAGATTCATCCCAAAAGGAAGGAATCACAACTCCCTGATCTTCAAACATATAGTGAGAAACAATAAGAGAACAGAATAAGAGGACAAAGTTTAAGAGACCCCACTTATAGCCCACCATAAATGTTCCTATGAGAACGGCAGAGGTAAACCATGAGAAGGTCGCCCCAATAATAATTTCATGAACGAAGGTGAAGGCAATGAGAATCAGAGTTAGGCCCAATGAGCAAATGGCTCCAGCAACCTTTAAAGGAGACTTAAATATTTTAAAGGCAAAAGTGGCATAGAAGGCCAATCCCCATAGGCAGAGAAAGAGTTTAAGGTAGCGCCTTGGGTACCCACCACTAGCACCAAAGAGAAAGAAGGGAACAAAGAGGCCAAAGAAACCTGCAATAACAATCAGACGGGCCTTCTGTTTCTCATTATAGTTAAAAGACTCCATCATTCCCTTTGGAATAAAGAAATCCATCAATGAAAGAAACTTTTCTAAAATCATATTGAAGACCTATCGGATCAAATGAGTTGTAGATTAAAAAAGATTAAAGTACCCGAGTATTTCATATGGTCATCTGTAAAATCCATTCACGGCCGTGAATACTGTAAGGGGAAGACATTTTACACTTTAGCAGGAAGCACCTTTAATAAAATGAAATAACAAATTATGGAGAAATCATGGATCGATTGATACTTTTAATAGGCCTTTTCCTTATGGCCATCTCTCTTCCCACCTACTCATCACCCTCTTTTGATAAGGTCATAGGCGGGCGAGACACCACCAATACCGAACACCCCTGGCAAGTGGCCCTTCACACTCGTTATAGTGGCCATCTTTGTGGAGCAAGCCTTGTTAGTAAAAGAGTTATCCTTACCGCCGCCCATTGCGTGGATACCTTTGGCGCACGAGACCTCAGAATAAAAGCGGCAAGTGTAACGGGAGAACAGAGAAGACTTAAGCGCCTGCCTCGCGTGCGAGAAGTCATCATTCACCCCAAATTTAATCCAGATAACTTGGCCTCTTATGACATTGCCGTCATTATTCTTAAGAGAGATGTAAGTCTTGGCGATGAGCTCAAACCCATCGATGTCATTAATACTGATTTTGCCTATGGCCTTCTCGAACACAACTTTCGCGACCTTCCAGGAAAAATGATGTCTACCGGTTGGGGCACCAAAGAGCCACCAAGCCGCTTCCCTATTCATTCAAAAATTTTGCAAGAGGTTGATGTGAGAGCAGTGGGAGTAACAAAGACAGATCTCCTAGATACAACTTTTAGGGATATGCTCATTTCTGACTACAGTATGAATGATGACATCATCAATTTTATCCAAATCAATGACTCCAACGTACTTCTTACCACAGGAGAAGTACCCCAGACAGGAAATTGCATGGGTGATAGTGGTGGTCCTCTTGTCTACTATGAAGAAGGCAAAGCCCCTCTTCTCATTGGTATTACCTCCTATGCCGTAGGAGGGGAAAAACTTTGCAAAGGCCTTGCTGGCTTTACCAATATCCAGGCCTACAGAGAATGGCTTAAACCTTATCTTTAAAGAAGAGTTTTACCTGAGGACAACCTCTTGCAGGTAGTCCTCATAGGTGGTCTCTTTGTCATAAACAAGTTCAGATTCTAGAACAATTACCCTATTGGCTACCGTCTGAATGAATTCATGGTCATGGGTCGTAAAGAGAACCGTTCCCTCAAAGCGAGTCAGTCCCTCATTGACGGCAGTAATCGACTCAAGGTCAAGGTGATCCGTTGGCCCATCAAGCATGAGAACATTGGCCCCAGAGAGCATCATCTTGGAAAGCATACATCTAACTTTCTCTCCCCCACTGAGAACTCGCGCTCTCTTCTTTGCCTCTTCACCAGAAAAGAGCATCTTTCCTAAAAAGCCCCTCACAAAAGACTCATCCTTATCATCAGAGTATTGCCTCAACCAATCAACCAAAGAGTCATCACTGTCAAAATACTTTTGATTATCGGAAGGAAAATAACCGAGAGTGGTGGTTACGCCCCACTCATAGGTACCGCTATCAGGCTCCATTTCACCGGCAAGAATTTGAAAGAGTGTTGTCACAGAAAGAGAGCTATCCCCAAGAAAAACGACTTTATCACCTTTCTTAAGTGAAAAGCGCACATTATCGAGCACCTTTACCCCATCAATTGTTTTGGTGAGGCCATCAACTTTAAGGAGCTCCTTACCTGCTTCACGCTTGGGCTTGAAGTGCACATAAGGATATTTTCTTGAGCTTACGGGAAGATCATTGAGCTGAAGGCGGTCAAGTTGTTTTTGGCGCGAAGTCGCTTGTTTAGATTTAGAAGCATTAGCTGAAAATCTTTGAATAAAGGCCTTAAGCTCAGCGGCTTTTTGCTCGGCCTTCTTATTTTCATCAGAGCGTAACCTTTGGGCGAGCTCACTTGAGGTCTTCCAAAAGTCATAGTTTCCCGCATAAATAGAAATCTTACCAAAATCGAGGTCAGCGATATGAGTACAAACTTTATTAAGGAAGTGACGATCGTGAGAAACCACGATGACGGTATTTTGAAAATTCAAAAGAAAGTCTTCAAGCCAACGAACCGCTTTAATATCAAGGTGGTTGGTTGGCTCATCGAGAAGAAGAACATCAGGCTGGCCAAAAAGGGCCTGTGCTAAAAGCACCTTTACCTTTTCAGAGCCTTCTAGGTCTTTCATCAGCTTATCGTGAAGGTCAGTTCCAATACCAAGACCTGCTAACAAAATTCCCGCATCAGACTCGGCTTCCCAACCATTCATCTCTGCAAACTCGGCTTCAAGTTCAGATGCTTTAATCCCATCCTCATCAGAGAAGTCTTCCTTCATATAGATAGCATCTTTCTCCTGCATGATTTTATAGAGCTTTTCATTACCCATAATCACTGTCTGAAGAACGGGGAAATCATTAAAGGCAAAGTGGTCCTGCTTAAGGATAGACATCCTCTCACCAGGGGCCATCGAAACCGTGCCTGTCTGAGGCTCAATTTCTCCAGAAAGGATCTTAATAAATGTCGACTTGCCTGCGCCATTGGCCCCAATCAGGCCATAGCAATTGCCAGGAGTGAATTTGATATTAACGTCATCAAAGAGCTTTCTTCCGCCAAAGCTAAGGCTCACATTTTCGGTGCTGATCATAATTTTCCCTATGGTGTAATCATGGGGTAATTATCATTCGAAAGGCGGTTTGTCCCGTACTCTGTTAATTTTATTGGGGTTTAGGTCATTGGCCGGAGATCAATTTGAGAAAATCCTCTTAAAAACCTTTTCTTTCTTAGGGCAGGAGCCTGTTTGCAGGCAACTTTTATAAACTAATCGCTTGGAACTATTTGAATCTGAAACAGTTATAGAAAAAGGTTTCTTCAGTACCTTGGTGTGATAGTAGACAACAAATCCTTCCGCAAAATCATCCCAAGGATTTGTTACCCCATACAGAGAGGGAAAGCCTCCTCCTTTTAGCTTTTGATAAAGAGGAAGAGATAACTCGTTGCTAACCTTTGTTTTATCGGCCCCGTAATAAAAGATGTCTTTATAGTCTTTATCATATTCCTTACGCTCAAAGCGCTTATCACCATTCTTCCAAGAGATTCTGAGAAAAGGATAATCGCCAGTTTTAACTTTAGCTAAGTCATCGTCCCAAAAAGGCAGAAGAACTCTGTCTTGACTATTGTAAACGTGGGCCAATTCATGGGTAAAAATATATTGAAAGGCTCCTTTTATATTATTTTCATTTTCATTGCGAATACGGCAAGAAATCTTATATGGTCCCTCTTTAAACGGAGTGTTTTCCTTCCAACTACACCACTCATTGGCCTTCTTTTGAAAAACCTTACGGTCAAAAACCATGAAGCTCTTTTTAGGGAATGCACGGATGCCATCAGTTAAAGCCGAGGAGCCAAGTCCTTCTACGATAAAGACACCTAATAGGTTTTTCTCCATCATTTTTTTCATCGAAGAAGAAAACTCTCTTATAACCTGTTTAAAAATCTCTCTCTCATCTACTGATAATGGGTATGCTTTAGGTTGAGTCGGAATACCCCAAATCTTATTATCTCTCACTAAGTACTCAACCATTTCGGGGCTTGCCGAAAAGAGCCTATCTTCGACCTTTTCACCAAGATACTTTGCCCAAAACTCTTTCTTATGAATGACGTGCTTTCTTTGTATCTTCTTTAATTCCTCAATTTTTTCTTTTGAAAGTCCTGAATGATCCTTCACTCCACTTGAGCATGATAAAAGAGAGCACAGAACAATTAAAAAGAAGCCAAAAACGAGTTTAGTGTTTTTCATGAGATCATTTTAAGAAGAATTGAAAATTTAACAAGGCAGAAGCTAAAAGAACTTATTTTCTATGAAGTGGGTCTTAAAAAAGTATCTGATCTTTAGTTATCCCTAAAGCAACCAGACTCTTGAGTCTCCACAACAGCAATACCACCTTCATTGATGAGGCAGATGTTACAGCTATAGGCGGTCTGACCTGACCCCATATCACCGACAACGTAAGCAACAACGACTTCATCACAACTTGCCTTAGGCCCAAGGTAGTAAAGCTCACCAACTGAATCCACTTGAATAAACTCGGAGTTTAAATAGCTTTGGACAGCGGGGTCGCTGCCTGTCATGGAGTATGTAGAGACGCTAAAAAGAAGCAAAATGGTGTTTATGATTATTTTCATGGGTGGGTTTTATCCTTATTAAAACCACTTGAGAAGCCAGGGCCTAAAAAGTGTAGATATTACCCCATAAACTCATTGATAAAGGACCGCCTACCGTCTTATTCTTTGGGCCAAATATCCCCTTTTAAAAGGTCTCTCTATGAAGAATCTCTTGATTTTACTTATTTCCCTGCTCTTATTTTCTTGCTCAGCACAAAATGGTGGAGGTGGCGAGGAAAAGCCCACTCCCCTGGTCGAGACTAAGCTTCCCCAAGACCCTCAAGACGAACCAAGAGATGTGAATAAGGAAAGTATCCTTATAAAAGGTGCTCGTCTCATACTTGTCTCTGGCCCCTCAATTGAAAAAGGCTGGATCCTTTTAAAAGAAGGTAATATTTCAGACCTCGGAGCTGGCGAGCCACCCAAGCTTGAAGTAGACCGCACGATCGATGCGACAGGAAAGGTCATCAGCCCAGGTGTCATCGATACCCATTCCCATATGGGTGTTTACCCTCACCCCGGAGTCAAGTCCCACTCTGATGGTAATGAAATGATCTCTCCCAATACTGCCGACGTTTGGGCAGAAAATAGTTTTTGGCCTCAAGACCCTGCGCTTTGGCGTGCTCTTTCAAGTGGAGTTACCACCATTCAAGTTCTTCCTGGTTCAGCGAACCTCTTTGGTGGTCGCTCTTTTACGGCCAAAATGCGCCCTCGTATAAGTGCTAGAGAAATGCGCTTTGTGGGTGCTCCCC
>JAUIBX010000138.1 GCA_030427595.1 Bacteriovoracia bacterium | reverse complement strand
AAAGAGGTTCTCACCTCTCCTCAAGAATATATGCTTTTGATTAAGAAGATCCTCGATCGCAAACTCATCACTATGCCCAAAAGAATTGTATTTGAACCGGGCCGCGTGATTGCTGCTCGTGCAGGTATTCTGGTCACGCGCGTGATCCGAAAAAAGCAATCTGAAGGTCATCAATTTATTATTGTTGATGGGGGCATGAATGATTTTGTGCGGACCTCCCTATATGAAGCCTATCATGAGCTCCTCCCGGCCATTATCCGCAGTGATGAGAAGACCACAGTCGATGTGGTAGGACCAATCTGTGAAACAGCAGATTGCTTTGCAACAGGAAGGGAGATTACACCAGTAGAAAAGGGTGACCTCCTGGCCGTCGCTGATACGGGAGCTTACGGATTCTCTATGGCCTCAACCTACAATATGCGCCAACTTCCCAGAGAGATTGTGGTTGATGAAGAAGGAAAATGGGAATAACGGGTTACGGGTGACAGGGATCAGGGAACAGGTTCGAAATCTGTAACCTGCAACCTGCAACCTGCAAAATAAATTTTAGCAAAAAAAAAGCACCTCTCATGGGTGCTTTCTTTTTATAGAATTTAAAACGAAATTATTGTTCAGCTGAAGCTGGGAAACAGCTATCGATGTCGCCCTTGATTTTTTCTGCTTCAAGTCCACCAGAGATTGAAACCTCTTGAGCGATAAGATCCTTACACTGATCAAGCATCTTCTTTTCACCAAAACTTAAATTCTTCTTTTGCTTGAGAAGAAAAAGTGCGCGTAACACTTCAGCAATCTCAATGAGGCTACCGGTTTTCACTTTGAGCATGTACTCACGGTAACGTCTATTCCAGGTTGAATTATCAACTTCAACATCGTGATCTTTGAGAACATTAAATACGCCGTCTACTTCATTTTCATCGACAAGAGCACGAATTCCATCTTCAGAGGTTGTGGGAACCATAACTTTCATGCCATTGGCTATGATCTTTACGATATAGAAATTAGTGGTTGTTCCCCCCAATTCTCTTTCCTCAATGTCGACAACTTGTCCGACACCGTGTCCGGGGCAAACTGCATAATCACCTATTTGAAACATGATTCCTCCATCATTTTGATAGAATACCCTGACCATGGGTCTGGGTTTCTACCTTCTCAAGTTTCCTGCCTGAGAGTCGAGAACAGTGTTCTCCTAATCAATACCATGAGCAGAATACCGCAACGCACAACGAGCCTCAATGACGGCTGTATAAATTACACAAAGTGTTAATATTTTTAGGACCTCTAAGCCATTGGAATTTTTAGCACTTTTCGGTAGCTCCGTCCATCTTAAGGTACAATAAAGTCTTATGAGAATCCTGATCGTCGATGACAACGACCGCTTTCGCCAATTCCTCATTGCCAAGCTCGAAGAGAAAATTGGCGAGGTCGACATTATAGAAGTCACTAAACCAAACTTAGCGATAGTACTCTATGAGAGTGATCCTTACTTTGAGGTTATCCTTTCTCGTCTCGAATTCCCTAGTGGCAGCTTTATGCAAATTCATCAGCACTTTAAGGAAGAGGGTCATCAAGTTCACCTCATTGCCTATGGTGAAAACTCTCCCCAAGAAGAATTGGCGGTCCCAAGTGGGGTGGCCGCGATAAGCCTAGATGAAGCTCATAACTTCAAGGAGTTTTCAAAAGAGCTCTTCTCTCACCCGGCCTTTGCCTCTCACCTGCCCCTAGAGGTCAAAGAGTACTCTCAAGTGCGCCTCTTCTTTTTTTGGCGCTTCAATCAAGTGGACTTTCCCATCTACTTACGACTTGGAGAGGAAAAGTTCGTCAAAATTCTGAATGCAGGGGAAAAGTACGGTCCGCGATTTCTTGAAAAGTATCAGGATAAAAATCAGAAATACCTCTATGTCGAGAAAAAGCACTTTGAAGAGCTGGCGCTCTCTCTTTATAAGAAGCCTCTGGTCGATTTTGATAAAAGCCTCACAGAGGAAGAGAGAAAGATTCGTCGTACTCAATTCATGCAACAAATGGTCCTTTCAGTGGGGGTCACCCCTGAGGTGATTGAGATGGCCGAAGATGACTTGGCCAAAATTATTGCTGAGGCCAAGAATAAGAAAACCCTATCCAAACTACTCCTCATTTTAGAAAAGAGTGGCTCCTATAACGCTGACCACGCCAATCTTCTTGCCTACCTGACTGCGGCCATGTGTGATGAACTTGGTTGGAGTACCCGTCGCTCTAAAGAAAAATTAGGTTTTGCGAGCCTCTTTCATGACATCACTCTACCTGATTCACGCTTGGCCATTATCAATTATCGCTCGATGAGGGCCATTGATAAATTCCATCGCCAGAATCAGGAGCGTTACAAGAGTCACCCATTAAACTGTGCTGAGCTAGTGAAAGAAATTACAGCTAAATACCCTCAAGTGGACACCATCATCTCCCAACATCATGAGAGGCCCGATGGTACCGGCTTTCCCCATGGCAAAGACTACAATCAGATCCTCCCTCTCTCTTGTGTCTTCATCGTCGCCCATGATTTTGTCAGTCGTGTTTACGAGCGCCACTTCAATCTGGATGATGCCATTGAAATCTTAGAGGAAATGAAAGGTGAGTATTCTCTTGGTCAGTTCAACCGCTGTATGCAGGCCTTAACCAAAGTCGTGACGGCCGCAAAGAATTAAGCGGTTTTCTTAGCGACAGACTCTTGAAAGACCATCTGCCTTTGGGCCTCTTCTTGCCAGGAGAGGACTTCATCGATGACATTTTCTTTGTCTTCTAGGCTTAGACCAGAAACCCATAAATTAAAGAGGGTAAAGTTAAAACCAATACTATCCCAGGCCACCCGGGCCTCGCCTCCATTGAGCAACTCAAGGGGGAGGTGTAAGGAGATGATCTCTCCATGAACTTCAAGTCCGCAAACAACGGACTCTTGAGTGCCCTTCCAACCAAAGAGGGCACTCCCAAAATTAAGACCCAATACGGGTATGCGCTGATACTCGGGCGATGGGGCATTTGTGAGAATGTAGAGCCCCTTGGGGCGAAAAATTTGATGTGTCATAACCGTCCTTTTTCGTGCCCTATTTATTTCGGACTCTCTCGCCCTCGACTCAAATAAAACATGCTTGATTCCTACAGATATTAGGTAAATCTACCGAAAATCAATAATGTAGATATTATGAAACCAGTGATCTTTCCGCCTGAAGCTAGGCCACTCCTTTCCCTTGAGAAGCGAGCTCACCAAAGTGTGAGTGAGTGCTCCGTTGTGGAAGTCGGTGGTGACTACATGGTGGTCACCAGTACTGATCCCCTCCCTCTAAAGGGCAAGCTTCTCTTTGAAGGTCAGGCCTACGAGTACAGCAAAAGAGGTGAACACCAACTCGATGACCTTCATTACAGTGAGCTTTCTCTTGAGCCAGAAAATGCCGCCCAACTGCAACGCTCACTTCTGGCCAGATTACCCGCTCAAGAATTAAGCGAATGGATTCTCTCCAATATGGGAGACCCACCGGCACAGGAGCCCAAAAGCCATTTCTCTGCTCAAGAGGAAAATCAACTGGACCAGGGGCTGGTCACAAGAGTCTTTGAATTTATTGTTTGTCAGCTTTATCAAAAGGCCTGGCTGAGTTTACTCCTTCTCATCCTTTTGAGCATTTTCCCCATCAGCCAGCTTCCTAAGCTCAGGATGGACCCCAGTCTTGATCGCTTACTCGTGAAGAATTCACCTGAAATGCTCTATTACAATAAAAGTTTGGCGATTTTTGGTTCAGATGAAAGTGCCATCCTCTATGTGCAAGACCCAAACATTTTTTCCAAGGAAAAGTTAAAGACTTTGCGGTCCCTCGTCTGGGACTTTCAAAAGTGGCCAGAAGTCGAAAGGGTGAACTCTGTCTTTACCTCTAGCTTCATTAGAGGTCAGGACGAGACTCTCTACACCGAACCCCTCTTTCAAAATATCCCCCCAGATGATGAAATGGCAGGAATGCTATCTTTGGTGCAACAAGACCCGATGCTTCATGGACGGCTTATTGACGTTCCTAAAAACGTATTAGTTTTTATTCTTAAGCTTAGCCCGGAAAATAGAGGCCTCCATCACTTCGCCAAGAAGGTGGAAAATAAAATTGCACCAATAAAACCCAAGTTTAAAAAATTCTTTCAAACGGGAGAACCCGCAATTGAACTCTTTGAAACTCACGAAATGGAATTCTCTCCCAAAATATTTCTCCCTCTAATTATCCTTATTCTTTTTTTTAGCTTTACCTTTATTATTCGCTCCTTTCACGCCTTTATTATCACTCTCTTCGCAGCGACTCTAAGCTTAGTGTGGTCCTTTGGCATTATGACTTGGATGGGCATTCCCGTTCAGATCATGATTATCCTCATTCCCACGATCACTTTAAGCCTCAGTGCAACTGAGATCGTTCACCTGGCGACCTCCCTAAGAAGTGCCTGGCAAAAGGACCTCTTTGGCCTTGAGGCCCTGCGCTATATGAGCCGTGATGTGGGTAGGCCCATTTTCCTCACCTTCACCAGTACGGCCTTAGGTTTTCTCAGTATTAGAATTAGTGATATTCTCATGCTCCAGGAGTTTGCTCTTGTCTCTTTTATGAGTCTCATCTTGGTCTTTGTTATCACTCTTCTATACTTGCCCCTACACTTTCGCCTCTTTGGCCCCAAAGAATCTCCTGTGCCCAAAGCTGACCACCCGTTTCCTCAAACGGCCAAGGCTCAGGGAGGCTTTGAAAACTTAAAAATCTTTTCTTTTTTGCAAAAGAAGTTTCACCTCTATTACCTCAATAGCTTTTTTAGCCGCAAGGCCGCCTTCGTCTTTGGTGTTTTTATCATTCTCAATCTTGTCTTGGCCTCTCGAGTAAAAATGGATAATGACTCCTTTGAGATGATTGCAAATAGAACGACTGTCAAAAAGGACCTGGACTTCTTTAAAAATAATATGGGGGGCATGAAAGAGATTCACTTAGTACTAGAAACTGAAAATGAATCATTGCTTAAGCCAGACCACCTCAAGTCTATTTGGCGTCTTCATCAAAGAATTGAGGCCATGCCCCAGGTGGTTGATGTCCAAAGCATCGCAGGTCTTATGGCCCTTCTTAATAAGGAAATGCGCTCAGGTTTTGATAAAGACTACAAAATTCCCTCATCACCAAATTTAATCTCCCAATATATGCTTACCCTAAGTCGCGATGATGTGGACCCCTATCTCGCTCCCGATAAAATGAGTGCCAATATTCGCCTTGCCCACGATATTAGTAGCTCAGCCGCCTCAGACCAATTCATAGAAAGTGTAGAAAAAATCCTTTCTCAACTGATTGAAGAGAGTTCTCTTAGAGGCATCGTCAAAACAAACCTCACTAGCCGTAATATCCTCAACCTGCATGCTGCCAAAACCATCACCAAAAGCCAGATACTCTCTCTAGTCACTATGAGTGTTGTCATTGTTTTTCTGATGGCGATCTTCTTTCGCTCCATTAAAATTGGCCTCGTTTCCCTTATCCCCAATCTCGTTCCCATTGTCGGACTCTTTGGCCTCATGGGACTTTTAGATATTCCTCTCAATATTGGTACCTGTATCGTCGCCGCCATCACTATCGGTATTGCAGCGGATGATACCATTCACCTATTCTCTCGTTACTTTAAAGACCGCGCCCTGATGAGTGACCCCTTTCTCACTGGAAAAGAAAGTATCTATGAAGAGCTCATTCCCATATTGAGCACATCACTAACTCTATCCTTGGGTTTTCTTACCTTTGCCTTTGCCAAGTTTATTCCCCTGCTGCAATTTGGTGTGCTATCGGCCTATGTTCTCGTTTTGGCCGTCATCTCTGACCTTTATATTGGACCATGGGTTCTTACTGCATTTGACTTAAAAACCATGAAAGGCACTCGTCACTTCTTCACCTATCTTCTCAACCACCGCTGCTGGCATGGGACAGGAGAACTGGCTCAGTTGCCTCTCAATGAGAGGATGCAAGTCTTAAGAGCGGGAGTATTCAATGGGTAAGCTTCATTATCAAGGGCCGTGGTTCTGTCCATGGACCAGGAGAGCTCCTCAAAGAGACCGACACTTTCACTCAGAAAGAAGTTATTATTCTCTCCGTTGAAAAGAACAAGCTGCGCCTTCTTTCTCCTAGAATTTTTGAAAAACTTTGTCATAATTGAGGAATCTTATCCTTATCTATAGGAAATTTTAGGAGTCCTTAATGAAGTTCTTGAGCGTTTTAGTGGCCTTTCATCTATCATTTGTTTCTCTCTCCTCCCAGGCCAAGTGTGACAAGGCCGGACCTGATATTATGAAGGCCCAAGAAGATGCCCAATCAGCAAAAACTGAAGAAGAGTCCCAACAAATTGTTATTCTCGATGTCACCAGCAATAAGAAAGAAGAGCGCCAACTCAAACGCTTCTCTTCAAAGAAAGATTCTAAAAATACTAAGTTAGTTCTCTACTTTAATGAACCTGCCACCATCAAGGGAGCTGGCCTTCTTAGCTGGAAAGAGAGCGGTGAAGAAAATCAGTGGCTCTACATACCTGAACTAAAAAAACTACAACGAATTGCTAGTGGCAGTCGTAAGAATTACTTCATGGGAACTGACTTTACCTATGCCGACCTTGAAGGAGAAAACCTCGATAAGAATAAGTACACTTGTACTGGAGAAGTCGCTTGCCAAAAAAATAAATCAAAGTGCTATGTCATCGAGGCCAAACCTATCAATGAAGCAGAAGCGCGTAATATTGGCTACTCCAAGAGGATGCTTCTTGTAGACAAGAAAGACCTCATTACCCTAAAGATTGTCTTCTATGATCTCAGAGGAAAGAAACTTAAAACTGCCGACTATGCCAATTGGACTCAGGTTGGTAAGTTATGGCGCCCCAATTTAGCGATCATGGATCGCCATGGAGTCCAAAAGACTTTTATTAAAGTGGGAAAGCGTCAACTCAATAAGCCCATTGATGACCTCGTCTTTGCAAAACGTTACCTGCAAAAAGAGATGCATATTAAATAGTGGTGATCATAGGGCTCATCCTTCTCCTATTAAGTCACCATAGTTCTCACGCTCAAGAATTTCTTAGGCGCTCTCCCCGAGTTCGAGTCGGAAGCGTTCTCGCCACCAAAGGTAATGTTGTGGGCGTTGGTGCTGCCAACAGTTCTTTACAGTATCTTGAGAGAGGCGATCGTATCCTCGATCGTCAGACTATCTTTACAAAGAATGACTCCCAGGCCGTTCTTCGAATTGGCCTGCGCTCAAAACTCACCTTATCTTCTAATACGAAAATCAGTCTAGTCTACCTTCAAGGGGAGAACCGCTACCTCATTCGTCTCATTACAGGTGTCATTCGCTACCGCTACCTTTCAACTGGTATTCCCGATGTCTTCGTTTCAAGTCGTAGTTATGGCACTTACTATAGTGCTCCAGACTTTGATGCTGTTTTAAGAAAGAACCGCTTCTACTTTAGGCCAACCGACAAGAAGAATATCATCACCTACAAGAGAAAGGGCTCTCCCAAGAAACCTTTTCAAGTCACCCGAGAAAAAATAGAACTTCTCAGCCAAAGGGTCGATGACGATAAACCCGTCTATTATTTGAAGACCTCTCAAAATAAGAAAGGTAATTTACCAAAGAAGAAGTCAGCACAGGACACTCCAAGTATTGGTCAATCAGATGCCTTAGAAGAGGCTCAGGCGATTTTTGGAGACTCTTTAGGGGATACTAGTGCCATTGCTAGCGCCGAAGATATTTTTGGAAGCTCAACGACAAGTGCCCAGGACCAGGCCGCAGATATTTTCGGTGAAAGTGTCGATACCAAGTCTCGTGAGGAGAAACAAAAGCTTAAAGACAATATTGGAGTCCTCTTAGAAAGGAAACGGGAGAGACCCCTGCCGCGAGTTGGAGTTTTAGGAGGCAAGTCTGATGCCAGTGCTTTTGAGGATTTGGATATGAGCCTCTTTCTCAAGTCGACCTTCTATAGCTCTGAACCCCAAAGAAGCGCCGGTAATGTAGACAATCAAGGCTTTCATCAGGACATACGCTTAAGCTTTGGCAATAAGATCAAAATTAACGATGTTGAAAACCTCACCTTTAGCGGCTGGGTCGAAGCCTCCAATAGGAAGAATGTCTACAACGAATTCGGTGATATTCTTGATCTGCAATCGAGTCAAAGAAATTACCTCTATCTTAACGAACTCTACTACACCTACTCCACTCGCAAATTTGATATCCAATTTGGAAAGAAAGTCATCAAAACCGGTAAGGGAATTATCTTTTCTCCCAGTGATAGCTTCACTCCGGTTGATGCCACTGTTCCAACTTCCCCACTCTTCCTAGGAAGCTTTGTGGTCAGTGTCGATTACTACGTCAATGACTGGACTTTTACGACCATGCTCTTTCCTGCCATTGTTCCCAACAAAAGCCCTACCCAGAATAGCCGCTGGACAACCCTTTATTCGGATATTGATTTCCAACTGGAACAAGAGTTTCCCTCAGGCTTTTCCTCTCGCTCCCAGCAAATCTTTTTACGCCTAGAAGGAACGAAATGGGGCACTGACTGGCAATTGAGCTTCTTTAATGGGCCCAACAACAACCCCGTTGTCAGAAATGATATTGTTGTTAACGATAATGTGCCTTCTTTCACGTTGGTCCAAGAACATATCCCTATCACCTTCTTGGCCTTAGGATTCTCCACAACCTTTGGCGGTTTAGAGCTTCACGGTGAGATCCTTAACCAAAATGCTGAAGACGGAAAAGATGATTCCTTTACTTCACTTATGCTTGGCTTTCGTTACGTGCTTGATAATTGGCCTAAGAAACTTGGCTTAAATTCCATTGATATTATCCTAGAGCATACACGTGAAAATCTCAGAAGTGCTCAATCTCAACCCTTTTATGCTCTTAGCTCCATTGGTTCGCGCTTCTATCAAAATAGTTGGGTGGGAACAACAATCTTTAATATCACCGATGACCTCTCGTTTAACTACGACTTCCATATTGACGTTGAAAATGAAGGGGTGGCCCAAATTTTAGGCCTTAATTACAACACCAGTCTTGGCCAGTGGCGCTTTAAAGTTGAAAGCTATGATGGAGAAGACACTTCAAACTTTGGTCAATGGCAAGACAATGACAACTCCACCTTAGAGTATGTTTATAATTGGTAGAGGTACGGGTTACAGGTTTCGGGTTACAGGTGGCAGGTTTTGTCAGGTGGCACGGACTAACCTGTTCCCTGCAACCCGTAACCTGCAACCTGTTCTAGTCTTTCGTCAATTGCATGAAATAGAGACATAGCGGAAGAAAGCGGCCATCAGTGCAGCGAACTCCATACCAAAGACTGCCTCTGGCCGTCCCCTGACCAAACTCCCCCACAAAGCCAGGTT
>JAUIBX010000351.1 GCA_030427595.1 Bacteriovoracia bacterium | reverse complement strand
GAAGTTACCCGGTAATGCCTAGATTTTTCCCAGTGAAAGATGGTGTTCTGATGGATAGAGGAGGGAAAAAGTAATGAAAATTAACTTGTTAAGCCTCTTATTAGTTTTAAACCTCATCCTTTCAGGGTGTGGTACTTCCTCAAAGAAAGAAGAAAAGACAGATGGGGATCTTTCAGGTGTAACCAATGAAAGCTTTAAGTGGCCTGCCCCTAGAGGTTATGAAGTCGTTGATGATTTTCTTGATGGGAAAGCAGCCGACTATGATGATGTTTTAAAAAGTGAAACTCTGTCTAAGATTCCACCAAAGGAGCTAGAAGAGCCTACTTCTGTAGATCGTTCTATTGATAAGGCGATTCTCGCTTGTTATCGAGGCAATTATTCGTTCGCGGATAAAATTTTCGATTCGCTTTTAAAGGAATATAGAAAAAATCCAATCTATTGGAACCAGGTCGGGAATTGCTTTATGATGAGGGGAGAGACGAGAAAAGCTCTGCTCTATTTTAATAAGTCCCGTTCGTTAAAGTCTGATTATGCTCCACCTATCAACAACATAGGTGTCATCTTTGAGAAAAAATCTTTTGATCAAAAGGCCCTCAAATCCTATGAAGAAGCTAAGAAGGTATCTAATTTTAGCTTAACGCCCATTTTTAACCTTGCTCAGGTTTATGCGCGCTATGGTTTTATCAGTGAAGCAAAGCAGCTCTTTGAGTCGATGATTAGAATGAACTCAAAAGATCAGGATGCTCTCCACGGGCTCGCCTATGTCGAGTTCGTTAGCGGTGATATTCAGGGGGCCATAAGAGCTTTTGATCGCATGGAAAGAGATTATTACGAAAAACCTGAAGTGGGTGTGAATCTTGTTTATGCACTTGTTTTAAGTGGAAATAAAGATAAGGCGAAAGATATTTATGAAGATCTTAAGCCCACATCAAATTCAAGCTTACAAGCCTATCTCGCTCAAGTCGGAGGTTTATTAAAATGAAGTACTTTTTAATTCTAACTTTCTTCTTAAGTTCACTTACGATTCTTGGCCAGAATAAAACTTCAGGTGAAGTTCCTAAAATTATTTATAAATATAAAAAGTACCAGAAATTCGATTTTGAAGACCTTGTTATTGAAGGGGAAACTGGTAGCCCTGGTGATCTTTCTATTATTCCTCGCTATCAAAGAAAATTTAAAAATAAGCTTCCTTATAGAAAAAACTTTAATGCTGAAATTCGTAAGAGTATAGAGCGGATCCGCTAATAAAGGACTGATGATGGATACGGAAATCCCAAAGGACCTCATTAATTTTGAAATTGTTTCAGAAAGCCCAAATGGCTCTAAAGTGGTTTTTCCTTTGTCTGAGAGGAGATCCTTGGTCGGTAGAGGTCAAGCCTGTGATATTGTTCTTCCTTTTAGAGATATTAGTACGATTCACTGTGTATTCGAGGTTACAAAGAAAGGTCAAATTAAAATATACGATTTGAACTCAAAAAATGGCACAAGAGTCAAAAATGAGAAAGTCGTTGTTGCAGAAGTTAATGTAGGAGATGAAATTTTTCTTGGAGATAATAAGGTTGTCGTAAGAGACTTTAAAAAAGAGGATTTGGCTCCTCCGCCATTGGAGATGTTATCCTCATTACCACCGGCCATCGAGTCATCTAAGAAAGTTGGGGCAGAGCTTCCGAAGGCCCCACCAAGTGCCATTATTCCTGATGAGGACTCGGTCGTACCACGAATCCAATATCCTCTCGCAAAGGATCCAAATGCCGAATTTAGTGAATATATTTTTGAAGACGCTGATGAGCTCTATCCCATTTTTAAATATGAAGTAAATCAAAACTCTGTTGAAATTATTATTGTTTTTAATGACAGAATCCAAAGTGTCGACTATTTGCCGACAAAAGATGGC
>JAUIBX010000137.1 GCA_030427595.1 Bacteriovoracia bacterium | reverse complement strand
CATGCCCTTCGGGAAAATTTCAAGAAGGGGCTTTTTGACCTTATGGCGAATGCGGTTTCGTTGATAACGAAGTTCATTATTTGAGCGGTCTTCTAGCCACGGCAAATCAAATTTTTTCACAAAGCCAAAGATTTGTTTACGACTAAGGCAATGAAAGGGTCTTCTCACCTTTCCATTAACAAGGGGAATCCCCTGCCTCATAGGTCCTTGAGAGGAGCCTAGAGTTTGGCGAATAAACCACTCAAAGGAATCATCAATATGGTGAGCAAGAAAAAGGACCTCATCATCTCGGCACTCACTAAGAAGTAGGTGGCGCCTGACCTTACGCGCCCAGGCCTCGACATTACTGGCAGGAGGCTTGCCTGTTACTTTTCTAATGAGAAGATTCCAGTTCCACTCCTTTGCCATCTCTTTGAGAGCAAAGGCCTGTTCTCCACTCTCCTTTCGCAGACCGTGATCAATATGCACATGGCGCACACTTTTTAAAACACCGGTCGATACAAGACCCTCACAGACATGAGAAAGAAGCATACTATCGGCACCGCCACTAAGGGCACAGACAACATTCTTCTGTGCTCCGGCCAGTTGGTGCTTTTCAATAAATTCACCAACCCACTTCAATAGGGCCTTGTCAGAAACAAGGCTATGAGTTTTATGGGTTTCAGGTGATGATTTTTTGGCCAATGGAGCCCCTCATTGATCCAAAAATTGGACCTTGGCAAAAAGCTGGTAACTATTGGAAATTTATACTAATCACATATTGACAGTAAGTCGAGCCTCCTCTAATATCCATCCTCACGAAAGTGCGATGATGGCTTTGTAGCTCAGTTGGTTAGAGCGTAGCATTCATAACGCTAAGGTCGGCAGTTCGATCCTGCCCAAAGCCACCACGCTCTTCCTAATTACCCCCTTAAATTTTCCCTTTTGATTTGTGCTCAATTTGAGTCGTGATAGGGCGTCGCTACGCTCCTGTATCACTCCTTAGGTGGAGCTGCGCTAGCGTCACTCAACATGCCACTGGCATGTTGTGACCGCAGCGCCTTAGATTTTTTTAATCTTTTCCTATCGATAAGACGTGATAAGAAAGCCCTTCTTTGACGAGGCTGCGCCGGCATCAGTACACTATCCTAATCAAAAACTTTTTCTGGATAGAAAATTTCAACATCTAAAGAACGCCTTAAACCCATCTTACATCACAATTGGTATACTTATTGTTCTGCATATCACCCTTGGTATTATTCACTTTCAAAATACTCATGGCACGACACCCGATTCTTTTCGTTATGCAGAGTCGGCAAAAAATTTGGCCCTGACAGGAAAACCGCTTCTCAAAAAGTTTAGATTATTAAATACACCAGATATACAAAAACAAATTAATACACCTCAAAAACCTAGACTCTTATCAGAACACCCCTACTTTTATCCCATCATAACGGCCATTTTTATCAAGGTTACAGGCTTTAAACCTGTTCAATCGGCAAGACTGGTTTCACTCCTGTCTTTTGCCCTCCTACCCTTTATCCTCTTTCTCTTTTCAAGAGAAATTTTCAAGGGTAGCAAAGCCGATTCCTGGCAGACACTGGCCCTCATTCAGGCCTGCCTGATTTCTTCTTATCACTACTATATAAGCTACGCCCTAAGCGAGACTTTATCCCTTCTCCTTTTGGGATTACTTTTTACCCTCTTTCTTAGAAATTACCTTAAAAATCATTTAACTCAAAAAGACCTCTTTTTAAGTCATGCTCTGATCGCACTTGTGGCCTTCTTTGCTATCCAAACAAGAATTGCCAATATTTTCTTTGTTTTTGGTCTTGGTCTCTACGTCTTAATGGACACCTTAAAGAACAAAAAGTTTAAAGAAAACGCCCTTCTTATGATTCTACTAGCTGCTGGTGCTCTCACCTCTCTCTATCCCATGAAGTATATGAATACAGACCTTCAGTATTACTCATCGGGTCCTCTCGTAAGCATGAGCTACAACATCAAAACTTTTTTATCAGAAAACCTCTACGGTCTCCTCTTTGCCAAAATAACTGAAGTAAAAATAGTGAAATATGTGGCCATGATGGCCAGCGCAGGGCTCATCACCCTTATCCTGACAAAATGCCGACAAGTGATTTTTCGCTCTAAATCTTTGATCATACTCTTTGCGATTTTTAGCTTTTGGGTGGGAATGTTTATCATTACCTCTACCAAGGCCGTCCCCGGCATTGGAGAAAGATACATGATGCAGGCCTTTCCTTGGCTTATCATCCTTTTGTATTCTTTCGTGGGCACGATAGAAAATAAGAGAACGCAACTTTTCATTCTCTTCTTTTTATTTCTTGGTCCAATTTTTCATGGGTTAAAAACCTACACCATTTATAAGAATCTTAAGAATAATCCCTTCCCAAAAAGTCTTCAGACCTTCGATAATGAAATCATTCAAAAGGGAGATATTATCCTCACCTCAACCCCCGAGGCCCAGCACTACCTTAAAAACTTAAGCTTCTACCTCCCAACTCAAACATGGCATCCTATTCCCACACTCACCAGAGAAAATACCCAAACGCTACTAAAAAATTATAAGAGAGTGTGGATAATAATAAGAAAGGATCTCTATAAGGAGATGGGACCCTTTATCAATGACCTAAAAAAGAAAGAACTCTGGTACAAGGGGAAAGACTTTTCAAACTATGATGTCTACCTACTTGAGAATACTTAGTAGCTTAAAGATTCAATAAATCTAAAGCGCGCTTGCCATAGAGATAACACAGACTATAGCCATTCTTATAAAATCCATTAATGACAATATGATTTTCGTTTTTAAGAAGAAGTGGTCTTCTTTTTTGCCCTTTAGGCCTCACTCCTGTAAAAACTTGTGCCTTATGAGGAATAAGAACTTTTCCAATTGAAGAACCCTCACCAAAGAGTTCTAAAAAAGCCTCTCTTTGCTCATTAAGCCCAATGAAGCTCTTGGCACATACTCCTTCAATTTCAGTAGAACCACCCAAGATGAGAGATGCCCTCTTCGCATCATAAATGAGATTATGTCCATTGAGGGTATAAATCCAAGGGTCCTCCCCTAGGTCTTCTTTAATCTCACGGCCTTGCCACAACCAATAATGGCCAGGAGCTCGCTTTATTTTAACTTGGGCACTAGCAAGCTCATTGACACCACTACCGCGGCAATCAACAATTTTGTCTACATTTTGACCTTGTAAGGACTTGCCTAGGCAATAAACCTCAAGTCCAGAACCCACCTTGAGAGCAGTAACCATATCTTGATGTAAATGAATTTTAAGACCACGCTCCTTAGCTTTTGAAAGCAAGCGCTCTTGCCACCAATTCATAAAAGTAAGGGGCTCATAAACCAGGGCCTTTTCGCTCACCCCTTCAAAACGTTTGCCCATGATTTCAAATTCTTCAAGATGACCAAAGCGTTGAAAAAGTTTTTCTTTATTTAATCCAGTTAGATGAAAACGGGAAAGGATACTTACCCCAGGCGGTTTATTCTTCTCGTAAAAAGAGTAGGCCATATCAAAGGCATCAACCAAGTCATCCCCAAGGGGCGACACTCCCCTCTTGATTCCATGAAGAGCAACCACTGCAGTGGAGTTCCTAGAACAGTTACTCCAGCCATTGTCACTAATAGCAGGACCAATCCAATCTACACAAAATTGAGATAAATCAACTGAGGAGTTTTCGATTAAGGCCTCTAAAAGGCCCATAGCGGCGAGACCTCTACCCAAAAGAAAAAATTTCACCGCTTTTTCCTAAATTACGAGTTAACGGCTTGAAATTAGCACTTAAATACCTCATGCGCAACGCAATAACCTTGGCACGTCATCCATAATTTCTTACTATCTTTATTCGTTTCTTTTGAGAACACCATCAACAATAGCTTGCTTCAATAGGAGAAGATTCATCATGACAGAATTCGTCATAGAAGCCGATGCCGCACGATATGCCACTCTTGAAACAGGGCTTAGTCCCAAACAAGTGGCGGCAACACTCAACCTCCTTTTTAAAGAGGATTGTACCGTTCCCTTTATCACCCGCTACCGAAAAGAGGCCACAGGTGGTTTAGATGAAGAACAAATCCGTGCCATCCAAAGTGCCTATGAAGAGTATATTGAAAGAGAAAAGAGGCGTGCCTACATCCTAGAAACCCTAGAGAAAATGGAAGTGCTTACTCCAGAACTTAAAAACAAGGTTCTTAAGGCCGAAACCATAAACCAGCTAGAAGACCTCTATGCGCCTTATAAGTCTAAAAAGAAAACTAAAGGCCAACTGGCAGCAGAGGCCGGACTCGATAAGCTTGCCTTAAATATTCTCAATGACGAAAAATCCATAGAAGAGTTGGAAAAAGAAGCAGACCTATGGCTCAACCCTGATAAGAAATTTAAGACTTGGGATGATTGCCTCAAAGGGGCTCAGTCTTTTCTTATGGAAACCTTCGCCCATGACACTGAAATCAAACAAACCCTTAGAAAAGATTACTGGCGTGACGCTAAGCTGGTTTCAAGCAAGAGAAAAGACGCTGAAAAAATTAAAGACTGGGAAAAATTCAAAGACTACTTTGAATTCTCTCAACCTATTACCGAACTTAAGAATCCTAAGGCCGCTCACAGGTTCTTGGCCGTGCGCAGAGGCATGACCCAAAAAATCCTTAAAGTGGATGTTGAATATCCAACAGAGGCCGTTGTAGGCCTCATTGAAAGTAGACACTTTGCTGGTGCTAAGAAAAACCAAGACTTTCTTGAAAAAACGGCAACCAAGGCCGTGACCACAGCTATTCACCCTTCTTTGGACCTTGAGATTAAAAGTGAACTCAAAAAGGTATCAGACGAATCGGCCATTGAAGTTTTCAATGTGAACCTTAAAAACCTACTCCTTCAGCCCTACCTTGGGGCCAAGACAGTCCTGGCACTCGACCCCGGCGTGAGAACTGGTTGTAAAACGGTTGTTGTCGACAACACGGGTAAACTTCTCTTTGATACAGTTATCTACCCCCATGAGCCACAAAACGATGTCAAAGGCTCACAGGCCGTTTTGGAACGCCTCATTGATCATTTCAATGTCGAATATATCGCTATTGGAAATGGCACCTACGGGAGGGAGACCCTCTACTTTATTGAGGAGTATGTGGCCGCAGTAAAAGAAGACAAGGTTAAGGCGACTCTCGTCAATGAAAGTGGTGCAAGTATTTACTCGACCTCTGAAATTGCCAAAAAAGAATTTCCTGATAAAGATGCCACGGTAAGAGGCGCCGTCAGTATTGCCAGACGCTTTCAAGACCCTCTCGCAGAACTAGTCAAGATAGACCCCAAATCCATTGGTGTTGGACAGTATCAACACGACGTCAACCAAAGTAAGCTTAAGAAGAGTCTTACCGGTGTCGTTGAGGACTGTGTGAACTTTGTAGGAGTTGATCTCAATACCGCCTCAGCTCCTCTTCTAAGCTATGTGTCTGGAATTGGCTCAAGCCTGGCCCAAAATATTGTCAAAAAGAGAGAAGAACTCGGTGGTTTTAAAGAGAGGGCCCAGCTTCTAAATGTAAGCCGCTTTAGCCAAAAGGTTTTTGAGCAATCTGGTGGTTTCTTACGAATCTATGGTGGAGCACACCCCCTAGATGCCACCTTCATTCACCCTGAAAGATATAGTGTTCTTGAAGACTGGTGCAAAAAAGAAGGCGTCAAACTTGGAGACCTCATCAATAAGAGTGAGATTATCGATAAGCTTGCTAGCGATAAAACACTGGCCGAAAGTATTGGTGAATACACCCACCAAGATATCGTCAAGGCCCTCAAGGCCCCCTCTCAAGATCCTAGAACAGAGTTTAAATCCACTGAATTCAAAAAGGGAGTCAGAAAACTTGACGACCTTGTACCAGGCCAGTGGTACACAGGGATTGTCACCAACATTACCCAATTTGGTGCCTTCGTTGATATTGGTATTAAAGAAAATGGCCTAATCCATGTTTCAGAAATGGCCGATCACTTTGTCAGTAATGCTCTAGAGGTTCTCAAAGTAGGACAAGAAGTTAAGGCGAGAGTTATTGAGGTGGATAAAGATCGTGGGCGAATTGGCCTTTCTTTAAAAACCGGAGAATCAGTTAAGTCCTCTCCTTCAAAAGAGAGAGGAGCACGACCTCAGAAAGCGAGAAGTGACAACTCTAGAGGTCAAAAGCAAAGAGCACAAAAAGACGCTCCTTTGAAGAATAACGCTTTTGCTGCCTTAAAGAACTTTAAAGTTAAGTAATCCTTTTAATTATGAGCCTAGAGAGCGGATGTAAGTCAGATAATTTACATCCCTCTTAAAGGCCTTCAAAGATTGCCAAGAAAAGAAAAGACAGATCACCATTGGGATAGCAAAACTTAAGAGCGTTGCCGACAAAGTCAGCTTAACGGGAATCTTACGATCCACAAAAACATCTGGCATAATATTGGGTCCATATTGGTCGAGTACGAAGAGAAAAATAAAACCAAGGCCCAGACCAATGCCCACACTTAAGAGAGTGAGAAAGAAAAGAAAAACCTTTGAGCTTTGAAGAAGGTTTTTTTCACTTGTTCCCATCACCCAAAAGCTCGCTAAGTCTCCCTTTATTTTACTAAAGAAGATAAGAAGACCACTTGTAATCGCCAAAGAAACCAAAAGGGTCATCGCGGAAAAGAGAAAAATCATAACAGCTGTCTCCAATCCAAGGGCCCACACGAGGGTTGAATGAACTTCCTCCCAAGTTTGATAGCGGCTAGACTGGGGACCTAATTCTTTTAATATATTGAGGATTTTCCCTTCATCCACAGGTCGATAGAGGCGAATCCTATTAAGGACTCTCTTTCCAACCAAAGCCTGAATCCTTAAGAGTTTTGCCCACCCGTGGAAATCATCTATCTCAGGAACCTCGGTACTAACCAGGTAGTCGACATAGAGACTGGCCATTCGGGGAACTCCCCCAAGCAGATGATCGAGATGCCCAGGAGAAAGGAGGCGCACCATGTCTCCTACAGTAGCATTTATTTTATAAGAAAGTGAACGAGGAAGGACGAGATCTTCATAAACCTTATCCTTTAAAAAGGGAGGAAGAGCTCCCATCGGGTCTACTCCATGAACAACCATAGGGGCGTAGTATTGACCATACTTAACCAGAAGCTCTACTTCTAACTCTCCTACGGGAGAGGCACCGGCCTTTTCTAAACTCTCCATAAGATCGAACAGCTGTGCTGCAGGTGTATCTGAAAAAAATATAACCCCATGGCCCTGAACATTTTTAGAGCGCTCCATGAGCTTCCCTTGCAACCCTCCCATAGTTGACTGCAGGACAAGAAGAGCAAAACTAGAAATGATTAGGCCAAAAATGGCAATAAAGAGTAACCTCTGGCGGGTTTTGGCATGAAAGAGGTAACCAAAGAAATAGCGCAAAAAAGGCCAGTTCATAGACTGGCCTTTTGGGAGAAAAGATTAAACATCGTAGAATTTCTTCTTTTGATCAACGAGATTCTTTAAGTATGTTGAGGGTTGGTAACGATCAAAGTCCACAGACTCTGAATAGCGCTTAATCGCCTCTAGAATACGATCAAGGCCTTCACTATCAGCGTAGCGCAGGAGACCACCTCTAAAGGGTGGGAAACCAATACCAAAAATGAGACCAAGGTCAACATCTCCAGGTCCTTCAACAAGTCCCTCTTCAAGAATGATAGAGGCTTCATTGATCATGGGAAGAACCACTCTCATTTGAATTTCACTTTCACTCATAGATTTCTTGGAACTCGGGAGAATGGCCTCAACTTCTTCGTTAGGACCCGTAACTTTACCGGCATCATCGTAAAGGTAGAATCCCTTTGAATTCTTCTTACCAAGGAAGCCTTTTTCTGCCAATTTACCGGAGAGGCTCGAGGCCTTGGCGCGATCACCCAGCCCATCATGGAGAATCTTGGCCACTTTAACGGCAACATCAATTCCTACTTCATCAAGAAGACGACAAGGCCCCATGGGCATACCAAAGTTTAGGCAGGCCTCATCGAGATCCTTCATAGAAACACCCTCTTCAAGAAGAAAGCCCGCTTCATTAAGAAATGGCATCAAGATACGATTCACAAGAAATCCAGGACCATCTTTAACAATAACAGGTGTCTTTTTAACTTTTAGGACCCAATTATAAAGGGCCTCAACGGTTTCTGGAGCAACTTTAGAATGGGTAATAATTTCAACTAAAGGCATGCGATGGACAGGATTAAAGAAATGAAGACCTGCAAAGCGTTCAGGCTTTTCAAGGGCCTTGGCCATTTCTTCAACACTCAAAGAAGAAGTATTTGAAGTGAGAAGAGCATCATCTCTCATATACTTTTCAGTCTCAGCAAAAACACTTTGCTTAATTTTCATATCCTCAATAATGGCCTCAATCAGAAGATCAACTTTCTTAAATCCATTGTAATCAGTCTGACAGCTAATTGAGCGCATTTTACGTTCAAAATCGTCGGCACTGATTCTTTTTCTTTTAAGGGCTCCACTGTAGTTACTAGAAGCCTGCTTTAGACCTAGTTCAAGAGCATCTTTATTGAGGTCCTTCATAATGGGGGCCATATCAGCATCACTCATAAGCCAGGCAATGCCCCCTCCCATTGTACCAGCGCCCAAGCAAGCACCTCTTTTGAGCTTGGGAACGTCACCTTGACCTTTAGGTCCAGGAAACTTCTTTACCTTCTCGGTCATCCAATAAATATGCTGTAGGTTCTTACTTTGCTCAGAAACACAAAGTTCACCAAAGGCCTGAGCTTCACTTGCAAGATAGCTAGAGCGGCCTTTCATCATGCCGGCTTCCATTGTATCAAGAATTTTAAGAGGAGCTTGATAGAATCCTTTTGTCTTCTTAAGAACACTCTCCCTCGCCTTTTGAAAAATAATTTTACGGCTTAAAAAGTTATCTTGAGCAAAGTCAGTTAGAGATTCCTTAAGACCACCATTTTTTCTTTTCTTACCAAGAAAATTCTTGGCCATATCGACGATTCTTTCTTTGGGATAAACTTCTGAGGCGAGTCCCAACTTCTTACCCTTGCGGGGTTTGACTGTCTTGCCGCTTAAGATGAGATCAAGCGCCGCTGGCAAGCCAATTCTTCGAGGCATACGATAGGTGCCACCAAAGCCAGGAATAAGACCAAGCTTTACTTCCGGGAGGCCCATCATAGTCGACTTGTCATCACTCATTAAAATGGTGTTACAAGAAAGACTAAATTCTGTTCCACCACCTAAGCAAACGCCATGAACGCACGCCACTGTGGGAAAAGGCAAATCTTCAATCTTATTAAAAATACCCTGACCGGCCTCGGCCCCACGAGCACCGTCCGCTTCAGTTTTCATAGCAGAGATAAGACTTATATCGGCACCGGCCAAGAAGCACCTTTCCTTATGAGTAAAGAAAATAGCACCTTCAAGACTTTTCTTATTGGCCTTGAGCTCATCAGCAATTGAGTC